>NZ_JBEZNH010000014.1:0-85023 GCF_040653115.1 Streptosporangium sp. NPDC048047 | reverse complement strand
GCCACTTCGCTCACTCGTCCCCTCAGCCGCTCCGCGTGCTCCTGGAGGGACCGTACCCCCACGTCGCCGCGTACGATCGCCTGGATGCCCTGTACGGCGGCGGCCAGGCCCTGGACGGTCGTGATGCACGGGATGCCCCGCAGCACGGCCGCGGTGCGGATCTCGTAGCCGTCCAGCCGCGGCCCGGACTGGCCGGGGCTGCCGAAGGGCGTGTTCACGATGAGATCCACCTCGCCGTCCAGGATCCGCCGGCCGATGGTCGGTTCACCGTCGGGGCCCGGCCCGTCACTCTGCTTGCGCACGATCTTGGCATGGACGCCGTTGCGGCGCAGCACTTCGGCGGTGCCCTCGCTGGCCAGGATCTCGAAGCCGAGATCGGCGAGCGCCTTCACCGGGAAGATCATGGCGCGCTTGTCCCGGTTCGCCACCGAGACGAACGCCCGTCCCTTGACCGGCAGCGAGCCGTAGGCGGCGGCCTGCGACTTGGCGTAGGCGATGCCGAAGAACTCGTCGATGCCCATCACCTCGCCGGTGGAGCGCATCTCCGGGCCCAGCACCGTGTCCACCGCGTCGTTCATGCTGCGGATGAACCGGTTGAACGGCAGCACCGCCTCCTTGACCGCGATTGGCGCGTCCAGCGGCAGGGTGCCGCCGTCGCCCTCGGCCGGGAGCATGCCCTCCGCGCGCAGTTCGGCGATCCCCGCCCCCATCATCACCCGGGCCGCCGCCTTGGCCAGCGGCACCGCGGTGGCCTTGGAGACGAACGGCACCGTACGGCTGGCGCGCGGGTTGGCCTCCAGCACGTACAGGATGTTCGCCGACATGGCGTACTGCACGTTGATCAGGCCGCGCACGCCCACGCCGCGGGCGATGGCCTCGGTGGCCGCGCGGATGCGCTTGATGTCGTGGCTGCCCAGCGTCATCGGCGGCAGCGAGCACGCCGAGTCGCCGGAGTGGATGCCGGCCTCCTCGATGTGCTCCATGACGCCGCCGAGGTAGAGCTCCTCGCCGTCGAACAGGGCGTCCACATCGATCTCGACGGCCTCGTCGAGGAACTTGTCCACCAGCACCGGGTGGTCGCTGGCGGCCCCGGCCCGGGACATGTAGGTGACCAGGGTCTCGTCGTCGTAGACGATGGCCATGCCGGCGCCGCCGAGGACGTAGGAGGGCCGCACCAGCACCGGGTAGCCGATCTCGGCGGCGATCTCCAGGGCGTCCTGCTCACCGGTGGCGGTGCCGTGCCGGGGCGCGGGCAGGCCGGCCTCGGCCAGGACGCGGCCGAACGCGCCGCGCTCCTCGGCGAGGTGGATCGACTCCGGCGAGGTGCCGACGATCGGGACGCCGGCGTCCTTGAGCGCCTGGGCCAGGCCCAGCGGGGTCTGGCCGCCGAGCTGGACGATGACGCCCGCGACCTGGCCGCTCTGCTGCTCGGCGTGGACGACCTCCAGGACGTCCTCCAGGGTGAGCGGCTCGAAGTAGAGCCGGTCGGAGGTGTCGTAGTCGGTGGAGACCGTCTCGGGGTTGCAGTTGACCATGACGGTCTCGTAGCCGGCCTTCGACAGCTCGAAGGAGGCGTGCACGCACGCGTAGTCGAACTCGATGCCCTGGCCGATGCGGTTGGGACCGGAGCCGAGGATGATGACCTTGGGCCGCTCGCCCGGCGGGACCTCGGTCTCCTCGTCGTAGGTGGAGTACAGGTAGGGCGTCCGCGCGGCGAACTCCGCGGCGCAGGTGTCCACCGTGTTGTAGACCGGCCGCACGCCGAGCGCGTGGCGCAGGTCGCGCACCCGCTCCTCGGTCATGTCGCACAGCTCGGCGATCTGCGCGTCGCTGAAGCCGTGCCGCTTGGCCAGGGTCAGCGCCTCGGCGTCGAGCCGCGGGGCCCGGCGCAGCCCGCCGGCGACCTCGTCGATCGCGAAGAGCTGGTCGAGGAACCACGGGTCCACCGAGGTGGCCTCGAACAGCTCCTCGGGCGTCGCCCCGGCGCGGATGGCCTGCTGCATGGCGCGCAGGCGGCCGTCGTGCGGGGTGCGGCAGGCGTCGAGCAGCGCGTCCTTGTCGCCGGGCTCCCCGGCCCAGGTGAAGACCGCGTCCTTCTTCTCCAGGGAGCGCAGCGCCTTCTGCAGTGCCTCGGGGAAGGACCGGCCGATGGCCATGGCCTCGCCGACCGACTTCATGTGGGTCGTCAGCGTCGCGTCGGCCCCGGGGAACTTGTCGAAGGCGAACCGCGGGACCTTGACCACGATGTAGTCGAGCGAGGGCTCGAACGACGCCGGGGTCTCCCGGGTGATGTCGTTGGGGATCTCGTCCAGGGTGTAGCCGATGGCGAGCTTGGCCGCGATCTTGGCGATCGGGAAGCCGGTGGCCTTCGAGGCCAGCGCGCTGGAGCGGGAGACCCGGGGGTTCATCTCGATGACGACCATGCGGCCGGTGGCCGGGTCGACCGCGAACTGGATGTTGCAGCCGCCGGTGTCCACGCCGACCTCGCGGATGACCGCGATGGCGACGTCGCGCATGTTCTGGTACTCGCGGTCGGTCAGGGTCAGCGCGGGGGCCACGGTGACGCTGTCGCCGGTGTGCACGCCCATCGGGTCGAGGTTCTCGATGGAGCAGACGATGACGACGTTGTCGGCCCGGTCGCGCATCACCTCCAGCTCGTACTCCTTCCAGCCGAGGATGGACTCCTCCAGGAGCACCTCGCTGGTCGGGGAGGCGTCGAGGCCGGCCCCGGCGATGCGGCGCAGGCCGTCCTCGTCGTGGGCGAAGCCGGAGCCGACGCCGCCCATGGTGAAGGAGGGGCGCACCACCAGCGGGTAGCCCAGCTCCGTGGCGGCGGCCAGGCACTCGTCCATGGTGTGGCAGACGACCGAGCGGGCCGACTCGGCGTTCAGGCCCCGCTCGGCGGCGACCTTGCCGACGATGGCCTTGAACATCTCGCGGTTCTCGCCCGCCTGGATGGCGTCCACGTCGGCGCCGATCAGCTCGACGCCGTACTCCTCCAGCACCCCGGCCTCGTGCAGCGCGATCGCGGTGTTGAGCGCGGTCTGGCCGCCGAGGGTGGGCAGGAGGGCGTCCGGCCGCTCCTTGGCGATGATCTTCTCGACGATCTCCGGGGTGATCGGCTCGACGTAGGTGGCGTCGGCGAACTCCGGGTCCGTCATGATCGTGGCCGGGTTGCTGTTGACGAGGATCACGCGGAAGCCCTCGGCGCGCAGCACGCGGCAGGCCTGGGTGCCGGAGTAGTCGAACTCGCAGGCCTGGCCGATCACGATCGGCCCGGAGCCGATCACCATGACCGACCGGATGTCCGTGCGCTTAGGCATCCTTGCCCTCCGTCTTCATGGTCGCGTTCCGCTGCGCGCTCATGGTCGCGCTCGGCTCCTCACTCGCTGCGCGGCCGGCTCCTCCGTCGCCGCCCGCTCCGCTCGCTCGTCCCCTCTCCTGCTCCGCGCTCATGGTCGCGTGCTGCTCCATCAACTCGCAGAACCGGTCGAAGAGCCCCGCGGAGTCGTGCGGGCCGGCCGCCGCCTCGGGGTGGTACTGGACGCTGAAGGCCGGCCGGTCGACGAGTCGCAGCCCCTCGACGCAGTCGTCGTTGAGGTTGACGTGGCTGACCTCCGCCGGGCCGTACGGCGTGTCGAACGGCCCGTCCAGCGGCGCCTGTACGGCGAAGCCGTGGTTGTGCGCGGAGATCTCCACCTTGCCGGTGCTCCGGTCCTGGACCGGCTGGTTGACGCCGCGGTGGCCGTAGCGCAGCTTGTAGGTGCCCAGGCCCAAGGCCCGGCCGAAGATCTGGTTGCCGAAGCAGATGCCGAAGAACGGCCTGCCCGCGGCGAGGACGCCGCGCAGCGCCTCGACGGCGGCGTCGGCGGTGGCCGGGTCGCCGGGGCCGTTGGAGAAGAAGACCCCGTCGGGGCCGAGGGCGAGGATGTCCTCGGCGGTGCTGGTGGCGGGCAGGACGTGCACCTCGCAGCCGCGTTCGGCCAGCCGGTGCGGGGTCATCGCCTTGATCCCGAGGTCCACGGCCGCCACGGTGAAACGCTTGGCGCCGATCGCCGGCACCACGTACGGCTCGGCGGTGGAGACCTCCCGCGCCAGGTCGGCGCCCTCCATGCCGGGGCTGCGCCGTACGCGCTCCACCAGCTCCTCGACGGTGGCGAGGGCGTCGCCGGAGAAGATCCCGGCGCGCATGGCCCCGCGCTCGCGCAGGTGGCGGGTGAGGGCGCGGGTGCCGGGGATGGCGATGCCGACGACGCCCTGCTCCCTGAGGTAGTCGTCGAGGGAGCGGCGTGCGCGCCAGCTGGAGGAGACGCGGGCGGGCTCGCGGACGACGTAGCCGGCCACCCAGACCCGCGAGGACTCGGGGTCCTCGTCGTTGACGCCGGTGTTGCCGATGTGCGGCGCGGTCATCGCGACGATCTGACGGTGGTACGAGGGGTCGGTGAGCGTCTCCTGGTAGCCGGTCATCCCGGTGTTGAAGACCATCTCGCCGAAGGTCTCTCCCTCGGCGCCGTAGGGCGCCCCTTGGAAGACGCGGCCGTCTTCCAGCACTAGCACTGCGGTCACTCGAAAACCCCGATCATATCGGTCACTGCTCCGCAAAGTATGAAATATCAGGCATGTTGGTGGAGGGGATCTCCACGATGTGAGACGCGCCGTCCGTCCGGCCCCGCCCGCCCGTTCCCGGGCGCGGGCCGGCCGTCACGCGTCCGCGCACGCGTCGTCGGGTGCGCTTCCCCCCGGCGCTCCGCGCCTCCGCGGGCCGGGACCCGGCGGCCCCTCCCGCCCGCCGTACGGAGCGGACCGTACGGCGGGCGGCGGGGTGAGGCGTCAGACGAGCTTGCCGTCCAGGACGGTCGGTCTGCCGCGCAGGAAGGTCGCGACGACCCGGCCGGGCAGCGTCCTGCCCTCGTAGGGCGTGTTGCGGCTGCGCGAGGCGAAGCCCGAGGGGTCCACCTCCGCGCGCGCCGAGGCGTCGTACAGCGTGATGTTGGCCGGGGCGCCCGCCTCGACGGGACGGCCGTGACCGGCCAGGCGGCCGATCCTGGCCGGGGCGTACGACATGCGCTCGGCGACACCCGACCAGTCAAGCAGGCCGGTCTCCACCATGGCCTCGTGAACCACCGACAGCGCCGTCTCCAGTCCGATCATGCCCATCGCCGCGGCGGACCACTCGGTCTCCTTGTCCTCGACCGGGTGCGGCGCGTGGTCGGTGGCGACGCAGTCGATCGTGCCGTCGGCCAGCGCGAGGCGCAGCGCCTCGACGTCGGCGCGGGTGCGCAGCGGCGGGTTGACCTTGTAGATCGGGTTGTAGGCGCCGACCGGGGAGTCCTCGACGAGGTCGTCGGTCAGCAGCAGGTGGTGCGGGGTCACCTCGGCGGTGACGTCCCAGCCCTTGGACTTGGCCCACCGGATGATCTCCACCGAGCCGGCGGTGGAGACGTGGCAGACGTGCAGCCGGGAGCCGACGTGCGCGGCCAGCAGGCAGTCGCGGGCGATGACCGCCTCCTCGGCGACCGCGGGCCAGCCGGTCAGGCCGAGCCTGCCGGAGACCGCGCCCTCGTTCATCTGCGCGCCCGCGGTCAGCCGCGGCTCCTGGGCGTGCTGGGCGATCACTCCGTCGAACGCCTTGACGTACTCCAGGGCGCGGCGCATGAGCACCGCGTCGGAGACGCACTTGCCGTCGTCGGAGAAGACCCGCACCCGGGCCGCGGAGTCGGCCATCGCGCCGAGCTCGGCCAGCCGCTCGCCCTCCAGGCCGACGGTGACGGCGCCCACCGGGCGCACGTCGCAGTGGCCGGCCTCCTGGCCCAGCCGCCAGACCTGCTCGACGACGCCGGCGGTGTCGGCGACCGGGTCGGTGTTGGCCATGGCGTGGACGGCGGTGTAGCCGCCCAGGGCGGCGGCGCGGGTGCCGGTCTCGACGGTCTCGGCGTCCTCCCGGCCCGGCTCGCGCAGGTGGGTGTGCAGGTCGACGAGGCCGGGCAGGGCGATGAGGCCCCGGGCGTCGATCGTCTCGTCGCCGGTCAGCCCCTGGCCGACCTCCTCGACGACCCCGCCGCGGACGAGGATGTCGGCGGGCTCGCCGCCGAGGATCCGCGCTCCCTTGATCACGGTGCTTCGCTGCTCGCTCACTGTCGGATCTCTCCCCCGAGGTCGGCGCCGCCCAGCAGCAGGTACAGGACGGCCATGCGCGTGGTCACCCCGTTGGCGACCTGCTCGACGATCGTCGAGCGCGGTGAGTCGGCCACCTCGGCCGCGATCTCCATGCCCCGGTTCATCGGACCGGGGTGCATCACGATGGCGTCGTCGTGCATCCTGGCGACGCGGTCGCGGTCGAGGCCGTAGCGGCGGCTGTACTCCCGCTCGGTGGGGAAGAACGCGGCGTTCATCCGCTCGCGCTGGACGCGCAGCATCATCACCACGTCCGACTTGGGCAGCACGGCGTCGAGGTCGTAGGAGACCTCGCAGGGCCAGGAGCCGACGCTCACCGGCAGCAGGGTCGGCGGGGCGACCAGGGTCACCTCGGCGCCGAGCGTGCTCAGCAGCAGGACGTTGGAGCGGGCCACCCGGCTGTGCAGCACGTCGCCGACGATGGTGACCCTCCTGCCGTCCAGCGGGCCCAGTCGGCGGCGCATGGTGAACGCGTCGAGCAGCGCCTGGGTGGGGTGCTCGTGGGTGCCGTCGCCGGCGTTCACGACGCTGCCGCGGACCCAGCCGGCCAGGCGGTGTGGCGCGCCGGAGGCGCCGTGCCGGATGACGACGGCGTCGGCGCCCATCGCCTCCAGGGTCAGCGCGGTGTCCTTGAGGGACTCGCCCTTGGAGACGCTGGAGCCCTTGGCCGAGAAGTTGATCACGTCGGCCGACAGGCGCTTGGCCGCCGCCTCGAAGGAGATCCGGGTCCGGGTGGAGTCCTCGAAGAAAAGGTTGACCACCGTACGGCCGCGCAGCGTCGGCAGCTTCTTGATCGAGCGGTCGGAGATCTTGGCCAGCTCGTCGGCGGTGTCGAGGATGAGCAGGGCGTCGTCGCGGCTCAGGTCGGCCGCGGAGATGAGATGGCGCCTCACCGGCCGTCCCCCCTCAGCAGCAGGACGGCGTCGCGGCCGTCGTTCTCCTCCAGGTAGACCTTGACGATCTCGGACTTGGAGGTGGGGAGGTTCTTGCCCACGTAGTCGGCGCGGATGGGCAGCTCGCGGTGGCCGCGGTCGACCAGGGCGGCGAGCTGCACGGCCTGCGGGCGGCCCAGGTCGTTGAGCGCGTCGAGCGCGGAGCGGACCGTGCGGCCGGAGAAGAGGACGTCGTCGACGAGGACGACGACCCTGCCGTCGATGCCGTCGGCGGGCAGGTCGGTGCGGCCGAGGGCGCGGGCCGGGCGCAGCCGCAGGTCGTCGCGGTACATCGTGATGTCGAGCGACCCGACGGGCACCGGGCGGCCCTCGAAGCGGGCGATGTGGCCGGCCAGCCGGCGGGCCAGGTGGACACCCCGGGTGGGGATGCCGAGCAGGACGATGTCCTCGGCGCCCTTGGTGCGTTCGAGGATCTCGTGGGAGATGCGGATCAGGGCGCGGTTGATGTCGGGTCCCTCGAGGACCGCGCGCGCGTCCTGGGCATGCGAAACGGCGTCAGCCAAAAGAACACCACCTTTCCCGCCTCACGGGACGGGTCTTAAAGGAAGTCGACGCCTCACGGTAGCAGGCGCGCCGTGATGCCTCCCAACCAGCCCCTTCGCGCCTCCGGCGCCGCCGGGCGGGGCGCGGGCCGTTCCGGCCTTCCGGCGGCGACCTGCGGGAAAAACTCCAAAAAGAGGGAAGAACCCGGAGAACCGGGAAAACCGGGAAAGCGGTGGATGAACCACCCCTGAAGCGCCCGATGCGCATCGAGGTAACACGGAGGACGAAAGACATGACCTTCCACGTCGGCTCCGAGGTGGGCAGGCTCCGCCGGGTCCTGCTGGACCGGCCCGAGCTGGCCCTGCGGCGCCTCACCCCCTCCAACAAGGAGGACTTCCTCTTCGACGAGGTGCTGTGGGTGGAGCGCGCGATGGAGGAGCACCGGCAGTTCGAGCGCATCCTGCGCGAGCGGGGCGTCGTCGTGCACCTGCTGGCCGACCTGCTGCGCGAGACGGTCGAGGTCCCCGAGGCGCGCAAGTACGTCCTCGACAACGTCATCGACGAGCGCTACTTCGGGCCGATGGCCGTCGACGCGCTGCGCAACGCGCTGGACTCGATGGACGCGGCCGACCTGCAGCGCCACCTCGTCGGCGGCATCACCAAGCGCGAGCTGGTGGAGCGGGGCACCGACCCCAAGAGCCTGGCGTTCCACACCCGCGAGCCGGACGAGTTCGTCCTGCCGCCGCTGCCCAACCACCTGTTCACCCGCGACACCTCCTGCTGGATCTACGGCGGCGTCTCGATCAACGCGATGCGCCGCAAGGCCCGCCGCCGCGAGACCGTCAACTACCAGGCGATCTACCGCTACCACCCGATGTTCGCCTCCGGCTACGACCGGCCGGGCGAGGGCGGCTACGACGTCTGGATGCCCGGCATGTCGGCCGCGCCCGCCACCATCGAGGGCGGCGACGTCCTGGTCATCGGCCGGGGGGCGGTCCTGGTCGGGATGAGCGAGCGCACCAGGCCCGAGGCGGTGGAGATGCTCGCGCGCAGCCTGTTCGCCCGGGGCGGCGCCGAGCGGATCGTCGCGCTGCACCTGCCGAAGGCCAGGGCGTTCATGCACCTGGACACCGTCATGACGAACGTGGACGTCGGGGTGTTCACCAAGTTCGCCGGCCTGGGCATGCTGCCCTCCTACACGGTCGAGCCCGGCGACACCGAGAAGGAACTCAAGATCACCGACCACGCCCCCGAGGACATGCACCGGGCCATCGCCCGCGCCGTCGGGCTGGACGACATCGAGATCCTCACGCCCACGCAGGACGTCCGAGCGGCCGAGCGGGAGCAGTGGGACGACGGCTGCAACACGCTGGCCGTCGAGCCGGGCGTGGTCATCGGCTACGAGCGCAACACCGTCACCAACGACCACCTGCGCGCGAACGGCATCGAGGTGATCACCACCCCGGGCGGCGAGCTCGGCCGGGGCCGGGGCGGCCCGCGCTGCATGAGCTGCCCCCTCGAACGCGACGGCGTCTGAGGAGGCCGCCGTGACGACCACCCCGGGAGGCTGAGCCGTGCGCATCCTGGTCGCCCTCGGAGGGAACGCCCTGCTGCGGCGCGGGCAGCGGCCCGACGCCGAGGCGCAGCGGGACAACGTCCTGGCCGCCGCCGCGTCGCTGGCGAAGCTGGCCGTACGGCACGAGCTCATCGTGACCCACGGCAACGGCCCCCAGGTGGGCGTGCTGGCCCTGGAGAGCGCGCACGACCCCGAGCTGAGCCGGCCCTACCCGCTCGACACGATCGGCGCCGAGACGCAGGGCATGATCGGCTACTGGCTGCTGCAGGCGCTGCAGAACGCCCTGCCGGGGCGTCAGGTCGCCGCGCTGGTCAACCAGACGCTCGTCTCGGCCGTGGACCCCGCCTTCGACGACCCCGCCAAGTTCGTCGGCCAGGGCTACGAGAAGGAGGAGGCCGAGAAGCTGGCCGCCCGGTACGGCTGGACCGTCAAGCAGGACGGCGACCGCTGGCGGCGGGTCGTGCCCTCCCCCGTGCCGCAGCGGGTGGTGGAGACCCGGCTGATCCGCCGCCTGGTCCGCGACGGCGTCCTGACGATCTGCGCGGGCGGCGGCGGCATCCCGGTCATCCGCAACGAGGTCGGCCTGCTCCAGGGGATCGAGGCCGTCGTCGACAAGGACCTGACCGCCGCGCTGCTCGCCGAGGCACTGGAGGCGGACGTGTTCATGTCGCTGACCGACGTGCCGGGGGTCGCCAGGAACTTCGGCACCCCGCGGCAGGAGGAGATCGCCCGCACCACGCCCCACGAGCTGCGCGCCGAGCACTTCCCGGCCGGTTCCATGGGACCCAAGGTGGAGGCGGTCGCCCGGTTCGTCGAGACGACCGGCGACATGGCCGCCATCGGCAGGCTGGAGGACGCGGCGCGGATCCTTGAGGGCACGGCGGGCACCATCGTCACGCCCGGCGGAACCTGGCCGCCGGACGGCATGCCCTGATCCAGGGCACGGGGTGAGGGGAAGGGAGCGCCGATGGTCTCCATGGCGCGCCGGCTGCTGCGCACCAAGCCGGCCGACGAGATCGTCGCCGAGGGCGGCCACGGCGAGGGCGGCGAGCTGCGCCGGACCATGACCATGTGGCAGCTGACCCTCTTCAGCGTCGGCGCCACCCTCGGCACCGGCATCTTCGTCATCCTCGGCCAGGCCGTGCCGAAGGCCGGTCCAGCGGTGGTCGCCTCCTTCGTGCTGGCCGCGGTCACCGCCCTGTTCTCCGCGCTGTCCTACGCCGAGCTGGCCGGCACGATCCCGGTCTCCGGGTCGTCCTACTCCTACGCCTACGCGACGATGGGCGAGCTGGTGGCGTGGGTGTGCGGCTGGTGCCTGATGCTGGAGTACGCGGTCTCGGTGGCGGCCGTGGCGGTCGGCTGGGGCGAGTACCTCAACCGCTTCCTGGAGGACCTGTCCGGCACGCGCCTGCCCGACGCCGTCACCCACTCCCCCGGCGACCAGGGCGGCGTGCTGAACCTCACCGCGATCCTGATCGTGCTGCTGGCCACCTGGCTGCTGCTGCGCGGCGCCTCCGAGAGCGCCAGGGCCAACGTCGTCTTCGTGCTCATCAAGATCGTGGTGCTGGTGTTCTTCTGCGCGGTGGCCTTCAGCGCGTTCCGCACGGGCAACCTCACGCCGTTCGCCCCGCTGGGCATGGCCGGCGTCACCGCCGCCGCCTCGCAGGTGTTCTTCTCCTACATCGGCTTCGACGCCGCCTCCACGGCCGGAGAGGAGGCGCGCGACCCCAAGCGCGACCTGCCGCGGGCGATCATCCTGTCCCTGGTCATCGTCACGATCGTCTACGTCGCGGTGGCGCTGTCGGCCGTCGGCGCCATGCACTGGCGGCTGTTCGACCCGAACACCACCGAGGCCAGCCTCGCCCTGGTCGCCGACCGGGCCACCGGGGCGACCTGGCCGGGGATCGTCATCTCCTTCGGCGCGGTCGTCGCCATCGCCAGCGTCGTGCTCACCGTCCTGTACGGCCAGACCCGCATCCTGTTCGCGATGTCACGCGACGGCCTGATCCCGAAGGTCTTCCAGCGGGTGGACCCGCGCCGTCAGGTGCCGGTCGCCAACACCCTCATCGTGGCCCTGTTCGTCTCGACGCTGGCCGGGTTCATCCCGCTCGGCCAGCTCGCCGAGGCGACCAGCATCGGCACCCTGTTCGCCTTCGCGATCGTCAACGCGGGCGTGCTCGTGCTGCGCCGGACCCGCCCGGAGCTGCCGCGCAGTTTCCGCACGCCGTTCTTCCCCGTCACCCCGATCCTCGGGGTGATCTTCTGCTTCGTCGTGATGGCCGGGCTCGCGTCCGTCACCTGGCTCGCGTTCGGGGCCTGGATGGCGGCCGGCCTGCTCGCCTACTTCCTGTACGGCTACCGCCACTCCCGTCTCAACCGGAGCACCAGATGAAGATCGAGCACATCCTCGCCGGGTTCATCCCCGAGACACGGGGCAGGGACGGGCTGGCGCTGGCCGTGCTGCTGGCCAGGCAGGCCGGGGCCCGGCTGACCGTCGGACACGTCCACCCGCCCGCCTGGCCCACGCCGGGCCCCGGGAAGGTCGACGCCGAGTGGCGGGCCTACATCACCGCGCAGGCCGCCCAGGCGCTGCAGCAGGCACGGCTGGCCCTGACCGGCGTCCGGGACGTGCCGATCGGCTACATGCTGGAGGCCGACCGCGGCAGCGGGCGCGGACTGGTCGGGCTCGCCGGGCGGATCGGCGCCGACGCGGTGGTCATCGGCTCCGCGCCCCGGGGCTCCCGGGGCCGCATCGCGCTGGGCAGCACCGCCGACCAGCTCCTGCACTCCTGCCCGGTGCCCGTCGCCCTGGCCCCGCGCGGGTACGCCGAGGACCACCCGCCGGCGATCCGGCGGCTGGCCGTGGCCTACCGCCGCGACCCCGCCTCCGACGACGCCGTACGGCCGGCCGCGGAGATCGCCGCGGCGCTGGGGACGCCGCTGCACCTGATCACCCTGGTCGTGAGCCGGGGGATGCGGGTGAAGGCTGCCGAGCAGACGCTCGACCGGCTGCGTGAGCGGGCCGCCGCCGACCTCGGGGAGGCGGCGCACGGGCACGATGTGGAGGTCACGACGCAGGTGCTGGAGGGCGGGGACGTGGCGTCCGCGCTCGGCGGCGCCGGGTGCGAGGGCGCGCTGCTGGTCTGCGCCTCCAGCACGGCCGGCCCGCTGCGCCGGGTCTTCCTCGGCGACACGTCAATGAAGATCATCCGCGCGTCGGCGTGCCCGGTGATGATGCTGCCCCGCAACCCGCCGCCGCGGCCCGCCGAACCGGCCGGGAGCACCGGGGGCGCCAGGAGGGCCCGGAGCGGCGAGGCGTGACCGGCCGCGCCGGGGCGGCGGCCCACGGTCTCCTCACGCCCGTGGGGCGCCCGTGGACGCCCCGGTGCGTCCGTGCCGCGCCCGTGCCGCGTCCGCGCGGGACGGCGGCCGTCGCGGCCGTCCGGCACGGCGACCGGTGGGGCCGTATCGCCCATGCGGGACAACTGCGGCCTTTGAGGCGGAACCCACCGGACCGGATTCCGCATCTTTTTTCCAATCAGCTTGACCTTGGGCGTCCACAGCTTTACCGTCACTGTCCGTAACCGCACCTCGCGGCCTTATCGGGTAAACCCTGACGCTCCCGTCACCGAAGGTCCCTGTCCCGCGCACCAACCCAGCGGTTGGGGCATAAGTTGCGAGGGAGCACAATCAAGTGAAAGCAGTGCATAACAGAGCCGGGGGGCCACACTATGCCGTCTGAGTACGCCAAGTCGCTGGGTGCACGACTCCGTGCCATCCGCACCCAGCAGGGCCTGTCCCTGCACGGAGTCGAAGAGAAGTCGCGCGGGCGCTGGAAGGCGGTCGTGGTCGGCTCCTATGAGCGCGGTGACCGCGCCGTGACGGTCCAGAAGCTTGCCGAACTGGCTGATTTCTACGGCGTGCCGGTTTCGGAGCTGCTGCCCGGCGGCGCCGCGCCGAGCCCGCTCGGCCCGACGCCGAAGCTTGTCATCGACCTTGAGCGCCTTGCCCAGCTCCCCAAGGAGAAGGCCGGCGCGCTGGCCCGTTACGCCGCCACCATCCAGAGCCAGCGTGGCGACTACAACGGCAAGGTGCTGTCCATCCGCCAGGAGGACCTCCGCTCCCTGGCGGTGATCTACGACAAGTCCCCGGCCGAGCTCACCGAGGAGCTCATCAACTGGGGCGTGCTCGACCCCGAGGCACGGCGCGCCGTCGAGTCGTTCTGACCGTCGCCGTGGGCGTGCCGCCGCGGCGCGCCCACGGCCGCGGAGTGCGACACGCCGTATCTCCGGAAGATCACTCGCATACCGCCACAGAAGACCTTCACTGTGGTAGGAAAAGGCAAATACGGCTTTAGCGAGATGTGGTGAACATGGCACGGAGAGAGGATCGGCACGATCACTCTCCTCCGTCCCCGAAAAGCCGCCTCGACGTCGTCGTGGCGATGCTCGGCTCGACGAAGACCCGCGCCTTCCTGCGACTGCTGACCTCCGTCGGGGGCAGCAGGACCCAGGGCACCCTACGGCTGCTGCCCTTCGTCGTCATGGCCGTGGTCGCCCTGGCCGACCTCGGCTCGGGCCCGGAGACCGGACTGCTCCCCCTGCTGGCCCTCGGCCCGGCGTTCGCCAGCGTCGCCTGCGGCCTGGGCCGGACGACGGTGGTCGGGATCGTCGCGCTGGCGCTGTGCGTCGCCCTCGGCCTGCACTACGACGTCCTGTGGAGCTCCCGCACCAACATCACCATGATGGCCATCCTGGGCGTCACCATGGCCAGCGTGCTGGCCAGCGCCGGCCGGCTCCGCCACGAACGGCAACTCGCCGACGTCCGCTCGGTGGCCGAGGCCGCCCAGCGGGTTCTGCTGCGGCCGGTGCCGCGCCGGGCCGGACCCGAGATCAGCGTCGCCGTCTCCTACACCTCCGCCACCGCCGAGGCCCGGATCGGCGGCGACCTGTACGACGTGGTCACCACCCCGCACGGGGTGCGGATCATCGTCGGGGACGTGCAGGGCAAGGGCCTGGAGGCGGTGGAGACGGCCGCGGTGGTGCTGGGCGCCTTCCGGGAGGCCGCCCACGACGAGACCGGGCTGCTGCGCGTGGTGACCCGCCTGGAGAACGCCCTGACCAGGGAGCTTTCGGGCGAGCAGTTCGTGACGGCGATCCTCGCCGAGATCACCGGCGACGCCTCCATCACCATCGTCAACTGCGGTCACCCGCCGCCCATGGTGCTGGGAGCCGGCGACAAGCAGTGCTTCGCCGAACCGCCCGAGGAGGCGCTGCCCCTGGGCATGGGCGCACTGCGGGTCAGCGAGCCGAAGCCGTACCGCATCCCCTTCGAGCCCGGGGAGCAGGTGCTCTTCTACACCGACGGGGTCATCGAGGCGCGCAACGGGGCGGGCGAGTTCTATCCGCTGGAGGCGCGGGCGCACCTGCTCGGCGGATCGGATCCGCAACTGGCCCTGGACGCCCTGCGCGCCGACCTGCTGCGGCACGTGGGCCGCCCGCTGGGCGACGACGCCGCGATGCTCCTGCTGCGCCACCGGGTGGACCGCCGGACGGACTCCTCGGACGCGTCAGCCCCCTCGGCGGTCCCCTGAGCGCCCGGCAGGGAGGCCCTGAGCGCCCGGCCGGGGTCTCCTGAGTGCCCGGCAGGGCCACAGGACGGGACCGGGACGCCGCGGACGCGGGCGACGGGATGACGGAACGGCGGGACGACGCGGTGAGGGGCGCGCCTGCCGGCGTGTGAGGGCGTGTGAGGGGGTTCGCCGGGCGGCGGGGGTCAGCCGGCCAGCGGGACGCTGCCGGGCAGGGTGGGCTGGACGGGCACGCCGAGCATCTTCTCGACGGTGGCGACGAACCGCTCCGCCTCGGAGATCAGCTCCTCGGCGTCGCGCGCCGACACCACGCGCGTCATGCCGGCCTCGGCCGAGGCGCGCTTGGTGGCGCTCATCTCGAAATAGGGGGCCCAGTCGGCCAGCCGGGGCTCCGCCTCCGGCAGCAGCTCCCAGGCGCTGCGCAGCCTGCGCCTGCGGCCGTCCATGGGGCGCGGGCGGGCGGCCAGGACCGCGGCGGCGGCACGCAGGGCCGCCAGGTGGGCCGCGACGTAACGGGTGGCGGGGGTGGTCGCGGCGGCGGCCTCCTCCAGGCAGTCGCGCGCATCGGCCAGATGCGCCCGGACCGTGGGCGAGAGCCGGGGCCCGCCCGAGTCACCGGGTCGATGGATCACTGCGCTTCAACCTCCTTGGTCGCAAGCGGCTCCCGGCGTTCTCACCGGTGATGTCAAGGCTCGCAGACACCACCGACAAATCCGCCGGGCGGCCGGACGAGGAGCTTCCCCTCTCCCCGTCCGGTTCCCGCCCGCCGTCGCCGCCGTGACGGCGGCGACGGCGGACGACCGCCCCTGGACGCGAGCCGCGAGCCTCGCATCTTTACATCGAACATAAATTCGATCACCCGCACTGTCAAGCAGGGCGGCGAACAAAGGTTCGATCGGCGGGAAAAGCGAGAACCCCGGGAGATGGGGATCTCCCGGGGTTCTCCGCGCTCGAACAGGGGCTCGGGGACGGCCTGCGAACCGGCGGGGCGGGCTCCCGTCGCGGCCGCCGCGCGCCCCGCCGTACCGGCTCCGCCGGGGAAGGGCGGGCCACGGCGGAGACGGCGTACGGAGAGGCGGCGGGCGGGCCGCGGTGGAGACCGCGGACGGTCCCGTGGGCTACCGCACGAACCTCCCGCGGACGTGCACCGGCACTCCGGTGCCGAGCAGCTTGGGCAGTGCCGACGCGACGTTCATCGGCAGCCGCACACAGCCGTGCGAGGCCGGGGCCAGCGGCACCGACAACGCACCGTGCAGGGCGATGCCGCCGTTGAAGAAGATCGGGTTGTACAGCTTGCCGAGGTAGGAGGTGTGCCAGCCGCTTCGCCGCCAGGTCGTCCGGTAGTCGCCCGTCGGCGTGCGGGCGTTGCCGCAGAACCGCTGGGTCCGGCCGTTCCAGGTGGCCGTCTCGCAGTAGGGGATCCCGCTGCCGGAGGAGATGTGGCTGATCAGCCGCACCCTCCCGCCGACGTACAGGACCATCACCTGCTGGGTGAGGTTCACCTCGACCCGGGTCGCCCGGCCGCCCGGCACGAGCACCCTCGGGGCGCGCGGAGCCTCCAGCGCCCGCCACGTCCTGCTCGCCACGGTGCTGGTCGGCGCGATGCCGTGGACCTTCTGGAAGGCCCACAGCGCGGTCAGGGTGCCCCCGCCGTACCGGCCGTCGGCCGTGCCCGGCATGTAGCCGAGCTGCTGCAGCCGCGTCTGGAGCACCTTGACCTCGGCCCCCTTGGCGCCGAGCCGGAGCGTCCGGCCGGGCGCGGTGAACGCGGGCGCCGCCATCGGGACCGCGGCCGCGCCGACCGGGGCCCCGGTGACCGTGGAAGCGGTGACCGGGACCGCGGCGGCCGGGAGGGCGCCCGCCGGGGTGCGGGGAGCCGCCGCGGCGCTCGCGAGACCGGGTGAGGAGACAAGGAGGGCCGCCGCAGCCAGCGTGGCCGCTCCGAGCCGCCGTCGGACTCTCATCTGGACCATCCCCTCGTTACCGTGATTTCTGGATCAAGGGACCATAGTGCATCGTCGTCTCGTCCCCATCACGGTCAATGGGACGGCATGCAACGGTCCAACTGTTTAGAGTGGCCGCGTGCCAGAAAAGTTGCATCCGAATGTGGAGAAGGTCGCCGCGGTCCTCCGCGAGCACGGCGCCGCCGGTGAGATCGTGGTGTTCGAGGAGGCGACCCCGACCGCGGCGACGGCGGCGGCCCGGCTGGGCTGCGAGGTCGGAGCGATCGCCAACAGCCTGGTCTTCGACGCCGACGGCGAGCCGCTCCTGGTGCTCACCAGCGGCGCCCACCGGGTGGACACCGCCCTGGTGGCCCGGACGGCCGGCGCGGCGAAGGTACGGCGCGCGAGTCCCGACTTCGTCCGGGCGGCCACCGGCCAGGTGATCGGCGGGGTGGCCCCGGTCGGCCATCCGGCCCCCCTGCGGACCCTGGTCGACACCTGGCTCGGCCGGTACGAGACGGTGTGGGCCGCGGCGGGTCACCCGCACACGGTCTTCCCCACGTCCTTCGCCGAACTGCTCCGCCTCACCGGGGGCGTCGCGACCGAGGTGGAGGAGCCGGCCCCCGCGCGGGAGACGGCCGCGGCGGAGGAGAGGACCACCGCCGGGTAGGAGGCCCGTGACGCCGCGGGCCGCCGGCCGCCGGCGCGCTCACCGGGACGGCCGGCCGGTTCCCGCCGCGCCGCCGTACCGCCGGGCGTTCATTTCCCGGCTCGGTCCGGTTCGGGCGGCATCGTCCCTGCTAGGGTGCGGAAGGTGATCGGACTGCGCCGGGTCGGACCCGCTGAGTTCACCTCCCGGCTGGACGCGATCCTCGCCGTCTACACCGCCGCGATGAGCCCGCCCGAGGAGCAGGTCCCGGGCCGCAGGACGATCATGGAGAACCACTCGGTCCAGCCCGGGTTCTCCTGCGTGTTCGCCGAGGACGCCACCGGCACGCCGGTGGGTCTCGCCTACGGCTTCCACGGGGTCCCCGGGCAGTGGTGGCACGACGTGGTCATGCGGGCCCTCGCCGACCGGAACGGCGAGGGGAGCGCGCGGGGCTGGCTGGGAGACGCCTTCGACCTCGCCGAGGTCCACGTCCACCCCGACCACCAGGGCGGGGGCATCGGCCGGGCGATGGTCGTCGCGGTGTGCGGCGGCCGTCCGGAACGCACCGCCGTGCTGTCGACCCGTGACCGGCCCACCGCGGCCAGGCACCTCTACCACAGCATGGGCTTCGTCGACCTGCTCACCCGGTTCGTCTTCCCGGGCGGCCACGAGCGCTACGCCATCCTCGGGACGGTGCTCCCCCTCAGGCCGATGGCCGGACGGCCCCCGGAGGCGTGAGCCGGACGGCGTGAGCCGGGTGACGTGGCGGGCCGTGTGAAGCCGCCGCCCACCGATCCGCCCGCCATGCCGTCCGCGTCCGGCCCCGGTCCGCAGCCCACCGATCCGCCCGCCGTACCGTCCGCGTCCGGCTCCGGCCCGCCGCGCGCCCGTGGACCGGCCGGGCTTGAGGCTCCGGGGCCCGGCTCAGCCGGTCAGGGCGGCCTGCGGGGCGACGGGGAGCCCGGGGGAGATGTCGAGCGCCTGGAAGACCTCGCGGGTCGCGCTGGAGCGGTTGAAGGTGATGAAGTGGATGCCCGGCGCGCCCTCGTCGAGGAGCGTCCGGCACAGCTCGATGGCGTGCTCGATGCCCAGGCGACGCACGGCGGCGGGGTCGTCGGCGACGGCCTCGAACCGCGCCGCGACCTCCGGCGGGAACGGCGCGCCCGACAGCTGCTCGGACCGGGCGATCGTGCTCATCTGGGTGACGGGCATGATGCCCGGGATGATCGGCGTGTCGCAGCCGGTGGCGGCCACCCGGTCGCGCAGCCGGAGGTAGTCCTCGGCACGGAAGAACATCTGGGTGATCGCGTAGTCGGCGCCCGCACGGCACTTGCGCACGAAGTACTCGGTGTCGGACTCGATCGTGGCCGACCTGGGGTGCTTGTAGGGGAAGGCGGCCACGCCCACGCAGAAGTCGCCGGACTGGCGGATCAGCCGGACGAGGTCCTCGGCGTACTGGACGCCCTCGGGGTGGCGCACCCACTCGCCGGCGGGGTCGCCGGGCGGGTCGCCCCGCACCGCGAGGATGTTGCGCACGCCCGCGCCGGCGAACCGGCCGACCAGGTGGCGCAGCTCGCGCAGGGAGTGGTTGACCGCGGTGAAGTGGGCGACCGGGGTCAGCGTGGTCTCGTGGGCGAGCCGCTCCACGATCTCCACGGTGCGGTCGCGGGTGCCGCCGCCGGCGCCGTAGGTCACCGACACGAAGGTGGGGCGCAGCGCCTCCAGCTCCCGGATGACGCGCCAGAGCTGGCGCTCGCCATCGGCGTTCTTCGGCGGGAAGAACTCGAAGGAGAAGGAACGGCCACCGGCGGCGAGGAGCTCGCGGACGGTGGGCACGCGGTCGGGAAGGACGGACGGGCGACCCAGAGCCATGCCCCAAGGGTACTCGGAGCGCCGCCGCCCGCCGTACTCGTGGGATGCGCTGTCACGCCGCGCCGCCCGGTGCGCGGCGGGATGGTCGCGCCGCGCGGCGGGGTCGTCGCGCCGCGTCACCCGGTGCGCGGGGGGTCGCGAGGGCCGCGGGGGCACGGCCGCCCGCACGGCCATCCATGGGGACGCGGCCGCCGCACGGCCCGATCCGCGAGGACGTCGTCGCACCGTGTCACCCCGTGCGCGGGGGCGCGGCGGCCGGCGCGGCCCGGTTTCCGGTGCCCTTCCTGCTCGGGGGGCCTTTCGGGTGTCCCTTCCCTCGGTAACGGTGCGTGCGAAACGCCGTAGTGTCCCGCGGATAGGAATCCGTCCGCTTGGACCGATAATGTCTGGGCATGACCACTTCCGCAGCCACACTCGATATCGTCCGCATCGAGGTGGACCGCGCCCTCAGGGAGTTCGTCGACCGGCAGCGGCCCCAGGTCAGCGCACCCGAGGCGGCGCCGCTCATCTCCGCCGCCGAGGACTTCCTCTCCGCGGGGAAGCGGCTGCGCCCGGCGTTCTGCTACTGGGGCTGGCGCGGCGCGGGCGGCGAGGACGACCCGGCGTTCTTCAACGCCGCCGCGTCCCTGGAGCTCCTCCAGGCGAGCGCGCTGGTCCACGACGACGTGATGGACGCCAGCGACATGCGCCGGGGCATGCCGTCGGCGCACCGCAGGTTCCAGGCCCTGCACGAGGACGCCGGCTGGCACGGCTCGGCCGCGCAGTTCGGCATGGGCTCCGCCATCCTGCTGGGCAACCTGATGCTCATCTGGTCGGGCGAGATGTGGCGGTCCAGCGGGCTGCCGCCGGCCGCCCTGGCCGCGGCCCAGGACGTCCACGACCACATGCGCACCGAGCTGATGTGCGGCCAGTATCTCGACCTGCTGGAGCAGGCCCACGGCGAGGGCACCTTCGACAGCGCGCTGCGGGTCGCCCTGTTCAAGAGCGGGAAGTACTCGGTCGAGCAGCCGCTGCGGCTGGGCCTGGTGCTGGCCACGCGGGGGCGCGAGCCGTGGATCGACCGGCTCTGCGAGGAGTACGGCCAGTGCGTGGGCATCGCCTTCCAGCTCCGCGACGACATCCTCGGCGTGTTCGGCGACCCGCTGGAGACCGGCAAGCCGGCCGGCGACGACCTGCGCGAGGGCAAGCGGACCATGCTCATCGCCCGCACCCTCGCGGCGGCCTCCCCGGCCCAGGCCGCCCAGGTGCGCGCCATGCTCGGCGACCCGGCGCTGGACGAGGCCGGGGTGGACCGGCTGCGGCAGATCATCCAGGAGACCGGGGCGCTCGCCGCGTGCGAGAGCCTGATCCGGGAGTATCTCGACGACGCCCTGCGCTCGCTGGAGCACGCCCCGATCACCTCGGAGGCCCGTACCGCGCTGGCCGAGCTGGCCGTGGCCGCGACGTCCCGCCGCACCTGACCCGACCAAGAGCCCGTGCGACCGCGCCGCAGGCCGTACGGCCGGCCCGGCCGCGGCCGGTCAGCCTCCGGCGGTCAGCCGGCGCCTGAACTCCTCGGCCGCGGCCTTGGGGTCGTCGGCCTCGGTGATGGCCCGCACCACCACGACCCGGCGCACGCCGTACGACATGACCTCGTCGAGGTTGGCGAGGTCGATGCCGCCGATGCCGAACCAGGGCCGGTCGGTCGCGAGGGCCGCGGCGTGCCGGAGCAGGCCGGGGCCCGGCGCGGACCGCCCGGGCTTGGTGGGCGTCGGCCAGATCGGGCCGCAGCAGAAGTAGTCCACGCCGGGCTCGACGGCCGCGGCGGACGCCTCCCCGGGGGCGTGGGTGGAACGCCCGATGAGGATGTCGTCGCCGAGGATGTCGCGGGCGACCGGCACGGGCAGGTCGTCCTGGCCGAGGTGGAGCACGTCAGGCCGGGCCGCGTAGGCGATGTCGGCGCGGTCGTTGACCGCCAGCAGCCGGCCGTGCCGGTCGCAGGCGTCGCGGAAGACCTCCAGCAGCGCCAGCTCCTCGCGGGCCTCCAGGCCCTTCTCCCGGAGCTGGACGATGTCGACGCCGCCGCTCAGGGCGGCGTCGAGGAAGTCCGCGAGGTCACCGCGGTCACGGCGGCCGTCGGTGCAGAGGTACAGGCGGGCGTCAGAAACCGAGGGCCTGGGCACGTCTCTTGACCTCGGTGTGTCGGCCCGCGGCGATCGCCTCCACCGGCGATCCCGGCAGGCTGTCGTCCGGGGTGAAGAGCCAGCGCAGTGACTCGACGTCGTCGTATCCGGCGTCGAGCAGCACGGTGAGCGTGCCCGGCAGTCCCTTCAGGACGTCGCCTTCGGACAGGAACACGGCCGGGATCTGGGGTTCTCCCCCGCCCCGGCGCACCCCGATGAGCTTGCGGTCCTTGAGGAGCTGCTTGGCGCGGCCGGCACTGAGGCCGAGCCTCCGGGCCACCTCGGTCAGGGTGAGCCACTCGCCCACCAGCTGGTCGGTCTCCCGGTCGATCTGCGCAACAGAAAGCGTCACGAATCCACCACTACCACATCGAGCCTTTCGCCAAACACCGGCGCGGGATCACGCCGCGCAGTCGCGCAACGCTACCGCAGGGTCGGCCAGGCGCTCGACGTCGAGGGGCCGGCCGCCCTCGATGAGGCGCCTGCCCTGGACGAGGTCGCGGGGCCGGTCGACGGACAGCACCGCGACGAGCCGGTCGCGGTCGTCCACCCAGCAGGCCCCCCACCTCGGGTCGATCCCGGGGTCGCCGCGCATGACCATGCGGCCGCCGTCGTGCCGCCCGGCGTACTGGACCATGTGGCCGAACTGCTCCGACCAGAAGTAGGGCACCGGGTCGTATACCGCCGTCTCCCCCATCAGGGAGGCCACGGCCACCTCGGGGGCGTTCAGCGCGGTGTCCCAGTGCTCGACCCGCAGGCGGCGGCCGTAACGGCGCGACCACCAGGCGGCGCAGTCGCCCGCGGCGACGACGCCGGGCAGCCAGGTGCGCAGGTGCTCGTCGGTGACGACGCCGTCGTCGAGCCCGACGCCGGAACCGGCCAGCCACTCGACCGCGGGGCGGACGCCGACGCCGGTGACGACGACGTCGGCCTCGATCGCCGAGCCGTCGGCCAGGGTCAGCCCGCCGTGGTCGACGGAGGCGACCGCGGTGCCGAGCCGCAGGTCGACGCCCGCCTGTTCGTACCAGGGAACGGTCCGCGCGCCGACCGGGCCGAGGGCGGCGGCCAGCGGGACGCCGGCGGCCTCGACCACGGTGACCTCGCAGCCTGCCCGGCGGGCGGCGGTGGCCACCTCCGCGCCGATCCAGCCCGCGCCGACGACGGCGATCCTGACCCCCGGCGCGAACAGGGCGCGCAGCCCGAGGGCGTCGTCGATGGTGCGCAGGACGTGCTGCGGGCCGTCGCCGAGCAGCCGGACCGGGCGGGCGCCGGTGGCGATGACCAGCCCGTCGTAGGGCAGCTCACCCTCGGTGGTCTCCACCACGCCGGGCCGCAGCCCCTTGGCGGCCACCCCCGGGCGGAACGAGACCTCGAGGGCGCCAAGGTCGGAGTCGACGACCGTGGAGTCGGTGCCGCCGAGCAGGACGGCCTTCGACAAGGGGGGGCGGTCGTACGGCCGGTGCCGCTCCTCCCCGATCAGGGTGATCGTGCCGGCGAACCCATGGGCCCGTAACGCCTCGACGCTGCGCACGCCGGCCAGGCCGGCGCCAACCACCACGACATGATTCACACCTCATCAGCCTAGGCGGCCGGAGGACCTCCGGCTATCTGCTACGTGCGCTGAAACCGACATTTAACTCAAGGAGGGTGCTACGCCCGCACCGGGAGGCACCCCTTATGGTTGGGATGTCAAGACGCGCGGGAGCCCGGCACGCACCGGGCTGAGAGGAGGGCCGCGAGACCGCTGAGGAGCGCGGAGCCGTGCACCGTGACCGGAAGCGCCCCTGGTGGGCGCCGCCGGGCGACACGGGCGGGCCGCGACCCGGCGCGACCGCGAGCGGGCCCTCGACCGCCAGGAACCTGATCCGGGTCATGCCGGCGAAGGGAGCGGGATGGGAATGCCGCAGCGGTTCGACCTCCTGGTCGTCGGCGGAGGGGTGATCGGCCTCTCGGTGGCCTGGCGCGCCGCCAGGGGGGGCCTGCGGGCCGCGGTGATGGACCCCGCCCCCGCCTCCGGCGCCTCGCACGCGGCGGCGGGCATGCTGGCGCCGGTGAGCGAGGTCACCTACACCGAGGAGCCCCTGCTGCGGCTGGGCCTGGCCTCGCTGGCCAGGTGGCCGTCGTTCGCCGCGGAGCTCGCCGCCGACGCAGGCCGCGAGGTGCGCGACCTCGACTACGGCGACGGCGGCACCCTCGACGTCGCCTTCGGCGCCGACGACATGGCCGCGCTGGAGGAGCTCGCCGCGTTCGCCACCGGGCTGGGGCTGCCCGCCCGGCGGCTGACCGGCCGCGAGTGCCGCCGCCTGGAACCGATGCTGGCCCCGTCCGTCCGCGGCGGCATGCTCGCCGAGCGGGACGCCTGGGTGGACCCCAGGCGGGTCACCGCGGCCCTGCTGGCCGCCCTGGAGCGCCGGGGCGTCACCCTCCTGCGGACGCGCGCCGCCGCCCTGGAGACGTCCGCCGGGCGGGTCACCGGGGTACGGCCGGCCGGCGGCGCGGCCGTCGGGGCCGACCGGGTGGTCCTGGCGACCGGGGCGTGGTCCGGAGGCCCCGCCGGCTCCGGGGGCGCCGACGGGCCCGCCGCGATCGAGGGTCTGCCGCCCGGGGCCCTGCCGCCGGTCCGGCCGGTCAAGGGCCAGATCATGCGGCTGCGCTCCCCCGAGCCGATCCTGGGACGCTGCGTGCGCGGCACGGTCCACGGCTCGCACGTCTACCTCGTGCCGCGCGCGGACGGCGAACTGGTCGTCGGGGCCACCCAGGAGGAGCTGGGCTTCGACACCAGGGTGACGGCCGGGGGGCTGTGGGAGCTGCTGCGCGACGCCCGGGAGCTGGTGCCGGGCGTGACCGAGCTGGAGCTCTCCGACACGGTCGCGGGCCTGCGCCCCGGCACGCCGGACAACCTCCCGGTGATCGGCCCGGCCGGCCCGCCGGGCCTGTGGCTGGCCACCGGCCACCACCGCAACGGGGTGCTGCTCGCCCCGCTGACCGCCGACCTGTGCGCGGGCGACGGCGACCCCGACCTTCTGAAGATCTGCTCACCCCTCCGCTTCCAGGAGCCCTGTTGAACGTGACCATCAACGGCGTCGCGCGTGAGCTGCCCTCCGGGGCCACCGTCGCCGAGGCCGTGAAGACCCTGACCGAGACCCGGAACGGGGTGGCCGTCGCCGTGAACGGCGAGGTCGTCTCGCGGGGCGCGTGGGACTCCACCGCGCTCGCCGACTCCGACGCGGTCGAGGTGCTCACCGCGGTGCAGGGAGGCTGAGGGACGTGGACGACGACCTGATCATCGGCGGCGAGAAGTTCGCCTCCCGGCTCATCATGGGCACCGGCGGCGCTCCCTCGCTGGAGGTCCTGGACGCCGCGCTGGCCGCCTCGGGCACCGAGCTGACCACGGTCGCGATGCGGCGGCTGGACCCGTCGGCGCGCGGCTCCGTCCTCGACGTGCTGCGCCGGCGCGGCATCAGGGTCCTGCCCAACACGGCCGGCTGCTTCACCGCCCAGGAGGCGGTGCTGACCGCCCGGCTGGCCAGGGAGGCTCTGGAGACGGACTGGGTCAAGCTGGAGGTGATCTCCGACGAGCGCACCCTGCTGCCCGACCCGATCGAGACCTTCGACGCGGCCGAGCGGCTGGTGGCCGACGGGTTCACGGTGCTGCCGTACATCGGCGACGACCCGGCCCTGGCGCGCCGGCTGGAGCAGGCGGGCTGCGCGGCGGTGATGCCGCTCGGCGCGCCGATCGGCTCCGGCCTGGGCATCCGCAACCCGCACAACATCGAGCTGATCGTGGAGGCGGCCGGGGTGCCGGTGATCCTGGACGCCGGGATCGGCACCGCCAGCGACGCGGCCCTGGCGATGGAGCTGGGCTGCGACGCGGTGCTGCTGGCGACCGCGGTGACCCGGGCCCAGCGGCCCGACCTGATGGCGCGGGCCATGCGGTCGGCGGTCGACGCGGGGCGGGCCGCCCGCCTGGCGGGGCGGATCCCCCGGCGCCGCTACGCGGAGGCGTCCTCCCCCATGACCCCCTGAGGGGGTCCGGCGGGCCGTCCCGCGGATCTCGGAATGCCCTCGGAATCCGCAGAAAACAGTCAACTTCTCGGCATCGGTTTGGAACACCGGCACCCTGTGGACGCCAAAACGCCCGTAAACTCAGCCGGGTGGACACGACGGTTACTGACCCCCTGGTCGGGAGACTCCTGGACGGGCGTTACCGTGTCGAGTCCCGGATCGCCCGAGGCGGAATGGCTACCGTCTACCTGGCCATGGACATCCGGCTCGACCGCACGGTCGCCGTGAAGGTGATGCACCGATCCCTCGCCGAGGACCCCTCCTTCGTCCGGCGGTTCATCGGCGAGGCGAAGTCGGTGGCGAGCCTGTCGCACCCCAACGTGGTGCACGTCTTCGACCAGGGCACCGACGGCGGCAACGTCTACCTTTCGATGGAGTACGTCCCGGGGCGCACCCTGCGCGACGTGCTCCGCTCCCGCGGCCGGCTGCCCGCCCGCGAGGCGCTGGAGGTCATCATCCCGGTGCTCGCCGCGCTGGGCGCCGCGCACCAGACCGGGATGATCCACCGCGACGTCAAGCCGGAGAACGTCCTCCTCAGCGACGACGGCCGGATCAAGGTGGTGGACTTCGGCCTGGCCCGCGCGGTCGAGGCGACCAACCAGACGCGGACCGGCGTCATGATCGGCACCATCGCCTACATGTCGCCCGAGCAGGTCACGGCGGCCGCCGCCGACGCCCGCAGCGACGTCTACGCGGCCGGGATCATGCTGTTCGAGCTCCTCACCGGCAGCCAGCCGTACGAGGGCGACACCCCGATGTCGGTTGCCTACCGGCACGTCCACGACACCGTGCCGCCGCCGTCCGGCCTGCTGCCCGACATCCCCCCGCAGCTCGACGCGCTGGTGGCCCGAGCCACGGCCCGCGACCCCGAGGGCCGTCCGGCGGACGCCACCGCGATGCTGGTCGCCGCGGTGGAGGCGCACCGGGCGCTGCCCGCCGACAGCGGCCCGGCGCCGCAGGTGCCGGCCGCCCCGGTACGGCCCGCCGGGCGACCGGGGCCGGCGGGCGTCACGGCGGTGCAGCCGGCCGTCAATCACACCCTGGTCCAGCCGCGCGGCGACCTGCTCACCACCCCCGCCTCCGATCACCCCGGCCCCCCGGCCGCGCCCGGGCCGCGGGCGGCCGCTCGGCGCCGCGGGTCCCGCCCCACGTGGTTCCTGATCACGCTGGCCCTGGTGATGGTGGCCGGGATCGGCCTGACCGGCTGGTGGTTCTCCCAGACCCGCACGGTCAAGGTGCCCGACTCGCTGGTGGGCATGAACGTCAAGCTGGCCGAGAAGGAGGCCGCGCGGCTCGGCTTCGACGTCGTGGTCGGCCAGGCCCAGTACGACGAGAAGGTCCCCAAGGACAACGTCCTGTCGACCGACCCGGCCGGCGGCACCGAGGTCGAGCCGAAGTCGCGGATCACCCTGATCGCCTCCGCGGGCCCCAAGCGGGTCCCGGTGCCCAACGTCGTCGGCATGGACCAGAACGCGGCCCGGTCGAAGCTCGCCGAGGTCAAGCTGGTCGCCGGGAACGTCCGGCGGCAGGGCAGCGGCACCGTGCCGCGCGACCAGGTCATCAGGACCAGCCCGGCGGTGGGCAACCCCGTCAAGGAGGGCAGCAAGGTCACCCTGGTGGTCAGCGCGGGCCTGCTCATGCCGGACGTCAAGGGCATGCCCCGCGACCAGGCCGACGCCACGCTGCGCACCGCGGGCTTCCTGCCGGAGTTCCTGGAGCAGACCGACGCCGCCACCCCCTGCACGGTCATCGCGCAGGACCCCAGGCCCGGGGCGGAGGTGGACAAGGGCATCACCGTGCGGATGACCCTCTCCAAGTGCGACAATCCCGGCTGGCACTGGCCGTGGGAGAACGACGGCCAGCCCGGCGACGGCGACGGCAGGCAGGTGATCGTCGTCCCCAACGTGATGTTCAAGGAGGCCAAGGCGGCCCGCGAGGAGCTGCGCGCCGTGGGGATGAACGTGAAGATGCGCAGGGGTCCGGGCCGGGGGCTGGTGGTGGCGCAGCTCCCGGGGGGCGGTCAGCAGGTCCCGCCGGGCACCGAGGTGACCCTCTGGTTCTGACCGGCCGCACGCTCTGAACGGCCGGACGCTCTGAACGGCCGGACGCTCTGAACGGCCGGACGCTCTGAACGGCCGGGTGCCCGGCGCGTCGCGTGCCCGGCGGGCCGTACGGCTCAGGGTCGGTGGAGCAGGCCGTGCAGCCGGACCCGGGCCAGGCCGCCGTCGGGGAAGACGTCCACCCTGACGTGGGTGGTCACCGGCGCGTCCGCGAGGCGGAAGCGGTGGCGCGTGTCGGGCAGCAGCGGGGTCCTGGGCAGCAGCTCCGTCCAGGTACGGCCGTCGGCCGTGCCCCGGAGCGACACGGCGGCCGGGGCGTTGAACAGCAGGTTCGTCGTGTCGATCTCGGCGAGCCCGATCACGCCGGGCCCGGCCAGGCGGATCACCAGCCAGTCGTTGCCGCCGTCGCGGCGGCGGGCCGTCTCCCAGCCCTCGGCCTGGTGCCGGGCGAGGCCGGGGGCGATGACGTTGCCGGGCGGGGAGTAGAACCCGTCGGAGCACTCGGTGACCAGCCCGCCGTTCTCCAGCGCGGCCAGGTCCAGGCCCAGGCCGTCGTAGACGGTCAGGTCCGGCCTGGCCTCGCCGTGCACGCGCAGCCGGGCCACGCCGCCGTCGGGGAAGATGTTCAGCCGCACGTGGGTGCGGCGCCGTTCCCCGGTCACCGCGAAGCGGTGCTCGGCGTCCCCGGTGAGGGCGGCGCGCGGGACGATCTCCTCCCATTCGGCGGCGGCCAGCTCCGCCGCGGTGGGGTACCCGGTGACCTCGGCCGCCTCGACGGAGGCGTGCGACGGGTGGTTGGCCCGGAACCAGGCGGTGTCGATCACGACGCCGCGGACCACGCCGGGCACGCCGAGGCGGACCACGGCCCAGTCGTGGCCGGGCTCGCGCCGCCGCCGGGTCTCCCAGCCGTCGTAGACCTGCCCCTTGGCGCCGAAGGTGTGGGCCTGGAAGCCGGGCCGGCCGGGCCGGATGAGGTTCTCCCGCTCGGCGAAGGACTCGTCGCTGGCCGCGACGACCGAGCCGCCGTGGGTGCGCAGTGCCAGGTCGGGCAGGGTGGTGAAGTCGTTCACGGCGGGGTCCTTCCGATGTCGGGCCGTCGCAGCAGAACTCCTCGGGGCTCACCACCGGGTTCGCCGCCGGGCTCGCCGCCCGTGAGGCGGCCGCGCAGCCAGGTGGCGCGGACCACGCCCCGCAGCGTCCTGCCGTGGTACGGCGTGACCGGGTTGCGGTGGTGCAGGGCGGCGGCGTCCACGGTGTGTCCGGCGTCGGGGTCGAAGGCCACCAGGTCGGCGTCGCGGCCCTCCTCGATCGCGCCCTTGCGGGTCAGGCCGGCCAGCGCGGCGGGGCCGGCGGCCATCCACCGGACGACGTCCTCCAGGCCGTGCCCGCGCCGCGCCGCCTCGGTCCAGACGACGGACAGGCCGAGCTGGAGGGAGGAGACCCCGCCCCAGGCGCGGGCGAAGTCGGGCACCTTCAGATCCGGGGTGGACGGCGAGTGGTCGGAGACGACGCAGCTCAGCACCCCGTCGGCGAGGCCGCGCCAGAGCGCGTCGCGGTTGGCCGCGACGCGGATCGGCGGGCAGCACTTGAACGCCGTGGCGCCGGGCGGCACCTCCTCGGCGGTCAGCGCCAGGTAGTGCGGGCAGGTCTCGGCGGTGATCCGCGCTCCCCGCGCCCGCGCCGCGGCCAGCGGCGCGAGGCACAGCGCCGACGACACGTGCAGGATGTGGACGCGCGCGCCGGTCTCCCCGGCCAGCGCCGCGACCCGCTCGACCGCCCGGCTTTCGGCCTCGCCGGGCCGGGAGCCGAGGAAGTCGGCGTAGCCGGGTCCCGAGGGGTCGGCGAGCAGCGCCGGATCCTCGGCGTGGACGATCAGCAGGCCGTCGAAGGAGGCGATCTCCGTCATGGCCCGCCGCAGCCCCTCGTCGTCGAGCGGCGGGAACTCCTCCACGCCCGACGGCGACAGGAAGCACTTGAAGCCGAACACCCCGGCCTCGTGCAGCGGCCGCAGGGCGGCGGCGTTCCCGGGGACCGCGCCGCCCCAGAAGCCGACGTCCACCGCGCACCGGCCCTCGGCGGCCCGCCTCTTGACGTCGAGCGCGGCCACGTCCACGGTCGGCGGCAGCGAGTTGAGCGGCATGTCCACGATCGTGGTGACGCCGCCGGCCGCGGCGGCCCGGGTGGCCGACGCGAAGCCCTCCCAGTGGGTACGGCCGGGCTCGTTGACGTGCACGTGGGTGTCCACCAGGCCCGGCAGCAGCGCGACGTCGCCGAGGTCGGCCCGTTCGGCGGCGTCCGGGGGCGCGTCGTGGGGGTGCAGGCCGGTGATCCTGCCGTCCCGTACGGCGACGGCCGCCGGGGCCTCGCCGCCGGGCAGCACCACCCGGCGGGACCGGACCACCAGGTCCGGCCGCCGGCCGTCCGCTCCCCACCTGGTCACGGGCCGTCCTCCTCTTCCGTCAACGGCGCTCCCCGGCTGCTCCCCGGCTCTCGTCACAGGCGTTCCCCGGCTCCTGCGGACTCCCGGCTCTCGTCACAGGCGTTCCCCGGCTCCTGCGGACTCCCGGATCCGGTCACAGGCGTTCCGCGGCGATCCGGCGCGCGAGGCGCTCCAGCAGGGGGCCCGCCTGCGCCATGCACACCTCGGGGTCGGGTTCGAGGTCGGTGAGGGCGTAGGCGGCCGAGATGCCCGCCGCGGCCAGTTCCTCGTCGCCCAGCGACCGGCGGCCGCACACCGCGACGACCGGGATCCCCGCCTTGGCCGCCGCCGCCGCGACGCCCGCCGGGGCCTTGCCGCGCAGGGTCTGCTCGTCCAGCGACCCCTCCCCGGTGACCACCAGGCGGGCGCCGGGGAGCCGGTCGTGGAAGCGCAGCAGGTCGAGCAGGTACTCGATGCCGGGCCGCAGGTCCGCCCCGAGGAAGGCCAGGGCGGCGAAGCCCACTCCCCCGGCGGCGCCCGCGCCCGGCCGGGCCGCCACGCCCATGGCGCGCACGACGCCGTCGTGCTCGGCGGCGCCGCCCAGGCCGTGGGTGTGCGCGGCGACCGCGGCGAGCCGCCCCAGCGCCTTCTCCAGCAGCGCGACATCCTCGGGCCCCGCGCCCTTCTGCGGGCCGTACACGGCGGCGGCGCCGTGCGGGCCGAGCAGCGGGTTGTCCACGTCGCTGGCGATCACGTACTCCACGCCGCCGGACGGGCCGAGCCCGGACGCCTCGAACCCGGAGTCGTCGATCCTGTCGAGGTCCGCCAGGGCCGCGCCGCCCGGGGGCAGCTCCCGCCCCTCGGCGTCCAGGAACCGGACGCCGAGCGCCGCCATCATGCCGGTGCCGCCGTCGGTGCAGGCGCTGCCGCCCAGTCCGAGCACGACGCGCCGCGCGCCGCGCCGTACGGCGTGGGCGATCAGCTCGCCGGTTCCCCGGCTGGTCGCGGTGAGCGCCCGCGGGCCGCCGGGCAGGCGGCGCAGCCCGGACGCCTCGGCCAGCTCGACCACGGCCGTCGCCGTCCCGGCGTCCTCACGCCAGGCGTAGGCGGCGAGGACCGGCTCCCCCGTGGGCCCGGTGACCTCGGTCTCGACGCGGCCGAACCCGGCGGCGACGGCCGCGTCCACGGTGCCGTCACCGCCGTCGGCCACCGGCACCGCGACCGTGGCGACGTCAGGGCCGAACCCGGCGGCGACCCGCGCCGCGACCTCGGCCGCGGTCAGCGACCCCTTGAACTTGTCCGGGGCGATGACGACATGTCTCGACGAATAAGACAACCCTGCTCCTTGGTGTGCGGCGGGCCGGCGCGGTCCGCCCGGCGCACCCGGGCGGCACCGGCCCGGGTCCGGTGAGGTGGGTCACCATCATCACATCATCTCGGAAAAGGGTTTCCAGACGTCCCGGGTCGTGCGGCCGTCACGGACCGGAGGCCGGGAGGGAGACGCCCCGCGCGGCGGCCAGGCGCATGAGGCGGCGGTGGGCCTCGGCGCCCGCCCGGCCCAGCTCGTCCTGCGGCGCCGTGCGCAGCTCGTCGTCCGCCACGACCGTCTCACCGCCGACCAGGAGCCGGACCAGCGGCGGCTGCCGGGTCCCGAGGACCAGGGCGTGCACCGGATCGGCGACGGCCCCGGCGAAGGAGTCGATCCGCCACAGCGCGATGTCGGCGAGCTTTCCCGGCTCCAGGGAGCCGAGTTCCGCCTCGCGTCCGAGGTTGCGCGCCCCGCCGAGGGTGGCGGCCGAAAGGGCCTGCCGGGCGGTCAGCGCCTCAGGGCCGTGCCTCGCCCGCTGGAAGAGCAGCGTCTGGCGCATCTCCCCGGCCATCGAGGTCAGCTCGGCCGAGGCGCTGCCGTCCACCCCGAGGCCGACGTTCGCTCCGCGGCGGAGCAGCTCGGAGACCCGGGCGATCCCCGCGCCGAGCCGTCCGTTGGAGCTGGGGCAGTGCGCGACGCCGGTGCCGGTGCGGGCGAGCCGGTCGATGTCGGCGTCGCTCAGGTGGACGGCGTGGGCGAACCACACGTCCGGGCCGAGCCAGCCGAGCTTCTCCATGTGGTCCACCGGGCGCACGCCGTACCGGGCCAGGCAGTGCTCCTCCTCGTCGAGGGTCTCGGCGAGGTGGGTGTGCAGACGCACACCCCTGTCCCTGGCCAGCGCGGCGGACTCGGTCATCAGCTCCGTGCTGACCGAGAACGGCGAGCAGGGCGCGACCGCCACCCGCAGCTTCGAGGAGAAGGAGGGGTCGTGGTGGGCGTCGATCGCCTCGGTGGTCGCGGCGAGGATGGTGTCGAGGTCCTCCACCACGTCGTCCGGCGGCAGGCCGCCGTCGGAGGCTCCGCGGTCCATGGAGCCCCGGGCGGGGTGGAAGCGGACGCCGACCGCGCGGGCCGCGTCGATCTCGGCGGCGAGCAGGTCGCCGCGCCCGGCGGGGAAGACGTAGTGGTGGTCGGAGGACGTGGTGCAGCCGGACAGCGCGAGGTGGGCCAGGCCGGCGCCGGCGGCTCCCCTGACGACCTCGGCGTCCATCGCCGCCCAGACGGGGTAGAGCGCCACCAGCCACTGGAACAGCGTGGCGTCCCGGGCGAACCCCTGGGAGGCCCACTGGTAGAGGTGGTGGTGGGTGTTGACCAGGCCCGGCGTGGCCAGGCAGCCGGTGCCGTCGACACGACGCGCGCCGGGGAGGTCCGGCGCCGGTCCCGGGCCGATCGCCTCGATCCGGTCGCCCCGGACGACGATGTGGCCCGAGGGGATCTCCGGGCCGGTCACCGGGACGAGATAGGCGTTCTCGATCACCAGCGCGTGGCCGGTCACCGGGCCTCCGCCTTCCGGGTGGCGGCGAGCCGTACCGCGTCGAGGATCTTCTCGTAGCCGGTGCACCGGCACAGGTTGCCCGCCAGCGCCTCGCGGATCTGGGCGTCGGTGGGGCGGGGCGTCCGGTTCAGCAGGTCGTGGGCCTGCACGACGAGGCCGGGGGTGCAGAAGCCGCACTGTACGGCGCCGCACTCGGTGAACGCCTCCTGCACCGGGTCGAGCCGGCCGTCCCCGGCCAGCCCCTCGACCGTGCGGACCTCGCGGCCCTCCGCCTGCCCGGCCGCGACCAGGCAGGCGCAGACGGGCAGACCGTCGAGGTAGACCGTGCAGGAGCCGCACTCGCCCTGCTCGCAGGCGTTCTTGGAGCCGGGCAGCCCCAGCCGCTCGCGCAGGACGTACAGCAGGCTCTCGCCCTCCCATACGTCGTCGGCCGTACGGCGCCGGCCGTTGACGGTGAGGCTGACGCGCATCAGCCCTCCTTCCACAGATCGTGCCAGGCCCAGGTCAGGGTGCGGCGCGCCAGCACGGCGACGGCGTGCCTGCGGTAGTCCGCGGTGCCGCGCACGTCGTCGATGGGCGAGGCGGCCTCCGCGGCCAGCTCGCCGAAGCGCCGGGGCAGCCCGGGGTCGAGCCGGCCGGTGTCCCAGTCGAGCTCGGCCGCGAGGAACTCCTCCGCCGCGACCGCCCGGCGCGGGGTGGGGGCGGCCGACCCGACGCCGGTCCCGGCCCGCCGCTCGGCGGGGTGCAGGGCCAGCGCGAACGAGCAGACCGCGATCACCATGGCGTTGCGGGTGCCGACCTTGGAGAAGTACTGCGGGCCGCCCGCCGGACGCGTCCAGAACGCCCGGATCAGCTCGTCGGCTTCCAGTGCGCTGCGCTTGACGCCGAGGTAGAACTCCCCGGCCGGGATCATCCGTACCCCGCGGGCGGCCGACTCGACCTCGATCTCGGCGCCGGCGGCGAGCAGCGGCGGGTGGCCGTCCCCGGCGGGCGAGGCCGCGCCGAGGTTGCCGCCCACGGTGCCCCGGTTGCGGATCTGCGGCGAGCCGACCGTGCGGGCGGCCTGCGCCAGCCCGGGAAGCCGGTCCCCCAGCTCGTCGATCAGCCGCGCGTACGTCACGCCCGAGCCGACCCGGAGCCGCCCGTCCTCCTCGGCGCTCCACTCGCCGAGCGCGGCCACCCGGTTCAGGTCGAGCAGCGCGTCGGGCCGGCGGACGTCGAAGTTGAGCTCGACCATCACGTCGGTGCCGCCCTGGACGGGCACGGCCCCGGGCCGCTCCGCCTTGGCCTCCAGCGCCTCGGCCCAGGTCGCGGGTCTCAGGAAGTCCATCGTCACTCCCACGCGAAGCGGGCGTCGGGGGCCGCGTCGTCGAGGACCGTGCCCTCGATCAGCCCGTAGGGGCGGTCGGCGGCGTGGAAGACCTCGCCCGGGTTGTCCAGCCCGAACGGGGTCAGGTCCACCGCGAAGTGGTGCCGGTTGGGCATCGCCAGCCGTACCTCGCAGATCCCGGGGCACGTCCGGAGCACCAGGTCGCCCATCGCGTAGAGGGTCTGCTGCAGCGACAGGCTGTAGGTCCCGGCGAACGCCTCCAGCAGGCGGCTCCGCACCTCCTCGTACGACTCGCCGAACCCGTACGGCCGGGGCGGCCCTGACGCGCCGGATGACCCGGACGGTTCGGGCGGATCGGGCGGTTCGGGCGGCCCGGCGGATCGGAAGCCGTCCGGCAGGTGCCGCCAGCGGGCCGAGACCTCGGTGGCGAGGACGCGGTCCCGGGTGGGCGGCAGGGTGGTGTACTCGTCCTGGATGAAGCCGTGGAACTCCGAGCCGGTGGAGTTCAGCACCACCAGGTCCCGCAGGCCGGAGACCACGGTGGAGGAGCCGTCGCGGTCGTGGTGGACGACGCAGGTGCGCGTCTCCCGCCCCGAGCGGACGAAGGAGTGCCGCTCGTCCCGGCCGTCCGGCGGGGGGATGCGGTCCCAGAAATACTCCTCGATCTCCACCCGGGCGTGGTGGATCGAGGGGTGGGAGTCCACGTGGTGGCGGGCCAGCAGCAGCGCGAAGTCCTCGATCTGGTCCACGCCGTGCTTCCTGGCGAAGGCGTAGACGATGTTCTTCTGCGTGTCGGTCGGCAGGACCGCGGAGTTGTCCCCGGTCAGGTGGGCGTCCTCCATGGCCCCGGAGAGGGACGTGCGGACGTTGAGGTCCTTGAGGTGGTGGACGGCGCCGTCCCTGACGACGCGGACCAGGCGGATCTCCGCCTTGCCGTAACGGTTGGGTCCCAGCACGACCGCCATGCCCCGTCTCAGCTCCCTCGGTACGTCGAATAGGCGAACGGGCTCAGCAGCAGGGGGACGTGGTGGTGCTCGGCGGGGTCGGCGACGGTGAAGTCGACCGTCACCTCCGGGTAGAAGGTCGCGATCCCCTGGGCGGCGAAGTACTCGCCGGTGGCGAAGACCAGCCGGTGGGCGCCCGTCTCGGTCGTCTCCCAGCCGCCGATCCGGCCGTCGGCGCCGGTGACGCCCTCGGCCAGCACCTTCCCGCCGTGCTCCAGCCGTACGGGGACGCCCGGGGCGGGCCGGCCGATCGATGCGTCCAGGAGGTGGGTGGACAGGCTCACGTGCTCTCCTCTCCCGTGTCCGGGTGGTTTCCCGTGCCGGAGTCTCCGGGTCCTCCGGATCCTCCCGATCCGGCCGCCCGGTGGGCGCCCGTCCGGGGACGTCCGGCCGTCACGCCGTTCCCTCCGGGCCCTCCAGCAGCCGCGCCACGCGCAGCCGGGCGATCCCGGCCAGCTCGGCCCGGACGACGTCCCGCTCGGTCCCCTCGTCGTTGCGCAGCCGTTCCCGCAGGCGGTCCAGCATCTCCCCGGCGGTCAGGCCGGCGGCGCGGACCAGGTAGACGTGGCCGAAGCGCGCCTCGTAGGCGCGGTTGCCCTCGGCCAGCGCGGCGAGCACGGCGGGGTCCGCCCCGGCGACCCCGGACTGCTCCCGCCGCGACCAGGACGCCTCCCGCCCGCCCGCACCGGAACCGGACGCTCCGGGGCCGGACGCTCCGGGGCCGGACGCGCCGGAACCGGCCGCATCGGGGCCGGTCACGCCGGGACCGGGCGCGCCGGGCGCGGCTCCGTCGTCGCGGGGCGGCTCGCCGATCCTGGGGTGGGCGGCCAGCGCCGTCAGCACCTCCGGCCAGCTCAGGCCGAGCACGGCCGCCTCGACCGCCGACTCCAGCGCGGCGAGGTCGCGGCAGGGGCGCCGGGCGGCCACCTCCCGCGCGAAGACCGGGGACGCGCAGCACGACAGCAGCCCGGCCTCGGCCTCGGCGGCTCCGAGCGCGTTGAACCCGGCGAGTCCCGCCTCGGCGGGGGCGTCGATGTTCGGCATGTGAGCAGTACACACAGTGCCGCCGCGCCGGTCCAGCAGCGGGAACTCCCAACCGGGCCAAAGGTTGGTCCCGGATTTTCGTGTCATGCTCCAAAACGCCGACGACGGAGGCGGCCGGGAAACGTCGGGGCCGGCGCATAAACTGACGGCACCATGTCTTCTCTCTCCCTCATCGGCGGACACGTCTCCGTCACCGGCGGCCTGGGCAAGGGCGGCCTGAAGTGCGCCGCCGACATCGGCGCCGAAATGATCCAGGTGTTCGTCACCAACCCGCGGGGCTGGGCGCTCGCCGACGGCGACCCCGCACAGGACGCCCTGCTCCGCGAGTCGGGCATGCTGTCCTTCGTCCACCTTCCCTACCTCGTCAACATGGGCACGCCGAGCGCCGAGACCCTGGAGAAGTCCACGACCGTCGTCCGGCACGGTCTCCGGCGGGCGTACGCGATCGGCGCCCCCGGCGTGGTGGTCCACACCGGCTCGGCGGTCAGCCAGCCGCGCGACGACGCCATGCGCCAGCTCCACGAGCACCTGCTCCCCCTGCTCGACGAGATCCCCGAGGACGGCCCCGACCTGCTGCTGGAGCCGATGGCCGGGCAGGGCGCGATGCTGTGCGCGACCGTTCAGGACCTGGAGGCCTATCTCGCGGCCCTCGACTGGCATCCCAAGGCGGGCGTCTGCTTCGACACCTGCCACGCCTTCGCCGCGGGCCACGACCTCTCGACCGCCGAGGGGGTCGCCGAAACGCTCGACGCGCTGCACGCGATCGCCCCCGGGCGGCTCCGGCTGATCCACGTCAACGACTCGAAGGACCCCCACGGGTCGAAGAGGGACCGCCACGAGAACATCGGCGCGGGTCACATCGGCATCGACCCGTTCGCCGTCCTGATGCGCCATCCGGTCGCGGCGGGCATCCCGCTGTGCGTGGAGACCCCGGGCGGCCCGGAGAAGCACCGCGAGGACATCGAGCTGCTGAAGAAGCTCCGCGACACGCCCGGCGCCTGACGCCCGCCGTCCCCTCCGGGCCGCCGCGCCCCCCGTGGCGCGGCGGCCCCCGCCGCCCGCGTCACCCCCCGTGGCGCGGCGGCTCCCGCGCCGCCGGGCGGGTCGTGCCCGCCGGCGGGGCGGAACGGGACGCCCGTTCCCGCGATCCGGCCGCCCCCGCGGACCGGATCACGGCTCCCCGCCGCCTCAGGGCGGCGCGGGCGTCCCGTCACACCGGAGCCGGCCGGGCCCTCCCCCGATGTCGGAGCCCGGCGCGGGTGGCCGCAGGAATCGGCCACCCGGAAATCCCGTCGCGTCAGACCACGTCAGGGGCCTTGCAGGCCCCTCGTCCCCCCGCTGACCCGGCGGTTTCGGCTCTCCGGTGTGTGAGAACACTAGAGCGGCGCCCCGGCGGGTGAACCGGGGTTCCCGCGCAGCGCGGTCAGCGGCGCGTAGTTGTCGCCGTACGGAGGGTGGCGGCGCGACGAGCGGCGTCCGGGAGACGACGAGCGGTCGCCGGAGACCCCGTGAACCCCATCCGCACCATGAGACACATGAGCATCGAGCGCCCGGACTCACGATCAGCCGACCGCGCCGGAGGGCACCGGCCGGTCCTGGAACTGGCGGACGAGCCGCTCGCGGACCTGCCGGGTATGGCGGCGGCTGACCGGCAGGGTCTCCTCGCCCACCTGGAGCACCACCCGGCCGCCGTCGAAGCGCAGCTCGCTGACGTGCCGCGCCGAGACCAGCGTGCTGCGGTGGACGCGGATGAAGCCCGAGGCGGCCCAGCGCCGCTCCAGCGCGGCCAGCGACATCCGTACGAGGTAGGCGCCGTCCACGGTGTGCAGCCGGACGTAGTCACCTTTGGCCTCGGCGAACCGGACGGTCTGCCGGGCGACGAACCTGGTCCGCCCGCCCAGCTCCACCGGGATGACGTCCTCGGCGGGCGGCTCCGCCTGGGCGGGCTGCGGGGACGCCGCGGACTCCAGGCGGCGCACGGCCTCGGCCAGCCGGTCGGCCCGCACCGGCTTGAGGAGGTAGTCGACCGCCTCCACCTCGAACGCCTGGAGCGCGCAGTCCTCGTGGGCGGTGACGAACACCAGGCGGGGCGGGTTGGGGAAGGCGCCGATGAGCCGGGCCAGGTCGAACCCGCCGAGACCGGGCATCCGGACGTCGAGGAACACCCCGTCGAGCCGCGCCCCGGAGCCGACCATCTGCACCATGTCCTGGAGCGCGGTGACCCCGCCCTCGGCGGTGGAGACGTGCTCGATGCGGGGGTCCTGGCGCAGGAGGTAGGCCAGCTCCTCCAGCGCGGGGACCTCGTCGTCGACGGCCAGGACTCGCAGCATGCCCCCACGCTGCTCCCGAACCGCGCTCACCGCAAGAGACATGTCAACTTTAGGTAATGCTATGACTACAAATAGCTATTGGAGGCGAGCGGCTCAGGAGACGAGCTTGGGGACGCGCAGCCGGACGGTCGTCCCCGCGCCCGGCGCGGTCTCCAGGACCAGCCCGTACTCCTCACCGTAGATGCGGCGGAGCCGCACGTCCACGTTGGACAGGCCGATGCCGCCCTCGCCGCGCCGGTCGTCCCGCCCGGCGCCCGGAATCGTCCCGGCTCCGGCGCCCAGGAGCGTCCTGGCGCGCTCCGGATCCATCCCGAGGCCGTCGTCGGCCACGCTGATGTGCGCCTCCCGCCCGGCGTCCACGGCCACCACCCGCACCCGCCCCGCACCGCCGCACAGGGCGGTGCCGTGCTTGATGGCGTTCTCCACCAGCGGCTGCACGCACAGGAACGGGACCGGCACCGACAGCACCTCGGGGGCGACCTCGACGGTGAAGTGGAGCCGGTCGCCGAACCTGGCCCGTTCCAGCTGCAGGTAGCGGTCCACGCAGTGCAGCTCGTCGGCCAGGGTGGTGAGGTCGCCGCCGCTGCGCAGCGCGTACCGGGTGAAGTCGGCGAAGTCGACCAGCAGCTCGCGGGCGTGCTCGGGGTCGGTGCGCACGAAGGAGGCGATGGTGGTCAGGCAGTTGTAGACGAAGTGCGGGGAGATCTGCGCGCGCAGCGCCCGCGTCTCCGCCTCCGTCGCGCGCCGCCGGGAGGAGTCCAGCTCGGCCAGCTCCAGCTGGGCGGAGACCCAGCGGGCCAGCTCGGCGACGGTCCGGACCGGCGGCTCGCCCGCCCCGGCGCCGTAGGCGGCCAGCGCGCCCACCACCCGGCCGTCCACCGTCAGCGGCGCGACCGCCGCCCCCCGTACGGCGCAGCCCGGCGTGCCGCAGGCCGCGGCGTCCCCCGCCACGGCGAGCGGACGGCCGGCGGCGAGCGCGGCGCGGGCGTGCCGGACCGCGTGGCCGCGGTGGCAGCCGGCCGCGCCGTCCCAGGCGAGGACCTCCTCGGTGTCGATCACCGCGACGGCGTCGGCGCCCAGCAGGGCGCGCAGATGGCGGACCGACTCCCGGGCGGAGCCGCGGCTCAGGCCGGTCCGCAGTGACGGGGCCGCCCGGGCCGCGACGCGCAGGGTGGCGAAGGTGGCCGCCGCCGCGTCCGTCGCCTCCTCCGGTGGCCCCTGCGGGTTCCGGCGGGTGGCCGCCCACCGGGACAGGACGAACCCGAGGAGCACACTGGCGGCGCACAGGAGCGCCCAGCCGCTGGTCGACATGACGCAAACCGTAGTCAAACCATTACGGTCCATCACGGGAAAACCTGGATCAGGGGGGACCTTCGCCTGGTTCCTCCTGATACGAGTAGCGCTGCTCGCTCCAGGGGTCGGCGACGTTGTGATAGCCGCGGTCCTCCCAGAAGCCGCGCCGGTCCTCGACCATGTACTCCACGGCCCGCACCCACTTGACGCTCTTCCACGCGTACAGGTGCGGGACGACGAGCCGGACCGGGAAGCCGCGCTCGGGGGACAGGGGCGCGCCGTCCAGCTCCAGCGCGAAGAGCGTGTGGTCGCGGGTGAAGTCGGCCATCCGTACGTTGGCGCCGTAGCCGTACTCGGCCCAGATCATCACGTGCCTGGCCTCGGGCGCCGGCGGGGCCAGCTCCAGCAGCGTCGCGGCGGCCACCCCGCCCCACTCGTTGCCCATGATCGAGAACTTGGTGACGCAGTGGAAGTCGGCGAGGACCGTGGCGCGGGGCAGCTCGGAGAACTGCGGCCAGGTGAACCGGTGCTGATCCCCGGAGGCGGTCGCCCCCATGACCTGGAACGCCCACGTCGCCGGGCGGAACGTCGGCACCCTGCCGTAGTGGATCACCGGACGGCCCCGGGGGACGTACTGCCCCGGAGGCAGGCGAGGTTCCTCCCGTGGAGGTTCGGACTGCTCCACCATCATTCCCCTCGCCTTCCCCGACGGCACGGGGTAATCCTGCCACCGCGCCTCCGGCGGCCTTCCGGTGCCCCCTCCCGCGGTCGGCGGCGCGGACCGGCGGCACGGCGCGGGGCGAGGCGGCACGGCGGCACGACGCGAGGCGGCGCGGGGCGAGGCGGAGGATCACCGGGGCGGCCGGTCCACGGCGCGGGGATGACGGTCCGCGGCGCCGGACGCCGGCCGTGCGCTAGTATTGCCCGCGATGCGTACTGCGTTCTGGTTTTGGTATGGCGACGGACCCGTAGGTCGGACCGATCGCCACCGGATGCTGCGCTGACATCCAGGCGAACGAAGGCCCCGGGTCCACCAAGGACCCGGGGCCTTCGCTTTCCCCGGGGCCCCTCGGAGGATCTCCCGCCGGCCTTCGGCGAACTTCCAAAGGTTCCTAAGGAGAGACATGGTCATCGTCATGAGCCCCGGCGCGACCCCCTCGGACATCGAGGCGATCGTGGAGACCATCGGCACGGCGGGCGGCGAGGCGTTCGTCAGCCGGGGCGTGAACCGCACGATCATCGGCCTGGTGGGCGACATCGTCCGGTTCGAGGCCCTCGACCTGCGCGCCATACCCGGGGTGGCCGACGTGATGCGGGTGAGCACGCCGTACAAGCTGGTCAGCCGGGAGAACCATCCGGAGCGGTCCACGGTCCGGGTCGGCGGCGTGCCCATCGGCCCCGGCACGGTGACCCTCATCGCCGGTCCGTGCGCGGTGGAGACACCCGAGCAGACCCTCCAGGCCGCCGAGATGGCGAAGGCGGCCGGCGCGACCCTGCTGCGGGGCGGCGCCTACAAGCCCCGCACCTCCCCCTACGCCTTCCAGGGTCTCGGCGAGGCGGGACTGCGCATCCTGGCCGACGTGCGCGAGGAGACGGGCCTGCCGGTGGTGACCGAGGTCGTCGACGCCCACGACGTCGACCTGGTCGCCTCCTACGCCGACATGCTCCAGGTCGGCACCCGCAACGCGCAGAACTTCGCCCTTCTGCAGGCGGTCGGCGGGGCGGGCAGGCCGGTCATGCTCAAGCGCGGCATGAACGCCACCATCGAGGAGTGGCTGATGGCGGCCGAGTACATCGCCCAGCGCGGCAACCTCGACGTCGTGCTGTGCGAACGCGGGATCCGCACGTTCGAGACCGCCACCCGCAACACCCTGGACGTCTCGGCCGTGCCGGTCGCCCAGCGACTGTCGCACCTGCCGGTGATCGTCGACCCGTCCCACTCCGGCGGCCGGCGCGACCTGGTGCTCCCGCTCGCCCGCGCCGCCATCGCGGTCGGCGCCGACGGAGTGATCGTCGACGTCCACCCGCACCCGGAGCAGGCGCTCTGCGACGGGCCCCAGGCGCTGGTGGACGGCGACCTCACCGAACTGGCCGACGTCATGCGACGCTTCCCGGCGCTGCTGGGCAAGACGGCCGCCGGTGAGCTGCTGACGCCCGCCTGACCCCGCCCTCCGCGCCCCGCCGGACCGGCTCAGCCCTCGATCTTGTACTCCTGGAGGGAACCGGCGAGCTGTACGGCGAGCTCCTCGGCGTCGAGCCGCTGCTCGATCCGCCTCAGGTCGGCGACCTTCGCGGCGGTCTCGGCCCGGCGGGGCGCCAGGAGGGTGCAGCAGTCCTCGTCGGGGAGCTCGGAGATCTCCAGGGTGCCGATGCGCCGGGCCTCGGCCATGATCTCCGTCTTGTCCAGGCCGATGAGCGGGCGCAGGATCGGCATGTCCACGGCGTCGTCCTGGGCGGTGATGTTCTGCAGGGTCTGTGAGGAGACCTGGCCGAGGGAGTCGCCGGTGACCAGCGCTCCGGCGCGGAGCCGCCGGGCGACCTCCTCGCCCGTCTTGAGCATCAGGCGCCGCTGGGCGATCACCGCCAGGCGGTCCTGTCCGGACGCCTTGATCGACTGCTGGGCCTTGCCGAACGGCACGACCCACAGCCGGGACCGGCCCTGGAACTTGTCCAGCGCCCGCACCAGCGCGTACGCCTTGTAGATCGACTCCGACGTGGTGAACGGGATGCCGGAGAAGTGCAGGAAGTCGACCCGCAGGCCGCGGCGCATCATCCGGTAGGCCGCCACGGGCGAGTCGATGCCGCCGGACATCAGGACCAGGCCGCGGCCGCTGACGCCGACCGGCAGGCCGCCCTGGCCGGGCAGGCCGCCGGTGAAGACGAACACCTCGTCACGGTCGACCTCGATGGAGACCACCAGGCCGGGGTTCTTCAGGTCGACGGGCAGGCCGTAGATGTCGTTGAGCTCTCCGCCTACCGTGCGGTCGAGCTGCATGGACGTCAGCGGGAAGCGCTTGTCGCGGCGGCGGGAGCGGACGGCGAAGGAGACGCCGCGCCGGACGTCCTCCCGGTCGGCCAGCAGCTCGATCGCCGCCTTGGTCACGGCTCCGGGGTCCTTCTCCACCCGCCAGGCCCGGTGGACCCAGACCAGTCCGGGGACGTGGGAGAGCCGCCGGGCCACCTCGTCGGCGACCTCGACGCCGGTGCCGTCCGGCAGGAAGACCGCGATGACGCCGTGGCGCTGGCGCACGTCCGGTTTCGGGCCGAGGTCCTTCAGCGCCGCCTTGATGTTGGACTGAAGCCGCCGTTCGAAAAGCTCGCGGTTGTCCCCCTTGAGGACGACCTCGCCCAATTTGAGCAGCACGCAGGGCTCGCCCAAGGCGGACATGGTCATGGTGCAACCTCCGGTGGCGCTTCGAGGGGAATGTAGGGGTATGGCCAAGTCTGGCGCGGTACCGCGTAAAGGCAATGGCTCGACCTCGCCACTTTAGTCGCCGTCATGACCTGTCAGCGCCCGCGCGGAGGCGCGACGGGGCCGGGAAGCGGGTGTGCGAACGGGACACGGGCGGGGCGCGGGCGGAACCGGGGCGGGGCGGGACCGGGGCAGGGTGGGATGCGTCCGGGACGGGGCGGCGCAGGCAGGGCGCGAGCGAAGGGCGGGGCACGGGAGTACGGGAGCGCGGGGACAGGCCGCGGACGGCGCGGGAGCAGGCCACGGACGGCGCGGAAAACGCCGAATGGGAGAACACCGCGCGAGAGAACACGGCGCGGGAAAACCCGAGCGGAAATCCTGGGCGGAAATCCTGGGCGGAAAGAACGGACCGAGGGCGCGCGGAACGGCTCCGCGGCGCGGGCGCTCCTTCCCCGCACCCCTCGGGGCGGGCGGAAAAGGAGCGCAACGGCCGTTCAGCGGCTCTTCGGCATGGGCGCCGGCCGGGGCGGGTCAGCCGCCGCCACCACCACCGCCACCGCCTCCACCGCCGCCTCCACCGCCACCGCCTCCACCGCCGCCACCACCGCCGCCGGCGGTGTTGATGTTGGTATTGGTGTTGGAGACGTTGGCGCCACCACCACCGCCTCCACCGCCGCCTCCTCCTCCGCCGCCTCCTCCTCCGCCGCCGCCGCCACCGCCTCCACCGCCACCGCCACCGCCGCCTCGGCGGGCGTAGCACCTGGCGGGATTCCTCTTCTTCCAGCAGGGCGTCGCCGCGGAGACGAAGGCGGACGTGGAGGAGACGGTCTCGACTGTGGTTCCGGCGCTGGCCGGCTGGGCGGACATCGTCACGGGGACGGCGAGAGCGGAGGCCAGCAGCGCGCCGGCGGCGATCGCGTTCTTCGTCTTGATCATGGGAGATCACTCCATGTCGTACGGGGCCGGCCCGGCCGACACCCGGGGCTGAGTGAGACGTGGAATCGGCGCCGGAGAAGGCGCCGGAGCGGCACAGAACCGCAAGTCCCACGGTAAATCGCAGCAAGTCCGGCGCTTATCACACCGAAGCAAAAGCATTGATCCGCACGAATTACCTTTCGATTCAACCGCGAAACAGAAAGGAATCGACCGGTCACCTTATGTGACAACGATTCGGTGGAGGGCTTTCCCGGCGAAGATTCTCAGCGGCCCCGGAAGGCAACGGCCGGGTAGGTCGTCACGACCCGGCCCGGCCGTCTGGGGGAAATGATTCCGTCCGGCTTCTGGGACGGAAAGGCGGGGGTTACCGCCGTTTGGGAATGACGACGGCGTCCGTCGCGGGCGCGCGTCCCACGGGAGGGGCGGAACGGAGGAGGGGCGGAACGGAGGAGGGGCGGAACGGAGGAGGGGCGGAACGGAGGAGGGCCCGCGGGGACGTCGTCCTCCGCGGGCCCTCACCGGCGGCCGGCCGGCACCGGATCCGCCCGTTCGACCGGCCCCCGGCGACTCCCGTCGGCAGGCCCGGCGACCCCGGTCATCCGATCCGGTGATCTCCATCGACCGGCCCGGAGACCTTTGCCGTCCGGCCCGGTGGCTCCCGTCAGCCGAAGAAGACCTCCGCCTCCTCGTAACGGCCGACCGGCACCGTCTTCAGTTCCTTGGTGGCCTCGCCGAGACCGGCCCGGACGATGTCGGTGCCCCGGAGCGCCACCATGACGCCGAACTCGCCGTCGTGGACGGCGTCGATGGCCTGCAGCCCGAACCGGGTGGCCAGGACCCGGTCGAAGGCCGTGGGCGTGCCGCCGCGCTGGATGTGGCCGAGAACGGTGGTGCGGGCCTCCTTGCCGGTCCGCTTCTCGATCTCCTTCGCCAGCATCTCGCCGATGCCGCCCAGCCGGACGTGGCCGAACGCGTCGAGCTCGCCGGCCTGGAGGGTCATCTGACCCTCGATCGGGTGGGCGCCCTCGGCGACCACGATGATCGGCGCGTACCGGGTCTGGAAGCGGGACTCGACGTAGGCGCAGACCCGGTCGATGTCGAACGGCTTCTCCGGGATGAGGATGACGTTGGCGCCTCCCGCCATGCCCGCGTGCAGGGCGATCCACCCGGCGTGGCGGCCCATGACCTCGCAGATGAGCGCCCTGTGGTGGGACTCGGCGGTGGTGTGCAGGCGGTCGATCGCCTCCACGGCGATGTTGACGGCCGTGTCGAACCCGAAGGTGTAGTCGGTGGCGTTCAGGTCGTTGTCGATGGTCTTCGGCACACCGACGACCTTGACGCCGCGGTCGAAGAGCTGCTTGGCGACGCCGAGGGTGTCCTCGCCGCCGATGGCGATCAGGGCGTCGACCCCGGACTCGGCCAGGTTCGCCTTGATCCTCTCAACGCCGCCTTCGATCTTCAGGGGGTTGGTCCGGGAGGAGCCCAGGATGGTCCCGCCACGTGGCAGGATCCCCCGGACCGCATTGATGTCCAGCGGCACCGTCTCACCTTCGAGCGGGCCGCGCCAGCCGTCGCAGAATCCGACGAACTCATGTCCGTAGACGCCCACACCCTTGCGCACGACGGCGCGGATCACGGCGTTCAGTCCGGGGCAGTCGCCGCCCCCGGTTAGCACTCCGATACGCATGGCATCCTCCGGTGGTTCCGAAACAAGACAGCCAGAACGAGTGGGGTGACACGACCGGCGAGGTCTCCCGCGCCGACCTCACGCATTCTGCCTGCTGAAAGACCAATGGTCTAGACCAAATGGAGGAGACTTCGACGTTGTCCGCGCCTCCCGTGCCGGTACGCCGCGGGCCCGCGCCCGGATGTCCGCCGCGACGGGCGGGGACGGTGCGGCCCGGGATGCACGAGGAGGTACCTTCCCGCATCCGGGCCGCGCGACACGGGTACGGCCGTACGTTCCGGGCCGTCCCGATGCCGCTCGGGGACCGGCCGGATCGGGCCGCGACCATCTCACGGGGGCGACCGTACGGGCCGCCATCCCCTCCTCCGGGCCGGTCAGCGCGCGCCGAGGCCCGCCGAGGCGAGGTTGTCCACCGCCGGGTGGCTGCGCCCGGCCGGGCCGGCGGCGAAGGCCCGCAGGATGTTCACCGTGCTGCGGCGGACGAACGCCCTGGCCCGCCCGGTGACGCCGTGCCCGCATCGGGCGCCGCGCAGCGCGCAGACCCAGCGCATCGTGCCGGAGTTGAACACCCCCGCGCCGCTCGGCGCGGTGTAGTAGGCGCTGTGCGCGACCGTGGACCGCCCGCCGCAGTCGACGGGCGAGACCGACAGCACCTCCACGGGGCGGGGCGCGTTCAGGCCGATCCGGTCGGTCTCCACCCCCGCCATTCCGGGGAAGCGGGTGCCGCGCCGTACGCCGGTGCCCTGGAAGATCCAGCTCCGCGGGCGGTGGACCACGTAGGCCGCCTCGGCGGGATAGCAGTCGTACATCGGGCCGGTCAGCGAGCTCTCGGGACGGCGGTCGCGCCACAGGCCGGTGCGGGGGTCCTCGGCGGTGTCCTTGTGGCAGACGACCAGCCGGCCGGGGCCCAGCGGCGTCGCGGCGAACCTGATCCGCCAGTAGACGGCGTTGGCGCCGAGGAAGGCGACGTTGACGCCCCGGTCGCGGGCGGTCTCGACGGCGCGGCGCATGCGCGGCGACCAGTACTCGTCGTGTCCGAGGGAGACCAGGCCCCGGGCGCCGTCGAGGGCGTGCGGGTCGTCGTCCAGGTCCACACTGGTGAGGTAGGCGAGCGGGACGCCGGTGCGCTCGGCGAGGGCGATGGCGTCGTACTCCATGTCCAGGAAGAGCCGGGCGCCGGAGGTGTCGTAGGGGCGGTCGAAGCTGACCGCCCGGGAGCGGTCCTCGAAGCCCCCGGGACCCAGGTAGAGGCTGCGGCCGCCCCAGTCGTTGTACGCCTGCCAGGTGGTGACCGCGTTGACGACCGTCATCCGCCCCCGCGCCGAGGCGGACCTGACGGTGACGGGGACGTAGCGGCCGCCGCCGGTGGCGGCGTCCAGGCGGATCAGGTAGGAGCCCTCGGGCCAGCCGGTGGTGTCCACCTCCGGGCCCGGCCGCCAGCGGGCGGCGGTCACCGTGCGGGTCGCGGCGACGACCTTGGGCGCCGGCTGCCGGACGCCGGGCAGCCCGGCCACCCGCCACACCCGCCGCGCGCCGGCTCCGCCGTACCAGCCCATCCGGAAGGCCGTGGCGGTGTAGCGGTCGGCCGTGGTCGAGACGTACAGCCGGAACCTCTCCCCCGGCAGCACGCTGACCCGGTCGGCGAACCCCTCGATCTCGTGCGCGGCCCCGAGGCGGCGCAGCCGCCAGTGCGGGTCTCCCGGCCTGGCGTTCTCGGCGGCCGTGTCGTTCCCGGCGGCGCCGCCGGGATTCCCGGAGTCCCCGGCGGCGCTCCCGCCGCGGGCGTCACCGGGCGCGGCGGGCCGGGAGCCGGAGGGCGCGAGAGTGCTCGCGGGGTGGTGGGCGGCGGTCGCGCACCCCATGACCAGTGCCGTGGTCACCAGCAGGGTGACCACCAGATGCGAGGGCGTGCGGGACATGCCCGGCATCATCGCCGCCCGGCGTACGCCCCGTCCGCGACTTGACCGGCCCCTGCCCCGTCCGTGGGGAAACCGTCAGGACGGCGGCAGGACGCACGAGGGCGTGCCGACGGCGAACGTCTCCTCGGTGTCCCCCGGGACGCCGTCCCTCATCGGCAGTACGGCCACGCCCGCGGACCGCTGGTTGGCCACGTACATCCGGTCCCCGGCGACGGCGAAGTGCCGGGGCCACGCGCCGCCGCAGGGCACCTCGGCGACCGGCTCCAGGCCGGGCGCGGAGAACACCGAGATCGTGTCCGGGCCCCGGTTGGCGACGTAGACGAAGCTCCCGTCCCCGGACAGTTCCAGGTGCGAGGGGTGGTTCTCGCCGGCGGCCGCGCTGGCCGGGACGGCCCGGACCTCCCGCCAGCCGTCGTCTCCGGCGTCGTAGGCGCGGACCGTGCCGTCCAGCTCCCCGGCGACGTACCAGCGGTTCCCCGCCCTGGCCATGTGCCGGGGGCCCATGCCCTCGGCCAGCCGTACCGGGCCGCCGGGGTGCGGGGTCACCCGGGCCGCCGCCCGGCCGGGGTCCGCGACCAGGTAGCGGCGGATCTCGCCGGCGCCCAGGTCGGAGACGTACAGCACGCCGTCGGGCCCGAAGACGGACTGGTGGGCGTGGGAGTCCTCGCGGTGCGGGAAGACCTGGGGGGCGGCGAGGGCGCCGGTCTCGTCGATCGGGTACACGCTGACGACGCCGTCGCCGTAGTTGGCCACCGACAGCAGGGTCCCGGAGGGATCGACGGCCAGGTGGCAGGGGGTGTCCCCCTCGCTGGGCCGTCGGTCGGTCTCGGTGAGCGTCCCGTCGGCGGCGCGGGCGAAGACGGCGACCGTGCCGGGCTCGCCCTCGCCCACCGCGTACAGGACCGGCAGCCGGGGATGGACGGCGAGGAACGACGGGCTCGGAGCGGGCGTCTCCGCGACCCGGGTGAGCCCGGCCGGCTCCATCAGGGTGATCCCCGGGCCCGTGCCCTCGGTCCCCGGCGTGTCGCCCGGTGTGTAGCCGCCGATGTACGCGATCTCCGCCATCACTCTCCTACCGTCGTGGGGGCGGCCCGTGCCGCCCCCGAACCTTTCCGCCGCCCTGGGCCCTTCCGGGCCCTCAGGGCCTTTTCGCCCGTCACGGCCAGGTTGAGAACCTAGCGCACCCGGCCTTCCCACGAGAGGACGCTTAATTCATTGACTCGGTCATAGAAATGGTTGATCGTGTCAGGCATGGTTTCGGACATCGACCGCCGCGTGGCGGACATCCGCGCGTTCAACCGCTTCTACACCGGCGTCATCGGCGTACTCCACCAGGGCATCCTGGACACCCCCTACTCCCTCACCGAGGTGAGGGTGCTGTTCGAGCTGAACGGCGGAGACCGGACGGAGACCGGCGAGCTGCGGCGGCTGCTCGGCCTCGACGCCGGCTACCTGAGCAGGATCCTCGGGCGGTTCGAGAGCGACGGCCTGGTCACCCGCGAGCGGTCGGCGGCCGACGCGCGGCGGCAGGTGGTCTCGCTGACCGCCGCCGGCCGCGCCACGTTCGCGACCCTCGACGAGCGCTCGGCGGCCGAGGTGCGGGGCCTGCTGGAGGGGATCACCGAGGAGGACGCGCGGCGGCTGGTGGCGAGCATGGCGACGATCCGGGAGATCCTCGCCCCCGCCCGGCGGGCGGAGCCGTACGTCATCCGCCCGCCGCGCCCCGGCGACCTGGGGTGGGTGGTGCACCGGCACGGCGTGCTCTACAGCCAGGAGTACGGCTGGGGCGCCGACTTCGAGGCGCTGGTGGCGAGGATCGTGGCCGACTACGTCGACCACCACGACCCTCGGCGCGAGGCCGGGTGGATCGCCGAGGTGGACGGCGAGCGGGCCGGGTGCGTGTTCTGCGTGCGCAAGGACGACGGGACGGCACTGCTGCGGATGCTGCTGGTCGAGCCGTCCGCCCGGGGCATGGGGATCGGCGGGAGGCTCGTCGGCGAGTGCGTGGCCTTCGCCCGGACGGCGGGCTACCGGCGCATGGAGCTGTGGACCAGGAGCGTGCTGACCGGCGCCCGGCGGATCTACCGGGCGACGGGCTTCGAACCGGTCGAGGAGCGGCGGGCGGGCGACGTCGTCGAGGAGGTCTGGGCGATGGATCTCTGACCCGCTCCGCCCGGGAGCCGTGACGGGACCCGAGCCGGGGCCGGGGGCCGAGCCGGGCCGGGCCGGGCCGGGCCGGGGACCGGACGGGTGAGGGTGACCGGGATCCGGGGCGGGCGGTGGCCGATGCGGTGGAGCCGACCCGGCGCGAGGCCGCACGCCGGGCGAAGGCAAAGTTCCAGCAAGGACACGGGCGGGCGTCCTCCAAATCGGACCGTCCCATCCCCAAGATCCGCATCCGGGGACCCCCGGGGGTCCACAGTGGATCTACGCAGATCTCGCGCGGACCCCGCGTGGGCCGTGGACCCCCGTACAGGGACCCGCGGACCCCGCGCGGGTCCCGCGTGAGATCCCTCGCCGCCGCCCCGGGAGGACCGTTGAGCGAAGGACTCGCGTTCGCCGAACCGATCCCCGAGGTCCCCGAGGCCCCCGAGCCCTCCGGGACCGCCACCCGGACGGGCGCGCGGCGGGCCCTCGTCCTCCTGGACGCGCCGCCCGCCACACCCGACCGGCCCTTCGACCCCCCGGCCGCCGGACGGCCGGACATCCGCCTGGCGGCGGTGCTGCGCGCCGAGGGCTTCGCAGTCGACGCCCGCCCCGGCGAGGGCGCGCGGGACGACGGCGAGCGGGTGTGGGAGTTCCTGCGGTCGGCCGGGGACGGCGACGTGCTGATGATCCGGCTGCCCGGAGGCAACGCCTGGACCTCCGGCCAGCTCGGCTCCATGATCGGCGCGTTCGGCCGGCGGGTCGGCGATTCGGCCGCGGCGGCCGTGCTGCTGGTCATGGACTTCGGCTGGAGCGCCCTGGACGGCTCGGCCCCGCCGGTCAGGCAGCTCGGCGTGGCCGGGGAGCCCCGCCTGTCCGCGGCGGCGCTCACCCTGGCCCTGCGGTTCGGCGAACCCGCCCACGGGCCCGCCCCCAGCCTGACCGGTGTCCTGGCCGACGGCCTGGCCGCCCTGGCCGCCGATCCGGCGCGCGGCCCGGTCACCGTCGGAGACCTGCACGCCCACGCGCTGCGCCACTACGCCGCCGTCTCCTCCCCCCGCACCCCCATCCTGCTGGCGTACGGCCCCGCCGCGGCCGTCCCGCTGACCCCGCCCCGCCCGCCCGCCGCACCCGCGCCCTCACCGGTGCACGCCGCCTTCGCCCGCACCCTCACCGTGCTCGGCGACCCCGCTCCCCCGGCCTCGGGCACCGAGATCGTCCGGCGGGTCTACGAGCTGCACCTGAGCGAGCACGCCCGGCAGGTGCTGCGCGGCGCCTCCCTGCTGGAGGAGGGCGAGCCGGTCGAGGAGATCCTCGGCGACGCCGCCGAACTGCGGCACTGGGGACTGCTCGGCGAGACGGCCCTGTTCGCCCACCCCGACGTGCGGGCCTTCGGCTACTCCCGGCTGAGCCCGGCGGAGCGGGCGCGGACGTCCGCGCTGCTGCGGCGATGGCGGGCCGGGCGGCGGGCCGTACAGCCACGGGCCAGGCTCACCGCCGACCGGTGGACCACCGACGACCAGCTCGGCCACCGGGTCTACGCCGAGGCGATCGCCGCGTTCGTCCGCCACCCCGAGACCCGGCCGCCGCTCACCATCGGCGTCAAGGGCCCCTGGGGCGCCGGCAAGACCTCCCTGATGCGGATGATCCAGGACCTCCTGGACCCGGGGGCCGCCGGGGACGGCCCCGCCGAGATCCACCTGCCGGACCCCGGCGGAGCGGGCGACCTCACCAACGCCGAGGTGCTGTCCAGGGCCGGGCGGCGACGGCGCGGCGACGCGGGCCGGGCCGAACCCGGAGCCCTGCCGGTGCGGCGGGCCGACTGGCGGCCGACGGTGTGGTTCAACCCGTGGATGTACCAGAGCGGGGAGCAGGTCTGGGCCGGGCTGGCGCACGAGATCATCAGCCAGGTCACCCGGCGGCTGCCCCGCACCGAGCGGGAGCGGTTCTGGCTGGAGCTGAACCTGTCCAGGATCGACCCCGAGGCCGTCCGCCGCCGCGCCTACCAGCTCGCGGTGACCCGGCTGGTGCCGCTCGCCCTCGGGCTGCTCGCCGCCCTCGTCCTCACCGGCGCGCTGCTCGCCGGGGCGGCGCTGCTGACGGCGTTCGACGCCCTGCTGCGGAGCACGGCCGCCGCGGTCGGCGCGGCCGGGGCGGTCACCGCGGTCGGGGCGGGAGCCGTACGGCTGGCGAGGTTCTTCGGCGAGTCCGCCGGAAACGCCTTCTGCGACCTGGTCAGCCAGCCGGACCTGTTCGCCCCCGGACCGGCCGACGGCCCGGCCGGCGAGCTGATGGGCGGCCCCGGTTACCGGTCCAGGGCGGGTTTCCTGCACCTGGTGCAGACCGACATGCGGCAGGTGCTCGACCTGGTGGCCACCGAGGAGCGGCCCCTGGTGGTGTTCGTCGACGACCTGGACCGGTGCTCGCCTGGGACGGTGGCGCAGGTCATCGAGGCGATCAACCTGTTCCTCGCCGGGGAGTTCCCCAACTGCGTGTTCGTGCTGGCCATGGAGCCGGAGGTGGTGGCCGCGCACGTCGAGGCCGCCTACCGGGATCTGGCCGAGACACTGCCGGCCGACGGGCGGTCCGGGCTGGGCTGGCGGTTCCTGGAGAAGATCGTGCAACTGCCGCTGAGCGTGCCGCTGCTCGACGACGCCGACCGGCTGCCGGCCTTCGTCCGGGCGCTGCTGGGCCTGCCGGAGGCCGCCGACGTCCCGCCGACGTCCCCGTGCGGCGAGCCCGGGAACGGCCGCCGCACGGCCGGCGGCGGCCGGGACGCGACCGGAGACGGGGACGGCGGGGCGGCGGGGGCCGGAGACGGGCGGGGCGGCGCGGGCGATGGAGGCGCGGGCGGGGACGGGGCCGCCGGGACGGCCCGCCCCGACGTGCCCGGGGCGCGCGCACCGGTCGGCGTGCCGCTCGCCGTATCCCGGCCGGGACCGGTGAAGCCGCCGGACCCGTCGCTGGTGAGCCGCCTGGAGGACGCGATCTGGGCGCTCCGCCCGACCGCCGCGACCCTGGACGAGGCGGCGCGGCGGGCCCAGGAGGAGCTGGGCGTGGACTGCCCGGACGCGATCGGCGGACTGGCCGCGGCGACCCGCGAGGCGGCCGACCGGGTCTTCGACGAGCTCTACAGCGACGAGAACGCCTACCGGGCCATCGAGTTCGTCCTGCCTGCCCTGATGTTCTTCAACCCCCGGGAGATCAAGCGCTACGTCAACGTCTTCCGCTTCTACTCGTTCATCGCCTACCGGCGGACGCTCGCCGGGGCGGATCCCGCAAGCGACGGGGAGGTCGCCAAGCTCGCCGCGCTGACCATCCACTGGCCGCACCTGCTGACCTCCCTGGCCAGGGAGACGGGCGGGACGACCGCGCTGGAGCGGCTGGAGGCGGCCGCGGGCGACGACGCCGCCTGGGAGCGGGCCGTACGCGAGTGCGGGCTCGCGGCGGTCCGCGAGGCGGGGTCTCCGGGGCCGTTCCCTCCGGAGCCGTACGGACCTCCGGGACCGTACGGACCCCCGGGACCGGCCGGGCAGTGGGGAGCGCCGGGGCTCTGGGGACCGTCGGTGATGCCGGGGGCGGACGGCGACGGGGACGTCGTCCACCTGGACCCGCTGCGGAACCTGCTGCGTTTCCCGCACCCCGTCGCCGCCCTGGCCCGCCACCTCCTCTGACGGCAGGTACCGAGCCGGACCCGCCCGCGGACCCGCCGCCGCGTGGACGCACCCGCCCGTGAGGACCGGGAGACCTTCGGCTTCAAGACCTGACCGGCCAGGACCGGACGCCCTCGCCCGTGAGAACCGGGAGCCGCCCGGCCGAACCCGGCGGCGCGGCCGGGGCCTACCGGCGGCCGGCGGACGAGGGGCCCCGCCACGCGGAGGGGTTCCGGGAGTTCCGGCGCGGCTGGCGCAGAGTGTCCTTGCGGACGTCGCCCTGCTTCTGGCGGCGCTTGCGCATGAACAGCCATCCCGCCCCGAGGGCGACCATCCCGAGGGGCGTCTTGGACAGCCAGCGGGTCGCCACGAGCTGCAGAATCCTCTTCATCTTCTCCCTCTTCCCGGTAGCCTCCGCCCCCTCTACCCAGGCCCCCGCCGCCCATGCGGGGTGACGCTCCCGGCCGTCCGGCGTGGATCCTTGGATTCGGCGGCGGCCGGGTGTCCGGACCGGGGCGGCGGCTCCGACGTATCCGGCGGAAGGCACCCGAGGGGGTGCCGGCGGAGGAGGAGAAGACGATGAAATACATGATCATGCTGTACGGCTCGCAGCGGGACTACGACACCCTGTCCGGCAAGGACTCCGGCGACCGGCCGGGCTGGACCGCCGAGGAGGTCGCGGCGATGCACGAGTTCATGGGGGCGTGGAACGCCGAACTGGCCGAGTCGGGCGAGTTCGTCGACGCCCGGGGCCTGTCGGCCCCCGTGCACGCCAGGAGGGTCGAGCTGCGGGACGGCGTCCCCGTCGTGACGGACGGGCCGTACGCCGAGACGCAGGAGGTCATCGCCGGATACACGATCGTCGAGTGCGCGAGCTTCGACCGGGCGACCGAGATCGCCGCGCGGCTGGCCCGCACCCCTGCCCCGGAGGGGGCGACGCTGGACCACGCCTGGTACGTGGACGTGCGGCCGCTCGACGACGGTCCCGGCGAGTTCGACGCGTAACGGCGGACGCGGTAGACGGGATCGGTGGGCGGCATGGCGGCTCCGGCACACGGAGGAAGATCATGAGAGGTCCGGCGCGGGGCGGCGGCCGTGGCCGGTGACGGTGTGGAGGACCTGCTGCGCCGGGAGGCGCCGCAGGTCCTCGGCGCGCTGGTGCGCCGCTACGGGCACTTCGACACCGCCGAGGACGCGGTGCAGGAGGCGCTGCTCGCCGCCGCGACCCGGTGGCCCGCCGACGGCGTCCCGGACAACCCGCGGGGCTGGCTGATCACGGTCGCCTCGCGGCGGCTGACCGACCTGCTCCGCGCCGAGCAGGCCCGCCGCGCCCGCGAGGACACCGTCGTCCGGTGGACGCTTCCGGAGGACTGGCTGACACCCCCCGCGGACGCCGGGACGCCGGACTCCGACGACACGCTCGTCCTGCTGTTCATGTGCTGCCATCCGGCGCTGTCCCCGGCGTCGCAGATCGCGCTCACCCTGCGGGCGGTCGGCGGCCTGACCACGGCGGAGATCGCGCGGGCGTTCCTCGTGCCGGAGGCGACGATGACCCGGCGCGTCAGCCGGGCCAAGCAGCGCGTCCGGGACAGCCGCGTGCCCTTCGGCCCGCCGTCGGCCGCTGACCGGGACGGGCGGCTCGGCGCGGTCCTGCACGTCCTCTACCTCGTCTTCACCGAGGGCTACGCCGCCCCCTCCGGGCCGTCCCCGGACCGCGCCGGCCTGTCCGCCGAGGCGATCCGGCTGACCCGCATGGTCCACCGGCTGCTGCCCGGCGACGGCGAGGTTGCGGGGCTGCTGGCGCTGATGCTGCTCACCGAGGCGCGCCGTCCGGCGCGGACGGGCCCCGACGGCGCGTTGATCCCCATGGCCGAGCAGGACCGGGACCTGTGGGACGCCGGGCTCGTCGCCGAGGGCGTGTCACTCGTCACCGGGGCGCTCTCCCACCGCAGGCCGGGACCGTACCAGTTGCAGGCGGCGATCGCCGCGGTGCACGACGAGGCGCCGAGCGCCGGGGAAACCGACTGGCCGCAGATCACGGCGCTGTACGAGCTGCTGCTGCGGATCTCCGACAACCCGGTGGTGCGGCTGAACCACGCCGTGGCGGTGGCCATGGCCCGCGGCCCCCGCGCCGGTCTCGACCTGCTCGCGCCGCTGGAGGACGACGAGCGGATCTCCGGGGACCACCGGCTGCCCGCCGTACGGGCCCACCTGCTGGAGATGAGCGGCGACCGCGCCGCGGCCCGCGCCGCCTACCTGGAGGCGGCCTCCCGCGCCACCGGCTTCCCCCAGCGCCGCCACCTCCACACCCGCGCCGCCCGCCTGACGGACGACTGATCCACGGTGGTGTCCCTTTTCGGGCCGGGTCGACGGATGATTCGTCAGCTCCACCTGGGCCGACGGCTTCGGCCCAGGTGGAGCTGTGATCCCAAAGAGTCAGATGTCCGGATCTGGTCCCCGGCTCCGACGTCCCCGCTGAGCGGCACCCGGAAGGGGTGCCTTTTCCGGAAAGAGGAGATATCGGTGCGAGACAGGCTGCTGATGTGCGGGGTGATCGCCGGTCCGCTGTTCCTGGCGACGGTCCTGGTCCAGGCGCTCACCCGGGAGGGGTTCGACGTGACCCGCCACCCGCTGAGCCTGCTGAGCCTGGGGAACGCGGGGTGGGTCCAGATCGCGAACTTCACGGTGACCGGCGCGCTGTACGTTGCCTGCGCGGCCGGTCTGCGGCGGGCCCTGCGGCCCGGCCGGGCCGGCACCTGGGGGCCGCCGCTGATCGGCGTCCTCGGCGTCGGTCTGGTCATGGGCGGGGTCTTCCTCACCGACGCGGGCGCCGGGTTCCCGCCGGGCGCTCCGGCCGGGGCGCCCGAGATCACCTGGCACGGCGCCCTGCACGGCGCCGGGGCCATGGTGGCGTTCACCGGGATGAGCGCGGGCTGCCTGGTCTTCGCCCGCCGGTTCGCCGCGCTGCGCCGGTGGGGGTGGGTGACGGCGTGCGCGGCGACCGCCGTGGCCGTCCTCGCGCTGAGCTCCTGGCCCGACCCGGAGGGCATGAGCGTACGGCTCCTGCTCGCCTCGGCGATCCTCTTCGGCTTCGTGGCGGCCCTGGCGGTCCGCGTGACGCGCGGCCTCCCGGACGCCCCCGCCCACCGGCGGACCGTCGCCCGGCGGAAAAGCCCGGTCCTTCGCACCTGACACAGTCGGCGAACTCCTCGGCTCGGCCCCCTTCCCCGGTGACTCCACTGAGGCTTTTCCAACCTGATCGGGCTGATCAGCAGGAGAGAACCGGGACGGGTTGGCATGAGAAGAGGCTCTTGGCAGCTCGTACGCCCGGGTCTGACCCCATGAAGACCAGTAGGCTCCTGGTTGCCGTATGTGCCGGTTGAGCGGTCTTTTGACGGCTCGGATCATGTGTGGAGGGATCCCGGTGATGATGATCAGCCAGCTCCTGATCGCCGGACTGTTGTCACCGAACCTGCCCGTACAGGCACAGCCGCCTCTCCTCCACGTGATGACGTGGAACGTCTGTGCGGGCACCAACGCCGGGTGCGCGCTCTTCCGCCGCTCGAACGCCGAGCTGGCCTGGCACGTGGCAGTGCTGGCGACCGAGGCGGACGTGGTCTTCCTTCAGGAGTTCTGCACGGGCGCCGACGCCGACCTGGAACACGAGCTCGAACGCCGTACCGGCCGGAATTGGAGCGTCCGGTCGGCGGGGCTGATGTATCCGGACGGTTCTCCGTACCAGTGCCTGCCCGACAGAAACGGCAGGCCACGCGGGGTGCTGAGCGTCACCCTGGCCGTGGCCGGAACGGACACCGGCCTCGTCGTGCACGCGCTGACCTCGCCGCCGTGGGGAGCCCGCAGGTACGCCGTCTGCACGACCGACCGGACGTTCTGCACCGCGCACTTCTCGTCGGGATCGAGCTACGACGACAGGCAGAAGGGCAGGCCCTACCGGCACATCCAGTTGCGCGAGCTGTTCAAGCTCGGCCGGGGTGTGATCGGTGGCGACCTCAACCTGGTGCCGCGCGACGCCGCCGCGGCCTACAAGGGCCGCGACGAATGCGACCCGCGCCGGCGCTGGACCTACGTGACCCGCAAGCGGAAGATTGATTACGTGTTCGCCGGCGAGGGCCGCGTACGGAAATGCTTCGTCGATTACGCCCGGAGCACGTGGTCTGATCACGTCCCGCTGCACGCCTGGGTGAGAGCAGGATCAACGCCGCCTGCACCACGTTGAGCCGGCCCGGCACCAGGTTGTTCATCATGCCCTACCAGCGAAACGCGGATTTGCGCATCCATCTCACCGGCCAGGGACGAATTGGGATGCGCCCTCACTGATTCACCGGGCTGGAGTCGTTCCCCAATGCCGGGTCGGCGCGTGTACCGGCGACGTCGATTTCACAGCGATCCTAAATGAGACTCATCCCGACGACGGTGCCCGCCCCGGCGTCGCCGCTTAACCCTTCGAGCCCGGATTCCAGTCCTGGACGAGAAGTCCCAGCAGCACCTCGTCCAGGAACTCGCCCATCACCCAGGCCGAGGAGCGCAGCACGCCCTCGCAGACGAAGCCGTTGCGCTCGGCGGAGCGCAGCATCGCGGCGTTGTCCGCCAGCGTCTCGATCTGCAGCCGCCGCAGGCCGCGCACGACGAAACCGTAGTGGCACAGCACCGCGACCACGTCGGTGCCGTAACCCTTTCCGCGGGCCGACGGCAGCAGCCCCAGCCCGATGTGCGCGGACCGGTTGTGGTCGTCGATGCCCCACAGCGTCGCTGCCCCGACCAGCGTGCCGCCGTCCAGCTCCACCACGGAGAACGGGACGTGCCCTTCCTCCTTGTCGTCCACCACGAACTGCGAGTGTTTCGAGCCGGGCGTGATCGGCCGCCACGGCCGGCCCGCGGACCGGGAGGCGTTGACCACATCGTCGTGGAGCTCGGTCTGCAGGATCGGGATGTCGTCCTCGCGCCGGGCCCTGAGCCCGACCTTGTCACCTCTCAGCACGCAGGCTTCCTATCGGACCGGGCCGTCCGGCGGCAAACCGAGCTTCTCCGCCGGCCCAGCGAGACAGCCGAGCGGTTGTCACGGGTGCGCGCCGTACGGCTGCGCCGGCGTGATGCCGATGACCTCGTCCTCATGACCGCCGAGCGCGTGGAGGGCGAGAACGAGGTGATCGACCTCACCGCGAGGCTTCTCGCCGCCCTCTTCCGGGACGAGGCGGGTGGCGCCGAGATTCTGCGACGCGTGCTCCCGGACGTCCTGCCCTGGACACGGTTCCTCCCCGCGCCGGCTGTGGAGGAGTTTCTGGCCTCTCTCAGTGAGACCGCACCCGCCGCCGCCAGCCTGGGCAATCTCGCCCCGGTCACCCAGCTCCTCGTGGAGTGGCGGCACACCGCCGAGATCCACGCCGATCCTCGGCTCCTCGCGGCTCTCACCGCACCACGCGGGAACGACTTCGGCCCGGTCCCCCGTCCGAAACCGTCCGCGGGCGGCTTCCACAGTGACCACCCGCTTGACGCGGAGGAGATCGACGCCGAGCTCGCAGGGCGCTTCGGAACGTGACGGCCACCGGGAACCGGACCTGTCGGCGAGACCGGCTCGACGGCTCTGTCAGGAGGCGGGGAAGTCGAACTCGCCGTCCTTGACGCCGCCGACGAACGCCTCCCACTCGGCGCGGGTGTAGACGATCACTGCGTCATCGGGATGACGGCTGTGCCGTACGGCGACGCGGCCGCTGCCGTCCGGCAGAGGGCCGGCCTCGACGCACTGGCCACCGCCATCGGCGCTACGGGTGCTGATGTACCAGGCGACGCCCGCCAGTTCCTCCGGGATGATCACCGAACGGTTCCTCGCTCGTCCGACCCGGTTGACCGCGTTTCGGAGAACGGTCGCCGAATCTTCTGGAGTAAGTGCGACATTACGCAATGAATCGTACGCTCGGGTGAAGACCTCGGCCCCTTCCGCTTCGGTGTAGACGGCACCTCCCCGGGTCTCCACATAGGTCGCATCCGAGTAAGGCTCCGGCATGTCGAAAATCGCGAAAGATCCTTCGGGGCTGGCGTGTGCCCCTATGGCGAACGGAAGAACCCGGAGGGTCACGTTCGGCCTCGCCATGACCTCCAGCAGACGTTCCATCTGATCGGCCATCACTCCCGGACCGCCGGTCAGGCGATGCAGTACGGCCTCGTCCAGGACGATCTCCAGCCTCGGGCCCGTCTCGGCGTCGAGCACGCGCTGCCGATCCATCCGGAACTCCACCCAGCGCTCGATCTGCTCTCCGGAGGCGTCCGCGTCACCCGCCGAGATGACCGCGTGCGCATAGTCCCGGGTCTGGAGGAGCCCGGGAACGACCATCGCCGCATAGCAGCAGATCGTCTTCGCGCGGGCTTCGAGCCAGGCGTGGTCGAACAGCTTGCCCAGGGAGTCGGCGGCGTAGCCGTCCCACCAGCCCTTCCGCCAGATGTCCCGGCTGAGCTGCTCCAGCCCGCTTCGGACCTTGTGGTCGTCGACGCCGTACAGGTTGAGGAGTGCCAGCACATCGGACGCTCTCGCCGGGATGACGCCGGTCTCCAGGCGGCTGATGGTGGCGATGTCCCGCTGAAGATAGTCACCCGCCTGCCGGAGGGTCAGCCCGGCCGACTCCCGGTACTCCCGCAGATGCTTGCCGAGCCATTGCGCCCGCAGCGTCGCCCCACGCCTGCCAGCCATCACATCTCCCCTCGAACATCTCTTTACTCGGTCACAATGGAGAAATTTTGGACAAAGTAAAAAAGCTTTTAAGCAAACTTGCGCGGCTCGAATTTCGATGTCACGCCACCAAAGCAATGACGGTCACGAAAGGTGATCACGCAAAAGCCAAGAGTAAGATATCGGCGGAGAATGGGGCTTTCCCGCCTCCGCCGGGTCCCGAATCGGGAGGGAGCACCACACCACGGACCGCCACACCACGACCGAAGGCCCGCAGAACCCGGCTCCGCAGGCCGGAGAAGGTCGCCACCAGGGTCCGGAGCCGGAGTGCGCACGCGCGCCGATCAACGATCTCCTACGGATGTTCGCCCTGGTCAGGATGCACGAGGATCCCGACGGGGTAAAGGATCATGAGCGGGTGGTGGCGTACGGGCTGGAGCTGCCGGACGGCACGGCGGCGACCGTCGGCGCGGACGGTCACGGGTTCGGCAGCTGGACGAACGCCGAGCGCGCCGCCCTGCGCCTCGACTCCGATCTCGTCTGGCTCGGCGGCGGCGAGAACTGATGCGCGGACGCCGCGACGAGACGGCTCAGAAGTCGGCGCGCCACTCGTACCAGGGGCCGCGCAGGTGCGTGTAGCCGCCCTCGTGGCGGTGCGGCGGGCCGCCCGGGGGACTCCAGGCGAAGCCGTGCGTGCCCAGGAATCCGGTGTTCCTGACCATGAAGATCACATCGCCGTCCACCCGCCTGGCGTACACGGGGTAGAGCCCCACCCACCCCTCGTGGTAGGCGGGCCCGTTCCCGGCCGTCATCTTCTGGGCCAGACGCTCCAGGCCGGGTTCGGACAGGGCGAACCGCACGTCGTAGGGGACGTGGAAGCCGATGAGCGCGGCGGTCACCGCCCCCATGGCCGGCAGCGCGGCCCAGCGCGCCCGATGCCGGAGCAGGCCGGGGCGGCCCTCCTGCCGCAGCAGCCCCGCCAGGAAGCGCGGCACCCAGGCGACGGCCAGGGTGAGGCCCAGCAGGATTCCGGAGCCCACCTCCGTCAGGTGGCCCCCGGGTGCGCTGGCGCCGTACAGCAGGCAGGCGCAGGCGAACGCGGCCAGCGGGATCATCATGAGACCGGGGGGACCGGTGAACATCCGCCCGAGCGAGACACGAACCGGTACGGCGCGCCGCGGCCGGACGGCGTCTCCGGTGACGGAGGAAGCGTCCTCGGGTGCGGAGGAGGCGTTCTCCGGCGACAGCGGGACGTTTCCCGGCGGCCGGGAGGTGTTTCCGGGGGTGCGGGGGGCGTTTCCGGGCATGCCGCAATCTAGCGCGGCGGTGATCACATGGCGAGACGGATCCGGTGTCGGCGGGGGCGGACACGGACGAGGCGGGGGCGGACACGGACGACGGCCGGCCCCGTATCGGCGGGCCCGCGCCGGTGAGGCGGATCCGGCGTCGTCGGGGCCGGGCGCGGAACGGACCCGGACGTGGAAAGGCGCCCCGGCGGCCGGGGCTCCCGGGAGTGCGCCCCGGCCCTGGCCGGGCCGGAGCGCCGGTGACGTGCCGGACGGATCCGGCGCGGAGAGGCGGTCTAGCGCTGGGCCTCCAGCATCCAGTGGTGCTTCTCCAGGTCCTGGGTGATCGTGATGAGGATGTCCTGGGTCACCGGGTCCGGCTCCTCGGTGGCGGCGACGCGCTCGCGCATCCTGCGGATCATGGACCCGAGGATGTCCGTCATCGCGGCGACGACCTTGCCGTCGTTGATGTAGCCCGCTTCCATCTGCTGCAGCTCGTTCGTGTTGGCCAGCGTGGACGGCCGGCCGTCGGGGTTGCATCCCAGGGCCACCGCGCGCTCGGCGACGGTGTCGGCGTGCTCCCGGGCGGCCGCGACGATCTCGTCGAGCTGCAGGTGCAGGGAGCGGAAGTTGTGACCGATCACGTTCCAGTGCGCCTGCTTGCCCAGGAGCGAGAGGTTCAGCAGGTCGACGAGCGAGCCCTGGAGGGTCTCGCCGACGACCTTCTTGTTCTCGGGAGTGAGCGGGCTGGTGATCGTGGACATGAGATATCTCCCCGTTTTGGCTTTATGTCCCTCTCTGTCGGAAACGGCCATACCCATCGAAGCGCTCCTTATGTTGACAGTGTCATGATGACAGTGTCACTGTAGGGGCATGGAGGCCATGGAGTGGACGATCGGTGAGCTGGCCGAGCGGGCGACGACCCTGCTGGGTCCCACCGCCCAGCTCAGCGGGCGTGTCCGGGACGCGCCCAACGAGCGCCTCATCCGGTGGTACGCCACGATCGGGCTTCTCGACCCGCCCCTGACCCGCAGGGGCCGCGTCGCCCTGTACGGCAGGCGCCACCTGCTCCAGCTCGTCGCCGTCAAGCGGCGTCAGGCCGAGGGCCGGACCATCGCCGAGATACAGGCCGAACTGGCGGGTGCCACCGACCGGACGCTGGAGGCGATCGCCGAGATCCCCGAGCCACCGGCCGCACCGCCCGTCCCACCACGTCCCGCGCGCCCGCGCTTCTGGGCCGAGCCACCCGCCGCGACCGGCGCCGGGGCCACCCCTCCCCCGTCGCCCGCCGCGCCGCCTGGTGCACCGCCGGGCATCCCGCGGTCACCCACCGGCCGGCCGCCCGTCACCGCACCCGCCCCTCCCCCGCGCCCGGCGACGCCCGGGACCGCCGGGCGGTCCCTCCGGCGCGCACCCCATCCCGCCGGGGCACGACCCGCGCCGCTCCCTGAAGCCGGGCCGCCTCCCTCCCCTCCCGCCGCCGCGAGGCCGCCGGCACCGGACGCGCCCGCCGGGCCGTCCACCGCGCCGGGACCGCGAGCACCCGCCCCGCCCCCGGGCGGGCCGCAGGCCGTGGCCGTCCACGGCGTACGGCTCGCACCGGGCGTGACGCTGCTGCTCGACGGCGGCCGCGCGCCCTCCCCGGACGACCTCACCGCGATCGGCGCCGCCTCCCGGGCGCTCCTCGCGGTCCTGCGTGAACACGACCTCGTCCCTCCGGAAGGAGAGCAGTCATGATCAGCTCGATAGGAACGCTCAGCCCGGAGGAGTACGCGCCGGTACCGGACACCGGGCTGGGCGCGCTCGAAACCGAACGTGGCAACCTGCCGCTCGAGGCCGTGGACGTCACCGCCGCGGTGTCCGGGCTGGTCGCCGGGGCCGAGGTGACCCAGGTCTTCCGCAACCCGCACGACGTCGCACTGGAGGCCACCTACGTCTTCCCGCTGCCCGACCGGGCCGCCGTCACGGCCTTCCGGATGGAGGCCGACGGCCGGGTCGTCGAGGGGATCCTCAAGGAGCGGGGCCAGGCCAGGGCCGACTACGACCGGGCCCTCGCCGAGGGCAGGCGGGCCGCGATCGCCGAGGAGGACCGGCCCGACGTCTTCACCATCCGGGTCGGCAACATCGTGCCCGGCGAGCGGGTCACCGTACGCCTGACGCTCAGCCAGCCGCTGCCGTACGAGGACGGCGCCGCGACCTTCCGCTTCCCGCTGGTCGTGGCTCCCCGTTACATCCCCGGCGCCCCTCTCGACGGTGAGCGGTCCGGCGACGGCCGGTCCCCGGACACCGACGCGGTCCCGGACGCCTCCCGGATCTCGCCCCCGGTGCTGCTGCCCGGTTTCCCGGCCCCGGTACGGCTCTCGCTCTCGGTCACCGTCGATCCCGCCGGGCTGGAGCTGCGGGAGATCCGTTCCAGCCTGCACGCGGTCCTCCAGGAGGACGGCGGGGAGGGCGTCACGGTCAGCCTGCGGCCCGGCGAACGGCTGGACCGCGACTTCGTCCTGCGCCTGGCCTTCGACGCCTCGACCTCCCTGACGCTGGTCCCCGACCCGGCCGGACCGGCCTCCGGAGCGCACGAGCCGTCCGCCGGTGCGGACGGGGCGGGCGCCGGTGCGGACGGGGCGGGCGCCGAAACGGCCGGACAGGTCCCCGGCGCGGACGGAACGCCATCCGGCACGACCGGCACGGCCGGAGCCGCCGATACGGCCGAAGCCGCCGGAGCGTCCGGGGGGACGTTCACGCTGACCGTCGTGCCCGGACCGTCCCCCGCCGCGACCGGCCCCAAGGACGTCGTGCTCGTCCTCGACCGCTCGGGCAGCATGGGCGGCTGGAAGATGGTCGCCGCCCGGCGGGCCGCCGCCCGCATCGTCGACACGCTCACCACCGGCGACCGGTTCGCCGTGCTGTCCTTCGACCACGTGGTGGAACGGCCGCCCGGACTGGGCGAGGGGCTGGTGGAGGCGACCGACCGCAACCGCTACCGGGCGGTCGAGCACCTGGCCCGGCTGGAGGCGCGCGGCGGCACCGAGATGCTGTCCCCGCTGGAGGAGGCCGTCGCGCTGCTGAACGGCCGTCCGGAGCCCGTGTCCCCCGGACGTCCCGGCGCGACCGGAGCGTCCGGGGACCCCGCCGGGTCGGCAGGCGCCGTACCGGCCGGGTCGGCCGACCGCGTCCTGGTCCTGGTGACCGACGGCCAGGCCGGCAACGAGGACCAGATCCTGGAGCGGATCGGCGGCGGTCTGGCGGAGACGCGGGTGCACACGGTCGGCATCGACCGCGCGGTCAACGCCGGGTTCCTCGGCAGGCTGGCCGGGCTCGGCGCGGGCCGCTGCGAGCTGGTGGAGTCGGAGGACCGGCTGGACGAGGCGATGGAGCACATCCACCGCAGGATCGCCGCCCCGCTGGTCACCGACCTGTCCCTCGATGCCGACGGGCTCGACGTCGTCCCGGACACGACCGGCCGCCTCGGCTCGATCCACCACGGCGTGCCGCTGACCGTCCACGGCCGGTACCGGGGGGACGCCGCCGGGGCGCTGACCGTCCGCGGGCTGGACGAGGCCGGGCGGCCGTGGGAGCGCAGGGTCACCGGCGTCCGCGGCGGCAACCCGGCCGTGCGGGCGATCTGGGCACGCGCCCGGCTGCGCGAGCTGGAGGACCGCTACGCCGTCGGGGACCGGTCGCTGGAGGAGGAGATCGTGGCGACCTCCCTCGGGTACGGCGTGCTCTGCCGGTTCACCGCCTTCGTCGCGGTCGACTCCAGGGTGGTCGCCGAGGGCGGTCCGGAGCACCGCGTGATCCAGCCGGTGGAACCGTCCTCGGGCTGGGAGAACGCGGGCGGCGCGCCGATGGCGATGATGCAGGCCGCGATGCCCATGATGCCCGCCGCCGCCTCCGGGCCGATGCCGGCGCCCGGCGGCCCCGCCCCGTCAGGCCCTCCCCTGGCCTTCGCTCCCGCCCCGGGTTCCGCTTCCGCCCCCGGCTTCGCGCGCGCGATGGGCGCCCCGCCGAGCGGCCCTCCGAGCGGTACGGCGGGCCGCCCCGGCTCGCCCGCCCGCGCGGCGAAGGCTCCGGCCCCGCGGGCGTCCGGTACGGCCCGGCGGTCGGAGACGCTGCGGGTCCGGCTCGGCGAGGAGCTGGAGCGGCTGCGCGCCGCGGAGTCCCTCCCGGCCCCGGCGAAGCTGCGCTACCTCGACGACCTGGGCAGCCGTCTCGCCGCCCTCGCCGCGTACCTGGGCGGTCACGCCGAACTCACGGCCCTCGCCGAGGAACTGCAGGCCGGCGGCGACCCGGACGCGCTGTGGCGCAGAGCCGTCGAGGCGCTGTCCGCCCTCCGCGACCCCGGCGGCTCCGGCGGCTCCGGCGGCTCCGGCGGATCGGGTGAGCCGGGCGGACCCGGCAGGCGCAGGCCGTTCTGGAAGCGCTGAGGACCGTTCCCTCCGGGTGGCCGGGCCGATGGGCCCGGCCACCCGGAGAACGCCGGGCTCCCCGGCGTACCGGTCGGTTAAAGTGCCGGGATGACCAGCCCGATTTTTGCGCTCTGCGATGAGTACGTGACCCGTTCGGCGGCCCTCGACCCGGTCGGCGCCGGCATGGAGGGCGTGGACGTCCCGTTCGCCCCGGCCACCGACTACAGCCCGGAGGGCCACGCCGCCCGCGCGGCGCTGATGAAGGACACCCTGGCCAGGCTCTCCTCCCTGGAACCGCTCGGTGAGGCCGATGTGCGGGCCGCCGCCCACCTGCGGGAACGGCTGGAGGCCGAGCTGGCCCTGCACGAGACCGGCGAGCACCTCCGCGCGGTGCGCGCGCCGTTCGGGCTGGTCTGCGAGCTGTGGGAGAGCACCGACCTGTTGCCGCACCGCACCGAGGACGAGTGGCGCGACGTCGCGACGCGGCTCGCGGCCATCCCGGGGATGCTCCGGGGCTGGCAGGCGAGCCTCTCCGCCGGACTGGACCAGGGGCTGCGCGCCGCGCGCCGGCAGGCGCTGGAGTCGGCCGTCCAGGCCGCGCGCTTCGCGGAGGACCGCACGCACCGGTCCCTGGTGGACGCCTACGGCGACGGCCCGCTCCGGGACGAGCTCGCCGGGAGCGCCGACGCCGCGCACGCGGGCTACGCCGAGGCCGCCCGCTACCTGCGCGAGGAGTACACGCCCCGGGCGAGCGAGACCGACGGGGTGGGCGCCGAGCGGTACGCCGTGCACTCGCGCCTCCAGCTCGGCGCCGACATCGACCTGGCCGACGCCTACGAGTGGGGCTGGGCCGAGCTGGCCCGCATCGAGGCCGAGCTGGCCGTCGAGGCCGACCGGGTGCGGCCGGGCGCCTCGGTGGAGGAGGCGACCGCGATCCTCAACGAGACCTGCTACGTCGAGGGGCGGGACGCCTACCGGGAGTGGCTGCAGGAGCGCCACGACCGGGCGATCGAGCGGCTGCACGGCACCCACTTCGACATCGCCGAGCCGCTGCGGCGGGTGGACGTCGTGCTGTCCTTCGACGCCAGCGCGGGCGCGGCCTCCTACATGAGCCCCAGCGAGGACCTGTCCCGGCCGGGCCGTACCAACTGGCCGGTGACCCCGGACCGGAACCGGTTCGAGGTCTGGAACGAGCTGACCACCGTCTTCCACGAGGGCGTCCCGGGTCACCACCTCCAGATCGGCACCACGCGGGTCGTCGGCGAGGGCCTGTCGCGCTTCGGCCTGGCCTCCTGGGTGAGCGGGCACGGCGAGGGCTGGGCGCTGTACGCCGAGCGGCTCGCCGACGAGCTGGGCTGGTTCGACGAGCCGGGCACCCGGCTGGGCATGCTGGCCGGGTCGGCCCTGCGGGCGGCCCGGGTCGTCATCGACCTCGGCGTCCACCTGGACCTGCCGCTGCCCGACGGTTCCCGGTGGACCTTCGAGCGGGCGTGCGAGGTGCTGCGGGACCGCGGCCGTTGCGAGCCGCACCGGGTGCACAACGAGGTGGTCCGCTACTTCGGCTGGCCCGCGCAGGCCCCCTCCTACAAGCTGGGCGAGCGCGCCTGGCTGGCCGCCCGCGAGGAGGCCCGGCAGCGGCTGGGCGCCGGCTTCGACCTGCGGCGCTGGCACACCGCGGCGCTGGAGCTGGGCCCGGTGGGCCTGTCGAGCCTCACCGAGGCCCTGCGCCGGATCTGACCACCCGTCCGGGCCGGGGTAAACCCACACCGGTCACATGGATTTATTACCTCCGCGCCCAGTGATCCGCGGGGTTGCGGGAATGCTGTCCTCCCCGCCCCGGCGGGCCCTTTCCGAAGATCTTCGGGGCGGTGGCAGGTCGCCCCGAGTGCCTTAGGGTGGCGAGATGGTGATTCTGGACGGCGGACTGGCCACACATCTGGAGACGCTCGGCGCGGATCTCAAGGACGAGCTCTGGTCGGCGAAGCTGCTGGTGGAGGACCCTTCGGTGATCCGGCAGGCGCACCTCGACTACTTCCGCGCCGGAGCCAACGTCGCGATCACCGCGAGTTACCAGGCCAACGTCCCGGCGTTCATGCGCCGGGGGCTGAGCGCCGCCCAGGCCGAGAACCTCATCCTGCTGTCGGTGCGCCTGGCCGTGGAGGCCCGCGACCAGCACGGCGAGGGGACCGTGGCGGCCAGTGTGGGACCGTACGGGGCCTCCCTCGCCAACGGCGCCGAGTACACCGGCGACTACGACCTCGACGAGGACGGCCTTGTCGGCTGGCACCGGGACCGCTGGCACATCCTCGCCGGGAGCGGGGCCGACCTGATGGCCTGCGAGACCATCCCCTCCTACGCGGAGGCCAGGGCGCTGGCCCGGCTGTTCGCCGAGACCCCCCGGATGCGGGGGTGGGTGAGCTTCTCCTGCCGGGACGGCGAGCGCATCAACGACGGCACCCCGCTCAAGGAGGCCGCCGCGCTGTTCGCCGGCAACCAGCAGGTGATCACGGTCGGCGTGAACTGCACGGCGCCGCGGCACGTCGCCAGCCTCATCGGGCAGATCCAGGGCAAGCCCGTGATCGTCTACCCCAACTCCGGCGAGACCTGGGACCCGGTGGGCCGCCGCTGGCTCGGCCTGGCCGACCCGGTCGAGTTCGGCGCCGCGGCGGCCGGGTGGCACGCCGCCGGCTCGAACTTCATCGGCGGCTGCTGCCGTACCACGCCGGAGCACATCCGCCAGATCCGGCGGCATCTGCGGGCCGGCTGAGCGGAGGGTCCTCCCGGGTGCCCGAGTCTCCCGGGCGGCTCCGGGAAGGCCGCCACTTTCCAGGCTCTCCGGGCCGCTCCGGAGAGACCCCTCCCTGGCGCCGACAGCGACGAATCGCCACAATAGCCCCAACACCACCGTTCCGTGCCGCCGGTACGGCGCGGCACCGGCCGGGTCCTCCCGGCCTCTCCGCACACGCCCGATCCCGGGAGACCTCTTGTTCGTCGACATGCCGCTGGCACAGCTGCTGGAGTACCGTCCCGACCGTCACGAGCCCGAGGGGTTCGACGCCTTCTGGGAGCGCACCCTGGCCGAGACCCGCGCCCACGACCTGGGCGCGGTCTTCGCCGAGGTGGAGACCGACCTGGCGCTGGTGCGGGTGTTCGACGTCCGCTACGCGGGTTTCGGCGGCCACGAGATCCGGGGCTGGCTGCTGACGCCCGCCGCGGCCGAGGGGCCGCTGCCGTGCGTGGTGCAGTACATCGGCTACAACGGCGGCCGGGGCGTCCCGCACGACTGGCTGACCTGGCCGGTGGCCGGGTGGGCCGTCTTCGTGATGGACTCGCGCGGGCAGGGCGGCGGCTGGCGCGTCGGCGACACCCCCGACCCGGTGGGGGGCACCGGTCCGCAGGTGAGCGGCAAGCTCACCCAGGGGGTGCTCGACCCGGACGACTACTACTACCGGCGCCTGTACGCCGACGGCGTCCGGGCCGTCGAGGCCGCCCGGACCCACCCCCTGGTGGACCCCTCCCGCGTGGTCGTCTCGGGCGGCAGCCAGGGCGGCGCCATCGCGATGGCGGTCAGCTCGATGGTCCCGGACCTGCTGTTCGCCTTCATCGACGTGCCGTTCATGTCCCACATCCGCCACGCCGCCGTGATCACCGACGAGGACCCCTACGCCGAGCTCGGACGCTTCCTGAAGTCGCACCGCCACCGCCTCGACCGGGTGTTCGCCACCCTCGACCACTTCGACGGCGTGAACTTCGCGGCCCGCAACACCACCCCGGCGCTCTTCTCGGTGGGGCTGCGCGACGGCGTCACCCCGCCGTCCACGGTGTTCGCGGCCTACAACCACTACGCGGGCCCCAAGGACATCCGGGTGTGGCACTTCAACGGGCACGAGGGCGGGGAGTCCGCCCAGGTGGCCGAGCACCTGAAGGTGGCGCGGAAGCTCCCGGCCGGCCGCTGAGCGCCTGACCTGACCTGGCCGCCGGTCCGGAGCGTGTACGGGAACCCGGCGTGAACGGGACGGCGGCCGTCAGCCGGTGAGGGCGCGGGCGATCGCGAAGCCGACGGTCGCCGCGCCCAGGCCGGCGGCGACCGAGGCGGCGACGTTGGCGGCGGCGAGCGTCCTGAACCCGCTCTCGGCCAGCCGCAGCGTCTCGTAGGAGAACGTCGAGTAGGTCGTCAGCGCCCCGCAGAGGCCGGTGCCGAGCAGCAGCTGCGGGCCGGCGCCCACGGCCCCGGACAGCACCGCCCCGGTCAGCGAGCCCAGCACCAGCGAGCCGATCATGTTGACGACGAGGGTGCCCCAGGGGAAGGCCGTGGCGTGGCGGGCCTGGACGGCGCGGTCGGTGAGGTAGCGCAGGGGCGCGCCGAGGGCGCCCCCGAGCAGCACCAGCAGCCAGCTCACAGGATCGCCCGGGTGGCACGCGACCCGGCGGTCACCGCGATCAGGGCGACCACGGGGGTGGCCGCGAGGTAGGCGAGGGCGGCGCCGGGACGCCCGCCGATCAGCAGGCCCTGGATGTCCACGCTGAAGGCGGAGAAGGTGGTGAACCCGCCCAGCACCCCGGTGCCCAGGAGCGGCCGGATCCAGGCCGGGGCCGCCGGAGCCGCGGCCAGGGCCGCCATGAGGACGCCGATCAGCAGGCAGCCGGCCGCGTTGACGCCCAGCGTGGTCCACGGGAAGGAGCCGTCCGGGGTGGGCCACAGCAGGCCGGCGCCGTACCGGGCCGCGGCTCCGGCGGCCCCGCCGGCGGCGACGATCGCCAGGACGGCGTGGTGCGAGCGGCTCAGCTCGCCCCGCTGGCGTTCGTCGGTGAGATCGACGTCGGGATCGATGGGCTCGGCGGCCATGCCAGCCAGCTTAGGGTCCGTCCGGACCACGCGGCCCGGCGCCGCCGCCCGGCCCGGGTTCCGTTCCGCGGTTCTCCGCCGTGGCGAGGATCCACGGAACAGGACCTAGTCGTGCTTGGCCTCCCCGGCCTTCCTGATGTTCCTGGCGTCCTTGGTCGCGCGGACGGCGTCCTTCGCCGCGCCCTTGGCGGCGCGGGCCGCGCCCTTGGCCGCCTCCTTGGCGGCGCGGGCGGCGTCCTTGGCGGCGCGGGCCGCCTCGGCCTTGGCGGTGGCGGCGTACTTGTCGACGTACTCCTGGCCGGAGAGCTCCATCAGCGCGTACATGATCTCGTCGGTGACGGCCCGCAGGACGAGGTGGTCCTCCTCCATCCCGTAGTAGCGGGAGAAGTCGAGCGGCTTGCCGAACTTCACCCCCGGGCGGATGCCCAGCCTGGGCAGCGGGCGGCCGGGGGGCATCATCTCGAAGGTGTTGACCATCACCCAGGGGACGACCGGCACGCGGGACTCCAGCGCCAGGCGGGCCACGCCGGTCTTGCCCTTGTAGAGGCGGCCGTCGTGGGTGCGGGTGCCCTCGGGGTAGATCGCGAGCACGTGGCCCTCGGAGAGGATGCGCTTGCCGGTGCGCAGCGCGGCCTCGCTGGCCTTGCCGCCGGAGCGGTCGATCGGGACGGTGCCCACGCCGCTGAAGAACGCCTTGCTGGCGAGCCCCTTGAGGCCGCTGCCGGTGAAGTAGTCGGACTTGCCGAGGGTGATCACCTTGCGCGGCAGGGGCAGCGCCCCGAAGAAGTGGTCGGCGAACGACAGGTGGTTGCCGGCCAGGATCACCGGCCCTTCCACGGGTACGTTCTCCACCCCCTCCGCCCACGGGCGGAAGATGAGATGGAGGAAGGGCCAGAGGATGGCCTTCACCACCCAGTAGAACACGCGGGGCTCCTTCGGTTGACAGGCGTCGAACTGGAGTTATCTTCGCACTTTCAGACTCAGCCAACTACACCGCGAAACCACCCAAATCCACCCCTCGCAAAACACGGCCCACTCGTGCGACGATCGGGCGGACCTGACAAGGAGCTGCGATGCCAGTCATGCCTGGTGCGGAACCGTACCACCACAGAGGTGGGCAGATCGGCGTGCTGCTCTGTCATGGGTTCACCGGCTCGCCCCAGTCGCTGCGTCCCTGGGGCGAGTATCTCGCCGCGGCCGGCCTGACCGTGTCGCTGCCCCGGCTGCCGGGCCACGGCACCACCTGGCAGGAGATGAGCCACACCCGCTGGGAGGACTGGTACGCCGAGCTGGACAAGGCGCTGGCCCGGCTGCGGGCCGACTGCGCCGAGGTGTTCGTGATGGGCCTGTCGCTGGGCGGCTGCCTGGCGCTGCGGCTGGCCGAGGTGCACGGCCGGGCGATCAGGGGCGTGGTGGTCGTCAACCCTTCGGTGGCCAACGACGTCCCACTGCTGAGACTCGCGCCGCTGCTGCGGCTGGTGGTCTCCTCCGTGCCGGGAGTGGCCGGGGACATCAAGAAGGAGGGGGTGTCCGAGCTGGGGTACACGCGCACGCCGGTCAAGGCCGCCGCCACCCTCCCCCGGCTGTGGGCGCTGACCCAGGCCGACCTGGAAAGAATCACCCAGCCGGTGCTGGTATTCCACAGCCCGCAGGACCATGTGGTGAAACCGACCAGTGTGCGCATTCTGCGTGAGAAGCTGACGAGGGGGAATCTCGATGTGGTGGAACTCCGCGACAGCTATCACGTCGCGACGCTCGACAACGACGCCGAACAGATCTTTGCGAGGAGCCTGGAGTTCATCGACACGAACGCCTCTGTACCCTTGCAAGGAAGTTGAACGCGGGTGGGGGATGTGCGGTTTCCGGGAGAAAGAGGCCGCCCGATGAGTGACGGGCCCAGCTAGGTGACGCCGCAGAGCGATGAGGACGAGGTCTGGCGTCAGATCGTCGCGTCCTTCAATGACACCGCCGAGCGCGACTCGGCGGATCAGCCGTGGCCGGACAGCGAGAACCTCCCGGCGGAGCCCGCCCCGCGGGTGGTCCGGCGCTCGGACGAGGAACTCCTCGCCGAGGACGACTACGGCGACGGCGACGCTCCCGGCGACGACGGCCGGGAGGACCCGGAGGACCGCGAGGAGACGGACGAGGGCCACTACGTGCCCCCGCCGCCGCCCCCGCTGCCCAAGACCGACGCCACCACGAAGATCGCCTGGCTCGGCCTGTTCGGCGGTCCGGCCTACCTGCTGCTCAGCGCGGCTCTCGACTGGAGCCTGCCCGGCTGGGTGCTCTTCACCGCGGTCGCCGCGTTCATCGGCGGCTTCGTGGCGCTGGTGGTGCGGATGGGCGACGGGCCGCCCAGCGACTCCGGCTGGGACGACGGCGCCGTGATCTGACGCGGCGCGCGACCGGACCGGCCAGGCGACGCCGTGGTCCGGCGCCGCACACGGCCGGGCGGGCCGGACGGCGACGCCGTGCTCCGGCGCGGCGCCCCGCCGGGCGGGTCAGGACTTGGCCCGCTCCGGGAGGCCGAACCGCTCGATGACGTCGGTGTAGCGGCCCTTGGCGTCCACGACGTGGCCCACGGCCAGCACGCCGCCGTCCTTGGGGAGGTAGGCGACCGACTGGAGCCGGACGGTGCGCCGGGCCTCGGCCGGGGCGCCGCGCACGGACTTGAGCGTGCGGCCGTCGTACCGCAGCAGGAACGCCTCCCCCGGCCGTTTCAGGTCCACGCCGGAGATCCAGAAGTGCCCCTTGTGGTCGCCGGTGACCCCGTACAGGTTCATCCGGTCTCCGCGCACGCGCACCCGGGACCACTTCTTGCCGTTCCACGACAGGATCAGCGGACCGGCCTCGCCGGAGTCCCCCCGGTAGACGCCGCCGACCGCCAGTGCCCGCTTCGGTCCGTCGATGTGGACGTCGCGGAGGTAGCCGTCGGGGATGTCGGGGGCCTTGACGGTCTTCCACCGCCCGCCGGAGAGCCGGGCGAGCAGCGGCCCGTCGCCGTCGTCGCCCACCGCCCAGCCGTCGTCCTTGCCGGACAGCGCCACGCCGTACAGCGTGCCCTCGCCCTTGAGCGCGGTGACCTTCCGCTTGGCGGAGGTCACCGTGAGGATCATCGGCTGCTTGCCGCGGCGGCCGACCGAGACCATCCGGCCGCCGGTCGCGGCCACCCCGCCCAGCCAGTCGCCCACGCGCAGCCCGTCGACGGCGAACCGGTCGAAGCCCGTGCCGTCCCCCCGCGCGAGGTACGGCAGGCCGTCGTGGCCCTCGCCGACGGCCCACACCTCCGTCGGGGAGGCCGCCGCGATCGAGCGCAGGACGCCCGCCCCGGTGGGGTCGTTCCGGACGCCGACCTCGCTCCAGGCCGAGCCGTCCCAGTGGGCGATCGCCCCGCGGCTCTGCCAGATGTCCCAGACGCTCTGCTGGCCCACGGCCCAGGCGCTGCTCGCCGAGACCCCGGCCACGTCGGACAGCGACCCGTCGCTGCTCAGGCGAGCGCTGGTCGGCGTCTGCCAGACGACGCCGGCCGATGGAGGGTCGGCGGGCTCGGCGAACGCGGCGGGCGGGTGCGAGGACAGAAGGAGCATGCCTCCCGCGCACAGCGCCAGCGCACGCCGCGGAAGGCGACGGGTCATGCACCAAATGGTACGGGGCCGGAGGGGATCACGTGTGCCACTCCCCCTCCCGGGACGCCTTCGGGACACCGGGAGTGGGGTCATCCGCTCCGGCCTGCCGTACGGCGCAGCTCCGCGACCACCGGCAGATGGTCGGTGGCCGCCGTCAGATCGGCCGGGTCGGCCCCGCCCCCGCCGCGGGACACCACCCGGAGGTCCCCGGCCGCGAAGATCGCGTCGATGCGCAGCCGCGGCCCGCGCGCCGGGAAGGTGAGGCCGTCGCCGCGCGGCGAGACGGGGTGGCAGTCGGTCAGCCGCCCGGCGATGTGGCGCCAGGCCGGCTCGTGGGCCTGCTCGTTGAGGTCTCCGGCGAGCACCGGCAGGGCGTCGAAGCGGCGGGCCGTCGCACGCAGCAGGGCCAGCGCCTCGACCGCGTGGTACAGGCGGGCTCCCCGGTCGAGGTCGAGGTGGACCGAGCCGACCGCCAGCCGCTGCCCGCGCGCCTCCACCACGGCGATCGCGACCGCGCGGCGCTCCAGGCCGGGGAACCACCGCAGGTGGTGGCCCGCGCCGTGCAGCACCCGCACGTCCGGGCCGACCAGGACGGCCACCCCGCCGGAGCGGCGGCCGGCCGCCGGCGTCAGCCCGCCGAAGGCGGCCAGCTCCCGGCGTCTGCTCCGCCAGCGCAGGAACCGGGGCGCCTCCTGCACGCAGAGCACGTCGGCGCGGAGCGCGGCGATCACCCGGCCCAGGGCGGCGGTGTCGTCCTTCATGGAGCGCACGTTGTAGGCGGCGACCCTGATCGTCACCGCGTCACCGCCCGGCGCCCGCCGCCGCCGTCCCGCACCGGCACGGTCACCATCGTGGTCCCGCCGCCGTCCCGCACCGGCACGGTCAGCATCGTGGTCCCGCCGCCGTCCCGCACCGGCACGGCCGCCGTCCTGGTCCGGCGACCGTCCCGCACCGGGCGCCCGGCACCGTCCGGCACCCCTCAGCGCCTCCTGGCGAGGTCGGCCGCGCCGACCAGGCCCGCGGACGCGCCCAGCTCGGCGAGGCGGATCTCGGCCAGCGGGCGGTGCCCCCTGCCGGTCACGATCCGCGCGTAGGTGTCGCGGACCTCGTCGAACCAGAACTCCGCGGCGCGCGAGACGCCGCCGCCGAGCACGAAGCAGCCCGGGTCGAGGATCGCGGTGAGATCGGCCAGCCCCTGGGCGAGCCAGCCGGCGACCGAGGAGAACGCGGCCAGCGCGGCCGGGTCTCCCTCGCCCGCCGCCTCGGTGACCTCCTGGCCCTCGATGCGGTCGGGCGTGCCACCGGCGATCTCCAGCAGCCGGGCCGCCCGGCCCGGCTCGGCGCCGGCGATCTCCTTGGCCTCGTGGACGAGGGCGTTGCCGCTGGCGTACTGCTCCCAGCAGCCGAGGTTGCCGCACCCGCACAGGCGCCCGCCGGGGACCACCTGCATGTGGCCCAGCTCCGCGCCCATGCCCCAGCGCCCCCGGTAGAGGGAGCCGTCGAGCACGATGCCGCCGCCGATGCCGGTGCCGACGGTCAGGCACACCAGGTGGGTCTCGCCGCGCCCGGCGCCGAACCGCGACTCCGCCCAGGCCATCGCGTTGGCGTCGTTCTCCACCACGACGGGCAGGCCGACGAGGTCGGAGACCTTCTTCTGCAGCGGCTCCTCACGCCAGGCCAGGTTGGGGGCGAAGCGCACGACGGACCGCGTCTCGTCGACGAACCCGGCGGCGCCGAGCCCCACGGCCTCGATCGAGCGGTCCTTCGACAGCTCCTTGACCACCTCGGCGATGGTCTCGGCGACCTTCTCGGGGTTCTGGGCCGGGGTGGGCCTCAGCAGGTTCTCGACGATGTGGCCGTCCTCGTCCACCACACCCGCCGCGACCTTGGTGCCGCCGATGTCAACGCCGATGGTCAGCGCCATGTTCTCAACCTCTCTCGCCGGGGTCCGCCCCCGGCCGTTCCGCTTCGGGGGTCACCCCAGGTCGATGTGCTCCACCGGGGTCTCGTCGCGACGGCGCTCCCGGGCCCGCTGCGCGGGCGAGGGCCGGTTGAGGCCGTCCACGGCGGTCCTGAAGGCGGCGAACAGCTCGCTGCCCGCCTGCACCAGGTGGTCGGTGACCGCGACGCCCGACTCGCGTTCCCGGTCCCGCCGGTCCGCCTTCGCCCGGCAGACGGGGCAGGCCCGGCAGATGTACTCGTCGTGCCCGGACACCGCCTCCCCCCACACGTCCCGGCCGGCCGTACGGCCACCGCCGCCGCCACCGCCACCGCCACCGCCACCGCCGAAGACTCCGCCGACGGTGCCCCGGACGTCCCGGACGGCGCCCCTGACCAGGCTCTTGCCCAGCTCCCTGGCGGCCCGCTGCTGGAGGGAGTCGAAGAGCTTGAACGCCTCCTCGACGGCGCCGCCCAGCGGGTCCGCGGAGCCGCCGCGCGCGTCGTTCCGGGCGTGGCCGGGCGCGCCGTCCCGTGCGCCGCGCGGGTCGTTCCGGGTGCCGCGTGGAGCGTCCCGCACCGTGCCGCCCACGTCGTCGCTCACGTCGCCCCACACGTCGTCCCGCGCGTCGCCGCGTGATCCGCCCGGAGTGACGTCGCTCACGCCGCTCCACACGTCGTCTCGCGCGCCAGACCCGGCGCTTTCCGCTTTACCGGTCTTGTCGGTCATGTCAGTCATCTGGCCCTCCCGACTCGAACCGTACCCGGAGAACCCCGTCGCGGAGCACCGCCTCACGCACCCTTCTGCGGGACAGGGCGGCGGGCAGGGCCAGCACCCGCCGGTGTGAGCCCGCGGTGACGATCAGCTCGTCGCCCTTGCGCGCCAGGTCCACCTCGTCCCGCTCGGCGAGCGGCAGCGCCAGGACCAGCTCACCCTCCGGGGTGATCCGCAGCGGCGGGTCCCCGGAGGGCGGTGCGAAGGGGTCGGCTCCGCCGTACACGGCCTCGGCGACCCCGGCGAGGGAGTCGGCGCCGACCGGCTCGGCGTCGAGGTAGGGAACCGTGTGCAGGGGCAGCGGGGAGAACGACTGGCGGATCTCCGCCAGGTGGCCGGTCTGGGCCTTCACCCAGCCGCGCCGCCACGGGTCGGCCCCGTCCGCCGGGAAGACCCGGTTGGCGATCACCGCGTCGACGCGGTAGCCGTACAGGCTGAGCGAGGTGAGCGTACGGCGGGCCTCGGCCAGCACGACGGCCTCCGGGGTGAGGACGAGCCGGACGCTGGCGTCCGGGCCGGTGAGCAGTTCCCGGACCTCCATCAGGCCCCGGTGCAGGCGCTCCCCCGCGCCGAGCACGTGGTCCTCGGGCACGCTGACCTGGGCCACCCTTCGGACCACCGGCGAGAGCGCGCGCAGCAGCCGCCGGCCGGTCGGCAGCAGCCGGTTCACGTGCCAGTCGAGGGCCTCGGGCAGGGCGAGCAGCCGGAGCGTCTCGGCGGTGGGCGCGCAGTCGACGACGATCACGTCCCACCGGTCGTCGCGGGCCTGCTCACGCAGCTCCAGCAGCGCGATGACCTCCTCCGCGCCGGGCAGCACCGTGATCTCCTCGGCGGTGATCTCGTCAAGGCCGAGGTCCGCGAGGACGTCCCTGGCGTAGTCGCGCAGCTCGCCCCACTGGCGTTCCAGCGCCTTCTGGGTGTCCACCTGGTACAGGTGCAGACCGGGCTCGACCTCGGCGGGGCCGTCCCCGACCGTCACGCCCAGCGCGTCGGCCAGCGAGTGCGCGGTGTCGGTGGAGAGCACCAGCGTCCTCCGCCCCGAGCGGGCGGCGAGGACGGCGGTGGCGGCCGCCACGGTCGTCTTGCCGACTCCGCCCTTGCCGGTGAACAGCAGGACCCGGCTCACGCGGCCTCCAGGCCCGCCGCCGGAGCCTCGGCCGCCCCGACCCGGACACGGTCCGCCACGACACCGGTACGGGCCGCCGTGCCCCGGGGACGGCCCGGCACGGTCTCCCGGCCCGCCGGAGCCCGCCCGCCGCGGCTCATGCGGCCTCGACGCGCTTCTTCAGTCCCTTCAGGGCGGTGTCGACGATGACCTTCTCGGCCTTGCGCCTGATCATGCCGATCATCGGGACCTTGAGGTCCGCGGTGAGCTCGTACGTCACCTCGGTGCCGCCGCCCCGCTCCTCCAGGACGTAACGCCCGGTGAGCCCGGAGATCATCCGGCCCTCCTTCGCGATCCGCCAGCCGACCGACTCCTCGCCGTCCCAGGTGTAGGCGAGGGTGTACTCGTCGTTGATGACGCCCGCGTCCAGGACGAACCGGACCTCGGCCGGGCGGCCGTCCGGCCCGGTGGACAGGATCTCGGCCTCCTTCACCTGGCCGGCCCACCGGGGATAGGCGGGGAAGTCGGCGATCACGGCCATGACGGCCGGGCGGGCGGCGTCGATCGTGATGCTGGAGGAGGTGCGATCAGCCATGGGGTTACCGTACTCGTTTCCGCTCTCCCCGGATCACCGCCGCGCGCCCGGCTCACCATTCGAGGACGAAGGGCGTTCCCCGGCCGCGGAAGTGACCCACGTTGACGCACTCGGTCCGGCCGATCCGGGTGCGCGGCGACAGGGGCTGGTGGACGTGCCCGAACAGGGCGTAGCGCGGCTGCGTCCGCCTGATCGCCTCCAGCGTGGCCTCGCTGCCCCGCTCGAAGCGCCGGGCGACCACGTCGTAGAGCAGTTCGGGGACGGCCGGGGGGATGTGGCAGCAGAGGACGTCCACCTCGCCGACGGCCTCCACCTTGCGGGCGAACTCCTCGTCGTCGATCTCGTTCGGCGTCCGGTACTGCGTGCGCAGCCCGCCCCCGACGAAGCCGAACCGCAGGCCGCCGATCTCCACGGTCTCCCCGTCGAGCACGCGGTGGCCCTCGCGCAGGTAGTCGGGCCACAGGCGGGGCAGGTCGACGTTCCCGTGGGTGAGGTAGGCCGGGGCCGGCATCGCGGCGAAGGTCTCCTCGTACTGCCTGCGGACGGCGCGCTCGATGTGGTCGCGGGGGTCGCCGCCGAGCGAGGCCCACAGCGCCGCCGACATCTCCCGCGCCTCGCCGAACCGCTTGGCCGTGCGCAGGGCGATGAAGCGGGCGGCCTGCTCGGCGCCGAACAGCTCGGCGAAGATGCCCCGGGAGTGGTCGTCGTAGTCGACGAACAGGATGAGGTCCCCGAGGCAGACGAGCGCGTCGGCCCCCTCTCCCGCGCGGGCCAGGGCGTCGGTCCTACCGTGCACATCACTGACGACATGAACCCGCATGGCGGACATCCTAACCGGGCCAAGAAAGCGGACATAAGTAACAATCAATTCGCGACCGGTACGGTGCGACCGTCCCGGACGGCTGGGCTGATACCGTGAATCCGCCTCGGACAACGCCTGGTCGGCGGCCTTACCCACGCGTAACATGTCGCGTCGAACCTCAGGCAGACCCATCGATCCGTGTGACCTCAGGAGTGCCCGTGCGCGAGTACAGCGTCCCCGTGCTGGTGGATGTCCCCCCCTCCGCCAATCTGACCGACACGGTGTTCCAGCGTGCCGATCGGGAGCCGGGCGCCGTGGTCATGCGCCGCAAGGCCGGCGAGGAGTGGAAGGACGTCACCGCCGGGGAGTTCCGCGACCAGGTCGCCGCCCTGGCCAAGGGCCTGATCAGCGCCGGGATCGAGCCCGGTGACCGGGTCGCCCTGATGTCGCGCACCCGCTACGAGTGGACCGTCGCCGACTACGCGATCTGGGCCGCCGGCGCGGTGGGCGTCCCGATCTACGAGACCTCCTCCGCCGACCAGGTGAAGTGGATCGTCTCCGACAGCGGCGCCAGGGCCGCCTTCGTGGAGCTCGCCTCGCACGAGGAGACGGTCCGCGAGGTGACGGACGAGCTGCCCGGCCTCAAGGACGTCTGGCGCATCGACGGCGGGGCCCTGGAGGAGCTGAGCGCGGCCGGAGCCGAGGTGTCCGACGAGACCCTGACCGAGCGCAGGACCTCCCGCGGCATCGCCGACCTGGCCACCATCGTCTACACCTCCGGCACCACCGGCCGGCCCAAGGGCTGCCGGCTGACCCACGACAACCTGCTGTTCACCGCGCGGAACGTGGCGGCCGGCCCGCTGGAGGCCCTGTTCACCACCGAGGACCGGGCGGCGCTGCTGTTCCTGCCCCTCGCGCACGTCTTCGCCCGCATGATCGAGATCGTGCTCGTCGAGACGGGCACCGTCATCGCCCACACCCCCAACATGAAGAACGTCGCGCCCGACCTCCAGGCCACCAGTCCGACGTTCCTGCTGGGCGTGCCCCGGGTGTTCGAGAAGGTCTACAACGGCGCCGAGCAGACGGCCGCCGCCGGCGGCAAGGGCAAGATCTTCCACGCCGCCGTCGACGTCGCCATCGCCTGGAGCCGCGCCGAGTCCGCGGGCGGCGCCGGGCTCGGCCTGACGGTCAAGCGCGCCGTGTTCGACCGGCTGGTGTACCGGAAGCTCCGCGCGGCCACCGGCGGGAAGCTGTCGGCCGCGGTGTCGGGCGGCTCGGCGCTGGGCGAGCGGCTCGGCCACTTCTTCCGCGGCGCGGGCATCGAGGTCTTCGAGGGCTGGGGCCTGACCGAGACCTCCGCGCCGTCCGCGGTCAACATGCCCGGCGCCAACAAGATCGGCACCGTCGGCAAGCCGTTCCCGGGCGTCACGCTCGCCGTCGCCGACGACGGCGAGATCCTGATCAAGGGCCGTCACGTCTTCCACGGCTACTGGAAGGACGAGAAGGCCACCGCCGAGGCGATCGACGCCGACGGCTGGTTCCACAGCGGCGACGTCGGCGAGCTGGACGGGGACGGCTACCTCCGCATCACCGGCCGCAAGAAGGAGATCCTCGTCACCGCCGCCGGCAAGAACGTCGCGCCCGGCCCGCTGGAGGACCTCATCCGCGCCCACCCGCTGGTCAGCCAGGCGATGGTGGTCGGCGACGGCCGGCCGTTCGTCTCCGCGCTCGTGACCCTCGACCCCGAGGCCCTCGAGCAGTGGAAGAAGACCAACGGCAGGGAGGGGGCCTCCCTGGCCGACCTCAGCACCGACCAGACCGTCCTCGCCGAGGTGCAGAAGGCGGTGGACACCGCCAACCGGTCGGTGTCCAAGGCCGAGCAGATCAAGAAGTTCACGGTGCTCGACACCGACCTCACCGAGGAGACCGGGCACGTCACGCCCAGCCTCAAGATCAAGCGCAACCTCGTGATGCGCGACTTCGCCGACCGGATCGACGCCCTGTACGGCTGACACCGTACGGCCGGCGCCCAGGTCCCGCCGTACCCCGTACGGCGGGGCCTACAGCAGTTCGGCGAAGCGGGCGGACACCAGGTCCCAGCCCCACTCGCGGGTGACCCAGTCGCGCCCGCGCTCGCCCATCTTCCGCGCCCGCTCCGGATCCTCCAGCAGCCCGGTCACGGCCCGCGCCACCTCCCGCGCGCGGGTGCCGTCCACCACCACGCCGGTCTCCCCCGGCAGGACCGCGTCCGGCGCGCCGCCGGAGGAGCCCGCCACCACGGGCAGGCCGCTGGCCGACGCCTCCAGGTAGACGATGCCGAGCCCCTCGACGTCGATGCCGCCCAGCCTGGTACGGCACGGCATGGCGAACACGTCGCCCGCGTCGAGGTGGGCCGGCAGCGCCGCCCACGGCACCGGCCCGGTGATCCGGACCGCGTCGCCCAGCGGCCGGGCCAGCCGTTCCAGGGTGCGGCGGTACGGGCCGCCCCCGACGATCACCAGCACGGCCTCCGGCACGGCCCGCAGCACGAGCGGCCAGGCCCGCAGCAGGACGTCCTGGCCCTTGCGCGGCACCAGCCTGGACAGGCAGACCACGACCGGCCGGTCCCCCAGGCCCAGCGCCGCGCGCACCTCATGCCCGCCCGCGCCGGGCCGGAACGCCCCGGTGTCGACACCCGGCGCGAGCCGGGCCAGCCTGCCGGAGGGGATCACCCGCTCCAGCCTCCGCCGGGTGTACTCCCCCAGGTAGGTGACCACGTCGGCGTGCCCGCCGATCCTCGCCAGCAGCCCGCGGGCGCCGGGGACGCCGGCCCAGGCCGCCTCGTGCCCGTGGGTGACCATGACGATCCGGCGGGCCCCGGCGGCGCGCATCGCGGGCGCGAGCAGCCCGAGCGGAGCCGCCGCCCCGAACACCACCGTGTCGCAGCCGTACGCCGCCACGACCTCGGCGGCCCGGCGGGCGACCCCGCGCGTGGGCAGCATCAGCGAGGTGGGGTGGCGCACGACCGGGTACGGCCGGCGGGCGTCGAAGTCGTCGCAGCCGGGCCAGCGGGGGGCGTAGACGACCACCGAGTCCGGCGGGCGGCCGTCGGCCAGGCCGCGCACGAACGCCTGGATGCCCCCGGGCCGGGGCGGGAAGTCGTTGGTGAGGAACAGCGCGCGGCTCACGGCTCCGGGACGCCGTTCAGCCGGGCCCATGAGCGCGCCATGGCGATCCGTTGCGGCGTCGTCGGGTGAGAACCGTAGAGGACGTATTCCAGGAAGTCCGGCGACAGGTCGGAGACGTTGGTGACCGACAGGCGCCGCTGCATCGCGGCGAACGTCTCCGGGTCGCGGGTCAGCTCCAGCGCGTGCGCGTCGGCGCGGGCCTCGATCTGCCTGCTGACCAGGTTCTGGGCGGGTCCGGACAGGACCGTGGCCAGGCTCAGCAACCCCATGATCAGGCCCACGGCCCGCGGGTCGGCCGCCGAGGCGACGCCGGCGCGACGCCGTACGGGGCCCGCGGCGAGCACCAGGTACAGCAGGCAGGCGCCGAAGGCGGCGCCCAGCCCCCCGACGAGCGTGCCGTACAGCACGTCGCCCGCCTTCGCGTGGCCCAGCTCGTGCGCCACCACCAGCTCGACCTCTTTCGCGGGCGCCCGGAGCAGGGTGTCGTAGACCACGATCCTGCGGGTCGCGCCGAACCCGGAGACGTAGGCGTTGAGCGCGGTGGTGCGCCGGGAGGCGTCGGCGACCAGGACGTCCTCGACGGGCACGCCGTCGCGGGCGGCCATGGCCAGCAGGTCGTCGCGCAGCGGCCCGGCCGCCATCGGCGTGAAGTCGTTGAAGATCGGCTCGATGACCACCGGGTAGGCGAAGGACGCGGCCACGGTCAGCGTGAACGCTCCGGCCGCGGCGGGTATCCACCAGCGCCGGAAGCGCCGGGCCAGCGCCGTCACGGCGAGCACCATGATCGCGAGCAGCGCGGTCCGGACGCCGATGTCCTTGAGCCGGTCCGCGGTCCAGGAGGGCCACGTCTGGGTGGACAGGCCGTAGGCGCGCAGCTGCGTCTCCGACCACATGCCCAGCGGCCAGCGCAGGGCCTCGACCGCCGCGGACAGCCCGGCGACGCCGAGCAGCGCCCGCACCCACCGGGGCCCGCGCAGCCGTCCGAGCAGCCGGGCGCCCAGCGGGGTGGCCACCAGCACCCCGGCGACCAGGAGGGTCAGCCCGAGCGACAGGTAGGCGGGCGCGGTGAGCGCGGCGTCGAACGCCTCGGAGCGGGCGATCTGCCCGGCGGTGAAGTCCCGCGCCGGGTCGGGCGCGACGGCCGGGGCGGCGGACGGCAGGGCCCGCCAGGGCGTGGTGAGCGCCACGACCGCGACCGTGGCCGCGCCCAGGGCGGCCAGCGCCCATCCGGCGGGCCGCCACCCCCCGGGCACGACCGCCGCTGCTGCGGCGTCGGCCGCATCCGCCGCGGCCGATCGCCGGGACACCGCCCTCGGGCGTGGGGAGGACGTCAACCCAGCTCCCTTCTCAGGTGGTCGCGCCAGCCGGCGGCGAACTCCGCCGGGGACAGGCCCAGCACATCGCCGACATCGCTACCGTAGAGCCTCACCAGCGTCCGCTCGCCGTACCGCCGCGCGACGTAGTGGCAGGCGAGCCACGCCTCCTCGTACGCCTGCGCCCGCCGGGGGGCGTCCGCGGCGAAGTCGGCGGGGCCGGGGAGCCGCTCGGGCAGGCGGCCCTCGCGCACCTCGGCGGCCAGTTCGGCGGCGGCCGCCGGGACCGCGATCCCGGCGTCACGGTAACCGACGTAGTCGGCGAACCCCTCCGACAGCCAGACCGGCACCCGGCCGCCGCGGGTGGCGCCGGTGGCCACGTGGGTGAGCTCGTGGGCGAGCACCACGTCCCGGCCGGTCCCGCTCAGCCTGGCGTACCCCGACGGCAGGACGATCACCCGGCCCGCGTCGGCCAGCGCGGCCAGGCCGGCGACGGCGGCGGGCGCGGCGCCGGCCAGCGCCGCCGCCTCGGCGTCGTCCGCGGGGAACAGGACCACCGCCCGGACCGGTCCCCAGACGTCGAGGACCGTACGGCGGGCGCGGTCGGCGCCGGCCGCCAGGTCGGCGAGGCGGGCCGCCGGGACGCGGTGGCCGATCACGACGGAGTGCTCGCCGCGGACGGTGACGGAGCCGCCGGGCCACGGGTCGCGCGGCGCGGGGAACGGGCCCGCGCCGGTGGCCAGGGCGGCGACCGCCAGTGTCAGGGTTCCGGCGAGCACCGCACGACGCTCTGTCGGGACGCGCACACGCCCGATGGTAGCGACCGGCCCCGGACGCGCGGCGGCCCCGCCCGTCCCTTCGAAGGGAGACACTGTTGGCGAATTGATCAACAGGTCAGGCGGCCAAACACAGAGCCGCG
>NZ_JBEZNH010000013.1:137120-182845 GCF_040653115.1 Streptosporangium sp. NPDC048047 | reverse complement strand
CGTACGGCGACGCCCCGCCCGTCGAGCTCCCCGATCGCGGCGTTGAGGTCGGTGCCCGGACGGGAGATCCGTCCGGGGCCCTGCCGTGTGCCGCGCGGAGGTTACGCCTCGCCCTTGGGCTTGGCGTCCACCCCGGCCTCCTTGCGCTGCGCACCCGTGATCGGGGTGGGCGCGCCGGTCAGCGGGTCGAACCCGGAGGCCGTCTTCGGGAAGGCGATGACGTCGCGGATGGAGTCGCCGCCGGACAGCAGCATGCAGATGCGGTCCCAGCCGTAGGCGATGCCGCCGTGCGGCGGCGGGCCGTACTTGAACGCCTCCAGCAGGAAGCCGAACTTGCCCTCGGCCTCCTCCTTGGAGATGCCCAGCACGTCGAAGACGCGCTGCTGCATCTCGGCGCGGTGGATTCGGATGGAGCCGCCGCCGATCTCCATGCCGTTGCAGACCATGTCGTAGGCGTAGGCCAGCGCCTCGGCGGGGTGGTCCTGGAAGTTGTCGGCCCACTCGGGCTTGGGACCGGTGAACGGGTGGTGCACCGCGGTCCAGCCGCCCTCGCCGTCCTCCTCGAACATCGGGGCGTCGACGACCCACAGGAAGCTCCACTGCGACTCGTCGATCAGCCCGCAGCGGCGGCCGATCTCCAGCCTGGCCGCGCCGAGCAGGTCGCGGGCCTCCGAGGGCTTTCCGGCCGCGAAGAAGACGGCGTCGCCGGGGGCGGCGCCGACCTTCCCGGCCAGGCCGGCGCTCTCGCTCTCCGAGAGGTTCTTGGCGACCGGGCCGCCGAGCGTGCCGTCCTCGCCGACGAGGACGTAGGCGAGGCCCTTGGCGCCGCGCGACCGGGCCCACTCCTGCCAGGCGTCGAGCTCCCGGCGGGTCTGGGAACCGCCGCCCGGCATGACCACGGCGCCGACGTACGGGGCCTGGAAGACCCGGAAGGAGGTGGCGGAGAAGTACTCCGTCATCTCGACGAGCTCCTGGCCGAAGCGCAGGTCCGGCTTGTCGGAGCCGTAGCGCGACATGGCCTCGGCGTAGGTCATCCGGGGCAGCGGCGTCGGCAGCTCGTAGCCGGCGATCTCCTTCCAGACGCGGCCGATCAGCGCCTCGCCCAGCGCGATGACGTCCTCCTGGTCCACGAAGGACATCTCGACGTCGATCTGGGTGAACTCCGGCTGGCGGTCGGCGCGCAGGTCCTCGTCACGGAAGCAGCGGGCGAGCTGGTAGTAGCGCTCCATGCCGGCGACCATGAGGAGCTGCTTGAACAGCTGCGGCGACTGCGGCAGGGCGTACCAGCTGCCCGGCTGCAGGCGGACCGGGACCAGGAAGTCGCGGGCGCCCTCGGGCGTGGAGCGGGTGAGCGTCGGGGTCTCGATGTAGTTGAACCCGTGCTCGTGCATCACCTCGTGGGCGAGGTAGGTGGCCCGGGAGCGGACCCGCAGGGCCTGCGCGACCTGCGGGCGGCGGATGTCGAGGTAGCGGTGCTTGAGCCGGGCCTCCTCCGAGACGCCCGCGGCGCCCTCGACCGGGAACGGCAGCGGCGCGGCCTCGCTGAGCACCTCGACCCGGGAGGCGACGACCTCGATCCCGCCGGTCGGCAGGTCGGGGTTCTCGTTGCCCTCGGGACGGACCCGCACCTCGCCGACGACCTTGACGCAGTACTCGGCGCGCAGGCCGTGCGCGTCGTCCTCCTCGCGGAAGACCACCTGGGAGGAGCCGGAGGCGTCGCGCAGGTCGATGAAGACCACGCCTCCGTGGTCGCGGCGGCGCGCCACCCACCCGGCCAGCGTCACCTGCTCGCCCGCGTGCTCCTTGCGCAGTGATCCCGCTTCGTGCGTGCGGATCATTTCCTCAGTCTCTCCTTCAGAGTCTCGACGATCTCAGCGAGCGGCACGGCGGTCTGGTCACCGCTGGCCATGTCCTTGACCTGGGCGGACCCGGCCGCGAGATCACGCTCGCCGAGGATCACGGCGTAGCCCGCGCCCGACCGGTCGGCGCCCTTCATCGCGCCCTTGAGGCCCTTGCCCCCGAACGACATGTCGGCGTCGAGGCCCGCGCGGCGCAGCTCGGTGATGAGCAGGAACATCCGGCGGCGCGCCTCCTCACCCAGCGGCACACCGTACACCTGCACACGGGAGGCGGCCTCCCCGGCTCCGAGCAGCCCCTCGGCCTCCATGGCCAGGACGGTGCGGTCGACGCCCAGCGCCCAGCCGACGCTCGGCAGGGCCGGGCCGCCGAGCATCTCGCTCAGGCCGTCGTAGCGGCCGCCGCCGCCCACCGCCGACTGCGAGCCCAGCCCGTCGTGGACGAACTCGAACGTGGTGCGCGTGTAGTAGTCGAGCCCGCGGACCAGCCTCGGGTCGTCGGCGTACGTCACGCCGGAGGCGGTCAGCAGCGCGCGGACCTCCTCGTGGTAGGTCTTGCACGCCTCGCACAGGTGGTCGACGACCAGGGGGGCGCCGGCGAGCTGCGCCTGCACCTCGGGCCGCTTGTCGTCGAGCACGCGCAGCGGGTTGATCTCGACGCGCTGCCTGGTGGCCTCGTCGAGGTCGAGCGCGCGCAGGAAGTCCTGCAGCGCCGCGCGGTAGGCGGGACGGCACTCCCGGCAGCCCAGCGTGTTCAGCAGCAGCCGCACGCCCGTCAGCCCCAGGCCGGCGTAGCCGTCGGCGGCCATCACGATCAGCTCCGCGTCGAGCGCAGGGTCCTCCGCGCCCAGCGCCTCGGCGCCGACCTGCCAGAAGTGGCGGTAGCGGCCCTTCTGGGCCCGCTCGTAGCGGAACTGGCTGCCGGAGTACCAGAGCTTCACCGGCAGCTGGCCGTTGTGCAGGCCGTGCTGGAGGACCGCCCGCACGACCGAGGCGGTGCCCTCGGGCCGCAGTGTGAGGGAGCGGCCGCCCTTGTCGGCGAAGGTGTACATCTCCTTGGAGACGATGTCGGTGGACTCGCCCACCCCGCGGACGAACAGCGCGGTGTCCTCGAAGACGGGGGTCTCGACGTAGCCGTAGCCTGCGCGGCGGACCGGGGCGGTCAGCGCCTCACGTACGGCGAGCGCCACCTCCGAACGGGGTGGAAGCCAGTCAAAGGTGCCCTTCGGCGCCTGCAGAGTCATCTCTTATAGTCCCCTGGTGGGTCCCGCGCCCGGCGCCGTCCCGGCCCGCCCGGCGAGCTCCGCCAGGTACGGGTTGGTGGCGCGTTCGCGGCCGATCGTGGTCTGTGGTCCGTGGCCGGGCAGGACCACCGTGTCGTCCGGCAGCGGCAGGCACTTGGCCGCCAGGCTGCGCAGGATCGTCGGGTGGTCGCCGCCCGGGAGGTCGGTGCGGCCGATGGAGCCGGCGAACAGCAGGTCGCCCGAGAACATCACGTCCGGGATCTCCCCGGAGGCGGGCAGCCTGAAGGTCACCGACCCCCTGGTATGGCCGGGGGCGTGGTCGACCGTGATCTCCATGCCCGCCAGCTCCAGCGCCTGACCGTCGGCCAGCTCGCGGACGTCGTCGGGCTCGGTGAAGGTCAGCCCGCCGAAGAACTGCTGCCTGGCCGCGAGCGGCAGCCCCTTGCCGGGGTCGGACAGCAGGTCGCGGTCCTCGGGGTGGATCCACGCGGGGACGTCGCGGGCGCCGCAGACGGGGGCGACCGACCACATGTGGTCGACGTGCCCGTGGGTGAGCAGCACCGCGACCGGCCGCAGCCGGTGCTCGCGCAGCACGTCGTCGAGGTCGGCGACCGCGTTCTGCCCGGGATCGACGACCACGCACTCCTCGCCGGCGGCGGGAGCCACGACGTAGCAGTTGGTCTGGAACGACCCGGCGGGAAAGCCGGCGATGAGCATCTGCCTCAGCCGATCTCGTCAAGAATACGGATGGGAATGTAACCGAAGGGTACCGGTGCGGGTCGCCGGGCTGCGAACCATCACCCTTTGGCCGATACGATTCGCCCACCTCAATAAGTAACACTCCGGCACTCGGGAGGGCGAAGCGGTGAGCGGCAAGGACCGCCAGAAGCAGCTGGCACGCGAGCACCACGAGCGGCAGATGAAGCGGCGCATCGAGCGTGAGACCAAGGCGAAGCGCACCGCGGTCATCGGCACCACCGCCGGGGTCGTGCTGGTGGTGGGCGGCGTGGTCGCCGCGATCGCCCTGATCGGAGGCGGTGACTCGGACGCCACCTCCGCCGCGTCGGCGTCGGGGAGCCCCAGCCCCGCCACGAGCGCGAGCGAGGGTCCCAAGCCCGCCGCCTTCGACCCGGCGACCGGCACCTGCGGCTACGTCCCCGACACCGAGGGGGCGGCGAAGAACGTCGGCATGCCGCCGGCCAAGGTGGACACCTCGCCCAAGGCGATGACGCTGAAGACGAACCGTGGCGACATCGTGATCCAGGTGTCGGCCGACAAGACCCCGTGCACGGTCAACTCCTTCGCCTTCCTGGCGAAGAAGGACTACTTCAACGGTTCCAAGTGCCACCGGCTGGGCTCCGAGCAGTTCCCGGTGCTGCAGTGCGGCGACCCGCTCGCCAAGGCCGACGGCAAGAGCCAGACCGACGGCCGGGGCGGGCCGGGGTACCGTTTCGTCAACGAGAACCTCGACGGCGCCAAGTACACCCGCGGCGTCGTGGCCATGGCCAACAGCGGCGCCGACACCAACGGCAGCCAGTTCTTCATCGTGTACGGCGACACCCAGCTCCCCCCGAACTACACGCCGTTCGGTACGGTCACGAAGGGAATGGAGATCATCGACGAGGTGAACAAGGGAGGCGTCATCACGCCGGGACCCGACGGCACCGGGGCTCCGAAGGAAACCGTCGAAATCAAAAACGTGACAATGTCCGGCAAGAGCTGACGTAATACAACCAAGATGCGGTTAGCCTCGAAAGGCTGATGAAAGTGCGGGAGGACACGGTGAGCACCGACCCGTGGGGCCGGGTAGACGACGACGGCACCGTCTACGTGCGTACGGCTGAGGGAGAACGGGCCGTCGGGTCCTGGCAGGCCGGCGAGCCGGAAGAGGCACTCGCCTACTTCCATCGCAAGTTCGACGAGCTGGCCGGGCAGGTCATGCTGCTGGAGCAGCGGGTCCGCGGCACCGACCTGCCACCGGCCCAGGCGGAGGCGACGATCGTCAAGCTGCGTGAGGCGATCACCGGCGCGCACGCCGTCGGCGACCTCGACGCGCTGCTGGGCCGCCTGAACGCCCTCACGGAGACGGTCGCCCAGCGCCGCGAGGAGGTCAAGGCCGCGCGCGACGTGGCCCGGGCCGAGGCCAGGGCGGTCAAGGAGCGCATCGTCGGCGAGGCCGAGCGGATCGCCGAGGACACCACGCACTGGAAGAGCGGCGGCGAACGGCTGCGCCAGCTCATCGAGGAGTGGAAGACCGCCGAGCGCATCGACCGGGTGACCGAGGCCGCGCTCTGGAAGCGGCTGTCGGCCGCCCGGACGGCCTTCGCCAAGCGGCGCAAGGCGTACTTCGCCGGGCTGGACGAGCAGCGGGAGGGCGTGCGCTCCACCAAGGAGCAGATCGTCACCGAGGCGGAGGCGCTGGCCTCCTCCGACGACTGGGGCGGGACGGCCGCCGCCTACCGCGAGCTGATGCGGCAGTGGAAGGCCGCGGGCCGGGCCTCCCGCGAGGTCGAGGACGAGCTGTGGGGCCGGTTCAAGGCCGCCCAGGACCAGTTCTTCCAGGCCCGCTCGGCGGTCTTCGCCGAGCGCGACGCCTCGCTCGCGGCCAACGCCGAGGTCAAGGAGCAGCTCCTGGCCGAGGCGGAGAAGATCCTGCCGGTCTCCGACGCCCGGTCGGCCAGGGCGACCCTGCGGGGCGTCCTGGAGCGCTGGGAGGCCGCCGGCCCGGTCCCCCGGGAGCAGCGCGACCGCCTGGAGGGCGGTCTGCGCCGCATCGACGAGGCGGTCCGCAAGGCCGAGGAGGCGGAGTGGAAGCGCTCCAACCCCGAGGCCCGCGCCCGCGCCCAGAACACGGTCGACCAGCTCCACCGGTCGATCGAGCAGCTTGAGGCCCGCCTGGCCAAGGCCAGGGCTGCGGGCCGGGACAAGGACGTCAAGGACGCCGAGGAGGCCCTGGAAGCCCGTCGTTCCTGGCTGGAGGAGGCCGAGCGCACGCTCGCCGAGTTCTCCTGACCTCCCGCACGGCACGTGGCCGGGCGTCCCCGCGCGGGGGCGCCCGGTTCGGCTTGTACGGGCCCCCGCCCGCGTGACAGAGCCCGAGCGGGCCCGTCAGGTCGGCTCGTGCCCGTGCGATGGCCCGGGGCCGGCTCCCTCTCCGCGCCCGGGACGGATACGCCCCGGGGCGGCGGTCAGGAGCCGGCGCCGCTCACCCGGTAGACGTCGTAGACGCCGGGGATGTTGCGCACCGCCTTCAGGACGTGCCCGAGGTGCTTGGGGTCGGCCATCTCGAAGGTGAACTTGCTGATCGCCACCCGGTCGCGGGACGTCGTGACCGACGCCGACAGGATGTTCACGTGCTGGTCCGACAGGGTGCGGGTGACGTCCGACAGCAGCCGCGGCCGGTCGAGCGCCTCGACCTGGAGCGCCACCAGGAACACCGAGTCGCTCCCCGACGCCCAGGACACCTCCACCAGCCGGTCCGGCTGGGTCTTCAGCTGATCCCCGTTGGGGCAGTTGGTGCGGTGCACCGACACTCCGTGCCCGCGGGTGACGAAACCGAGGATGTCGTCGCCGGGCACCGGGGTGCAGCAGCGCGACAGGCGCACCCACACGTCGGAGTCGCCCGCGACCACCACGCCCGCGCCGCCGCTGCCGCCGCGGGGACGGCCCCGCAGCTTCGTCGGCACCGAGACCTCGGCGATGTCCTCCTCGGCGCCGTCCACTCCCCCGACGGAGTGCACGAGCTTCTGCACGACCGCCTGGGCGGCGATGTGGCCCTCGCCGACGGCCGCGTACAGGGCGGAGACGTCGGGGTAACGCAGGTCCCTGGCGAGGGTCAGCAGCGACTCCCCCGACATCAGGCGCTGCAGCGGCAGCCCCTGCTTGCGCATGGCCCGGCCGATGGCCTCCTTGCCCGCCTCGATCGCGGTCTCGCGGCGCTCCTTGGAGAACCACTGCCGGATCTTGTTGCGGGCCCGGCCCGACTTGACGAACTTCAGCCAGTCACGCGAGGGACCCGCGTCCGGCGACTTGGAGGTGAAGATCTCCACCGTGTCGCCGTTGCCCAGCCGCGACTCCAGCGGCACCAGGCGGCCGTTGACCCGGGCGCCGATACAGCGGTGACCGACCTCGGTGTGCACGGCGTAGGCGAAGTCGACCGGCGTCGCCCCCTCGGGCAGGGCGATCACCTGGCCCCGCGGGGTGAAGACGTACACCTCCGAGACCGACAGGTCGAACCTGAGCGACTCCAGGAACTCGCCGGGGTCGGCGGTCTCCTTCTGCCAGTCGAGGAGCTGGCGCAGCCAGGCCATGTCGCTGGCGGGCTTCAGCTTCGTCCCCGGGGCGCCGGAGGCCGTCATGTCCTCCTTGTACTTCCAGTGCGCGGCCACGCCGTACTCGGCCCGGTGGTGCATGGAGTGGGTGCGGATCTGCAGCTCCACCGGCTTGCCCTCGGGGCCGATGACCGTGGTGTGCAGCGACTGGTACATGTTGAACTTGGGCATCGCGATGTAGTCCTTGAACCGGCCGGGCACCGGGTTCCATCGCGCGTGGATCGTTCCGAGGGCGGCGTAGCAGTCGCGGACCGTGTCGACCAGCACCCGGATGCCCACCAGGTCGTAGATGTCGTCGAAGGCGACGTCGCGCGCGATCATCTTCTGGTAGACCGAGTAGTAGTGCTTGGGCCGGCCCTTGACCACCGCGCGGATCTTGGCCTCGCGCAGGTCCTTGGAGACGCTCTCGATGACCTCCTGCAGGAACAGGTCGCGGCGCGGGGCCCGCTCCGACACCATGCGGGCGATCTCGTCGTAGCGCTTGGGGTAGAGCATGGCGAACGCGAGGTCCTCCAGCTCCCACTTGATCGTGTTCATGCCCAGCCGGTGCGCGAGCGGGGCGAAGATCTCCAGGGTCTCGCGGGACTTCTGCTGCCGCTTGTGCTCGGGCAGGTAGCGCATGGTCCGCATGTTGTGCAGCCGGTCGGCGAGCTTGATCACCAGGACCCGGATGTCCCGCGACATCGCCACGACCATCTTGCGGACGGTCTCGGCCTGGGCGGCGTCACCGAACTTGACCTTGTCGAGCTTGGTGACGCCGTCGACCAGCAGCGCGATGTTGTCGCCGAAGTCGGCCCGCAGCTCGTCCAGGCCGTAGGCGGTGTCCTCGACGGTGTCGTGCAGCAGCGCGGCGCACAGGGTCTCGTCGTCGGTGCCGAGCTCGGCCAGGATCGTCGCCACCGCCAGGGGGTGGGTGATGTACGGGTCCCCGCTCTTGCGCTTCTGATCACGGTGGTGGTAGGCCGCCACGTCGTAGGCACGCTCAAGGAGCCGCAGGTCCGCTTTCGGATGCGTCGCGCGGACCGTGCGGAACAACGGCTCCAGCACCGGATTCATGGCGCCACTCCATTGCCCCCCAAAGCGTGCGATCCTGCGTCGTACGGCAGGCTTCTCCTCGGTGGCTCCGGACATGGGGGAACCGGCACCGCCTGCCGGGGCGGCCTCCTCGGGCCCGCCTCCATCGGCGGTCACGTCGGGAACGACCACATCACGGGGCACTCAGACTCCTCACGTTCGAGTCCAGATCCTCCAGTGTATCCAGACATGTCAGGAACCCTGCCCCACCGGGGTCGGATCAGACGATCACCAGGGAACGGACTTCGACGTCGTCGAGTCGTTCCCGCCCGTTGAGGAAGGCCAGTTCCATGAGCACGGCGATGGCGACGACCTCGGCGCCCGCCCTGCGGACCAGCTCCACCGCCGCACGCGCCGTGCCGCCGGTGGCGAGCACGTCGTCGACGATCAGGACCCGCTCGCCGGGGGCGAAGGCGTCCCGGTGCACCTCGATGACAGCGGAGCCGTACTCCAGATCGTAGGACTCCTCAAGCGTTTCCGCAGGAAGTTTGCCTTTCTTGCGTACCGGGACGAACCCCGCGGCCGCCTTGTGCGCCACCGGGGCGGCCAGGATGAACCCGCGGGCCTCGATGCCGACGATCTTGTCCACCCGGTACGCGCCGGCCAGCTCGTCCACCACGGCGGCGAACACCTCGGGGTCGGCGAGCAGGGGGGTGATGTCCTTGAAGACCACGCCCGGCTGGGGATAGTCGGGTACGTCGCGGATCCGGCCGAGGATGAGGGTGCGCAGGTCGCTCATGTCACTTCCTTATGAAAACGCCTCCGCTCCCGGGGGACGGGAGCGGAGGCGCCATCTGGGTGGGTTTACTTCTTCTTGCGCTTGTCGCCGTCGGCCACGGAGCCGGCCGAGCCGGAGCCGTTGGCCGCCGCCGCCGCGACCGGCTGGCGGGCGCCCTTGACGGGGGCGGTCCCGGCGCCGCGGCTCGCGACCCGGCGGGCGATCGCCTGGTAGCGCGGCTCGCGCTCCTTCAGCGTCACCAGCAGCGGCGTCGCCACGCACAGCGAGGAGTAGGTACCGACGATCATGCCGACGAACAGGGCCAGCGACAGGTCCTTCAGCGTGCCCGCGCCGAACAGCGTGGTGCCGATGAACAGGATCGCCGCGACCGGCAGGATCGCCACCAGGGTGGTGTTCAGCGACCGGATCAGCGTGTGGTTCAGCGCGTTGTTGGCCGCCTCGGTGTAGGTCATCTTGGAGGTCGTGCCGAGCTTGGCGGTGACCTCCTTGATCATGTCGAAGACGACGACCGCGTCGTACAGCGAGTATCCGAGGATGGTCAGGAAGCCCAGCAGGGTCGCCGGGGTGACCTCGAAGCCGGACCAGGCGTACACGCCGGCGGTGATGACCAGGTCGTGGAAGAGCGCCACGATGGCCGACAGCGCCATCTTCCACTCGAAGGCCACCGTCAGGTACAGGATGATCGCCAGCATGAAGACGATCAGGCCGATGACGGCCTTGTTGGCCACCTGGCCGCCCCACGAGCCGCCGATGACCTGGACGGTGACGTCGTTCTGCCTCAGGCCGTAGTCGCCCGCGACGGCCTTCTGGGTCTTGGTGACCCCCTCGGCCGGCAGGCTCTCGGTGGTGACCCGCCAGCCGTTTTTGGTCTCCTGGACGATGACCTGGTGCGCCCCGGTCTCCTCGAAGGTGCCGCGCACCTGCTCGATGGTCGCCGTGGGGGCCTTGAAGGAGAAGACCGAGCCGCCCTTGAACTCCACGCCGAGGTTCAGTCCGTTGACGATCAGGCCGACGATGGAGATGGCCAGGAGGAGGGCCGACAGGCCGTACCAGAGCTTTCTGCGGCCGACGAAGTCGACGTTGACCTCGCCGCGGTACAGCCGGCGCGCGATGCCGGACATCAGGCCTCCTGCGGAACGGTCGGGGCGGCGGGGCTCTGGCTCATGCGCTCGGCGTCGAGGCCGGAGAGCTTGTGGCCCTTGGCGAAGAACTTCCTCTTGGCGAGGAGCGCGACGAACGGCTTGGTGAACATGAACACCACCACGATGTCGATGAGCGTGGTCAGGCCCATCGCGAACGCGAAGCCGGCCACGCCGCCGACGGCCAGGAAGTACAGCACCACGGCGGCGATGAACATGACCGCGTCGGCGATCAGGATCGTGCGCCGGGCTCGGGCCCACGCGACCTCGACGGCCGCCCGCAGCGAGCGGCGGCCCTCCTTCATCTCGTCGCGGATTCGTTCGAAGTAGACGATGAACGAGTCCGCGGTGATGCCGATCGAGACGATGAGGCCGATGATGTGCGGCAGCGACAGGCGGAAGCCCGCGGTGGCGCCGAGGACGACCACCGACTCGTAGGTCAGGATCGTGGCGACCACGAGGCTCAGCACCGAGACGATGCCCAGGCCGCGGTAGTAGAGCAGCGAGTAGATCAGCACGAGCCCGAGGCCGATCGCGCCGGCGATCAGGCCGCCGCGCAGCTGGTCGGCGCCCAGGGTCGAGGAGACCTCCTCGATGGAGTCCGTCTTGAACTTCAGCGGCAGCGCGCCGTACTTGAGCTGGTTGGCCAGCTCGTCGGCGGTCACCTGGGTGAAGTTGCCGGAGATCTGGGCCCGGCCGCCGGTGATGGGCTCCTGGATGACCGGCGCGGAGATCACCACGCCGTCCAGCACCATGGCGACCTGGTTGCGCGGCGGCTGGGAGTTGAAGGCGGTGGTGGTGACCTTCGACCACTGCTGCGGGCCCTGGCCCTTGAAGGAGAGCTGGACGAGCCACTCGCCGGTGGTCTGGTCGACGCCGGAGGTGGCCTTGTCGATCGAGGTGCCGGTGACGGCGGCCTTGTCGAGGATGTACTTGGCCGAGCCGTCCTGGCTGCAGCCGACGTACTGCTGGTCCGGCGCGTCCTGGGCGCCCTGGCCCTTGTCCTTGGCGCAGTCGAGCGCCTTGAACCGTTCGAGGGCCTTGGGGTCGACGCCGGTGGTGTCGACGCCGGCCAGCGGGTCGTTCGCCGCGGGCGGGGTCGCGCTGGGGCTCGGCGTGGCGGACGGGGCCGCGGCGTTCTTGGCCGCCCGGCGCGCGGCCCGGTCGGCGGCCTTGTCGCCGTCCTTGGCCTTGTCACCGGCGTCGCGCGCGGCCTTCTTCGCCCCCGCCTCGGCGGAGGGGGTCGCCGACGGGTCCGGGGCGGTCAGCGCCGACGACAGCGCCCGGCCGGTGGGCGAGGCGCTCGGGCTGGACTGGGCGGTGCTCGTCGGGGCCGGCGTCGAGCCCGTGCCACCGTCGGTGGCCTTGCCGTCCGACGGGGCGGTGGACGGCGTCGGCGCCTGGGTGGGCATCTGTCCCGGGGGCGCGGGCGAGCCCTCCCCCACCGCCAGCACCTGGCGGAAACGCAGCTCCGCGGTGGTGCCGACCAGCTTGACGACTTCCTCCTGGCCTGCTCCGGGGACGGAGATGACGATGTTGTCACCGGACTTGACGACCTCGGCGTCGGAGATGCCGTTGCCGTTCACCCGGTCACGGATGATGTTCACGGCCAGGTCGAGGCTCTCCTGGGAGGGAGCCCCGCCGTTGGGCGTGACGGGCGTCAGCGTCACCGTGGTGCCGCCTGCGAGGTCGAGGCCATACTCGGGGGTGAACGCCTTGTTGAGGGCCATCACCCCGCCCATGGCGAGAATGAGTGCCAGAAGCGCCAGGAGCATGCGCCCCGGCTTGCTCTGGCCGCTGGTCGGTCGGGCCACTGGTCGTCAGTTCTTTCGGCTATAGGGGATGGATGGCGAGCCTGCTCACTTCTGCTGCGAGTCCTGGTTGTCGCTCTTCGGCTGAACGGTCTCCACCTCATTGTCCTCCACGACGCCCGCGGACTCGACGTCATCGGAGGCGGTGTCGTCGACCGGGGTCAGGACGCGGCCGATCGCGGCCTTGACCCACCGGGTCTCGACGCCGGGGGCGACCTCCAGGATCACGTCGTCGGCGTCGATGGCCGTGACGGTCGCGAACAGGCCGGTCGTCGTCATGACGCGGGCTCCCGGGGCCAGGGAGTTCTGCATCTGGGCCTGCTCCTGCTGCCGCTTGCGCTGCGGCCGGATGAGCAGGAAGTAGAACACCACGACCATCAACGCGATCATGATGAGGCTTGAGTAACCGCTGCTGCCGCCCATGGGGCCGCTCCTTACGCTCAGAAATGACCGGCGTGGCGCCGGACGTCGTATAACGGGCACGCCGCTCAGCACGTCAGCCTACACAGCCAGCCAAGCCACGGAGTTTAGGCGAGCTGTTAGGAGCGCGGCAACGAACCCACGAACGGGCTCCGAAGGAAGTTCCCATTTCGATATCGTTGTCATCGATCTGTGATTGACCCCGCGGAGTTTCCCTCTGCAATCCCAACGTCACATCGAGCCCGGGTCATCCCCGAGATCGGCGGACGCCGGCGGGGCGCCGAAGGCGTCCGGCGGCGGGACGAGCCCCAGGTGGAGCCATGCCGCGGCGGTCGCCACCCGGCCGCGGGGAGTGCGGGCCAGCAGGCCCTGGCGCACCAGGAACGGCTCGGCCACCACCTCGACCGTCTCGGGCTCCTCGCCGACCGCGACCGCGAGGGTGGACAGGCCGACCGGGCCGCCGCCGAACTTGCCCAGCAGCGCGGTGAGGACCGCCCGGTCGAGCCGGTCGAGCCCCTCGGCGTCGACCTCGTAGAGGTTCAGCGCCGCCGCGGCGACGTCGCGGGTGACGACGCCGTCGGACCGCACCTCCGCGAAGTCGCGGACCCGGCGCAGCAGGCGGTTGGCGATGCGGGGCGTGCCGCGGGAGCGCCCGGCGATCTCGCGGGCGGCGTCGCCGGGCAGCTCCAGGCCGAGCAGCGCCGCCGAGCGGTGCAGCACCAGCTCCAGCTCACCGGCGTCGTAGAAGTCCATGTGGGCGACGAACCCGAACCGGTCGCGCAGCGGCGCGGGCAGCAGGCCGGCCCGGGTGGTGGCGCCGACCAGGGTGAACGGGGCGACCTCCAGCGGGATCGCGGTGGCCCCGGGCCCCTTGCCCACCACGATGTCCACCCGGAAGTCCTCCATCGCGAGGTAGAGCATCTCCTCGGCGGGGCGGGCCATCCGGTGGATCTCATCGATGAACAGCACCTCGCCCTCCGACAATGTGGAGAGGATGGCCGCGAGGTCACCGGCCCGCTCCAGCGCCGGCCCGGAGGTGATCCGGATGGGGGCCGACAGCTCGGTGGCGATGATCATGGCGAGGGTGGTCTTTCCGAGACCGGGGCCGCCGCTCATCAGCACGTGGTCGGGCGGCCGGTTGCGCCGCAGCGCGCTCTGCAGCACCAGCGACAGCTGCTCGCGCACCCGCGCCTGGCCGATGAACTCCTCCAGCCGCTTGGGCCGCAGCGCGGCCTCGACCAGCCGCTCGTCGCCCTCGGCGTCGGCCGAGACGAGTTCCCGCTCGAAGCTCACGGCGTCTCCCCCCTCACCGCACGCTCAGCACGCGCAGCGCGGCCTTGAGCAGCGCCGCCACCTGGGGCGCGCGGCCCTGGGCCGTCTCGGCGTCGGCCTGGGGCGCGACGAGCGCGACGGCCTCGTCGGCGTCCTTGGCCGAGTATCCCAGCCCGACCAGGCCGGAGTGGACCTGCTCGCGCCAGGCGGGGACGGCCGGGCCGCCGTTGAGGGCGGCGCTGACGGCCTCCTCGGGGGTGCCGAGCTTGTCCTTGAGGTCGACGATGATCCGCTGGGCGCCCTTGGGGCCCACCCCGGGGACCCGGGTCAGCGCCTTGACGTCGGCGGCGGCCACGGCCATCCGCAGCGCGTTGGGCGTGTGCACGGCGAGCATCGCCAGCGCGACCTTCGGGCCGACCCCGCTGGCCGCCTGGAGCAGCTCGAAGATCCTGCGCTCGTCGTCGTCGGCGAAGCCGTACAGCGTGAGGGACTCCTCGCGCACCACCAGCGAGGTGGCCAGCCGGGCCTCCTCCCCCACGCGCAGCGCCGCCAGCGTGCCGGGCGTGCAGTGCACCAGCACGCCGACGCCGCCGACCTCGACCACCGCTCCGTCGGGGGCGATCGCGGCCACCCGTCCTCGCACCGAGGCGATCACTTCGTCGTTCCTCTCGAGTATCCGGCGGGCCTGCCCCGCCCGCGGAAGTACGCGGCGGCGGTGACCCCGCCGCCCGCGCCGGTGGCCCGCGCGGCCGCCTCGGCCAGTCTGTTCTGGGCGCCGCCCCGCCAGACGTGGCAGATGGCCAGGGCGAGCGCGTCGGCGGCGTCGGCGGGCTTGGGCATGGCGTCGAGCCGCAGCAGCCTGGTCACCATGGTGCCGACCTGGCGCTTGTCGGCCGTGCCGCTGCCGGTGATCGCGGCCTTGACCTCCGACGGGGTGTGCAGCGCCACCGGCAGTCCCCGGCGGGAGGCGCACAGGATCGCCACCGCCGACGCCTGGGCGGTGCCCATGACGGTGCGCAGGTTGTGCTGGGCGAAGACGCGCTCCACGGCCACCGCGTCCGGCTCGATCTCGTCGAGCCAGCGCTCGATGCCGGCCTCGATCGCCACCAGCCGGGCCCCGATCTCGTCGTCGGCGGGGGTGCGCACCACCCCGACCTTGACCAGGCGGAGCGGCGCCCCGGGGCGCCCCTCGACCGCTCCGAGCCCGCACCGGGTCAGCCCCGGATCGACCCCCATCACCCGCAGTTCGGGCAACCGCACCGGCACGCCTTCCGCTCGCCGAACACCTGTTCGGTGCCCGACTCTACCGTCTGCGGGCAGGGCGCGCACGGCCATCGAACCGCCCGCGCCGCCCCCGGGACGGGTCTCCGGGCGTTCGAAACCATGATCGTTCCGTCCCGTGGCCGGCGCGTTCAGAACGAGTCGGTCATGTACGGCCGGGCGTGGAAGGCGGCGTCGAGGGCGTCGTCGGCGTCCGCCGGCCCGGTGAGGAGGCCCGCGCGGCGCAGGGTGGCGGCCGGCACGCCCGCGAACAGCGCGGAGAGGCCCCCGGCGGTGAGAGCGGGAGCCGTCCCCGGGATGGTCCCGGCGGGCTGGGCCGTACCGGAGCCGCCGGAGACCGCCAGGTGCCAGGGGCCGGAGGAGGCGGGCCGCTCGGGGTCGTCGACGTGGACCACGACGTCGAGGGTGACGCCCGCCGGGAACCCGCGCCCGGCGACGGCCGCCGCCGGGTCCACCACGCGGAACATCCAGCGGCTCTGCGCGACCTCGTCGTTCACCCGCTCGCCGAGCAGCCAGAACACCGGGTCGTCGGGGGCGACGGCCGCGCGGACCTTCTTGGCGACGGAGGACGAGGAGCCGACCAGCGCCCACAGCGCCCTGGCCGTGGCCTCCGAGCCGGCGAGCAGGTGGCTGACCGAGATGTCGGGGCCGTCCCAGCCGTAGGCCACGAAGCCGTCCTCGGCCAGGTAGACGAAGTCGCGGGTGCTCTCCAGCCACCGGCGCACGTCCGCCTCGCTCCGGCGGACCGGCCCGGAGGCGCGGGTGGCGGCGTGGACGCGCCCGATGACCTCGCCCAGCGCGCGGGCGTCCCCGGGGCCGGTACGGCGGAGCGGGACGTCGCCGGTCGTGCGGATCGAGCGCAGCCCCTCGGTGGGCAGCACGGCCCGGTGCAGGGCTCCGGCGTGCTCCCAGCCGAGCGAGCGGTAGATGCGGGTGGTGGCGGGGTACAGCGCCGAGACCGGCAGCCCCAGCGCGGCGCAGCGGTCCAGGGCGGCCCGCATGATCATCCGTCCGACGCCGCGGCCCCGGTCCTCGGGGGCGACGGTGACCGAGGCGATGCCGCCCATGGGCAGCGGCCTGCCGTGCCACCACTGGGTGAAGTCCTCGATGCGGGTCGTGGCGACGAGGCGGGCGCCGTCGAAGGCGCCGAGGTATCTGCCCTCCTCCACGGCGGGCAGGACGCCGCGCCGCCAGGGCTCCGCCTCGCCCTCCGGGACGGGCCCGAAGGCCCGGACGCGGTTGTCCAGCGCCGCGTCGAGATCGCCGGCGGTCAGCTCACGTATTTCCACGGTCCCCAAACCTAGGCCGTGCGCTCCGGGGAGCGCTCATCGGCCCCGGCCGGCTCCTGGCGGCCGCGCAGGCGGTCCAGGCGCGTCATCACCGGGGTCGCCGTGACGCCGTGCAGCACCAGGGAGGCCAGCACGGTGAAGGCCACCACCGCCCACAGCTCCTCCGCGGGCACGCCGAAGTCGGCCTGGCCGAGGGCGTAGGCGAGGTAGAACAGCGAGCCGATGCCCCGGATGCCGAAGAAGGCCATCACGCCGCGCTCGCGCGGCCCCGGCCGGCCGCCGAGCGTGGCGAGCCACCCGGTCAGCGGGCGGATCACCAGCAGCAGGAGCAGGCCGACCGCCGCGCCCCGCCAGGTGAGCGCGGCCAGGCCGCCGGTGGCCACGAACCCGCCGAGCAGCAGGATCAGCCAGGCGGTGAACAGCCGCTCGATCTGCTCGATGAAGCCGTGCAGGACGGCGTTGTAGCCGTGCGTGCGCTCGGCGGCCCTGATCGTGCAGGCCGTCACGAACACCGCGATGAAGCCGTAGCCGTGCACCAGCTCGGTGAGGCCGTAGGCGAGGAAGGTCGCGGCCAGCGCCACGAAGCCGTCGCGATGCTCGGCGAGCCGCAGGTCGGAGACCTGGGCGCGGAAGAACAGCCGGCCCAGCGCCTTGCCGGCCAGCAGGCCGCCCACGACGCCCGCCCCGCACCGGTAGAGCAGGTCCACCAGCACCCACTCCCCGGTCCATTCCAGGCCGCCGCCCGCCGCCGCCAGCGCGATCGCGGCGAACACCAGGGGGAAGGCCAGGCCGTCGTTGAGCCCGGCCTCGGAGGTGAGGGTGAAGCGGACCTCGTCGTCGTCGGTCTCGGAGTCGACGGGCTCACCGACCTGCACGTCGGAGGCGAGCACCGGGTCGGTCGGCGCGAGCACCGCGCCCAGCAGCAGCGCGGCGGCCCACGGCCAGCCCAGCAGGCCGTGGACGGCCAGCGTGACGGCGCCGACGGTCAGCGGGAGCGTCCAGCCCAGCAGCCGCCAGGTAGAGGTCCAGCGGCGCGGCTCGAAGGGCCGGTTGATCGCCAGCCCGGCGCCCATCAGCGAGATGAGGACGCAGATCTCGGTGGCGTGCTCCAGCAGCGCCCGGTGTGCCACCGGGTCGGGCTCGGGCAGGTCCAGGGGCAGGAGGTAGAGCAGCGCGCCGCCGATCAGGCAGGCCAGCGGCAGCGAGAAGGCACGCCGGTTGAGCAGGCGCGGCAGGATCGCCGCGAACAGGGCGGCGACGCCCGCCACGGCGAAGATGAGGTCAGGGTTCGGCATCGTAGGGCGGCATATGCCCTCATTTATTGAGGTAAACCGAAGGCCACGCTTTTCCGGGGAACCTCATGGGAAGCCCATGAATCCACCCGTGCACGGCCACGCGTCCGGGCGGGCGCCGCCCCGGACACGGGAGCGCGCGGGAGGGGCCCCGGGCGGCCGTACGCCCGCCTCCGCGGTACGGCGGGACGGGCGTACGGCGAAGGCGGCGGGCGGCCGGTCAGGCGTCCAGCTTCTCCATGACGTCGTCGGAGACGTCGAAGTTGGCCCAGACGTTCTGCACGTCGTCGCTGTCCTCCAGGGCGTCGATCAGCCGGAAGACCTTGCGCGCGCCGTCCTCGTCGAGCGGGACGTTCATCGTCGGCAGGAAGCTCGACTCGGCCGAGTCGTAGTCGATCCCGGCGTCCTGCAGGGCCTTGCGGACCGGGACGAGGTCGCCGGCCTCGGAGACGACCTCGAACTGGTCACCCAGGTCGTTGACCTCCTCGGCGCCCGCGTCGAGGACCGCGACCAGCACGTCGTCCTCGGTCAGCGAGCCCTTGGGGACGAGCACGACGCCCTTGCGGTTGAACATGTAGGACACCGAGCCGGGGTCGGCCAGGGAGCCGCCGTTGCGGGTCAGCGCCACGCGGACCTCGGAGGCGGCGCGGTTGCGGTTGTCGGTCAGGCACTCGATCAGCACGGCGACGCCGCCGGGGGCGTAGCCCTCGTACATGATGGTCTGCCAGTCGGCGCCGCCGGCCTCCAGACCGCCGCCGCGCTTGCGGGCGCGCTCGATGTTGTCCAGCGGGACCGAGCTCTTGCGCGCCTTGGTGATGGCGTCGTACAGCGTCGGGTTGCCGTCCGGGTCGGGACCACCGGTCCGGGCCGCGACCTCGATGTTCTTGATGAGCTTGGCGAACAGCTTGCCGCGCTTGGAGTCGAGCGCGGCCTTCTTGTGCTTGGTCGTCGCCCATTTGGAGTGGCCGGACATCGACTAGAGCTCCCTCACCATCTCAACGAAGTATGAATGCACATCGCAGCCCCCGGTGAGCTCCGGGTGGAAGGACGTGGCCAGCAGAGGCCCCTGACGGACCGCGACGATCCTATCCCCAGCTTCGGCCCGGGCCAGCACGTCGACATCGGAACCGACCGATTCCACCCAGGGGGCGCGGATGAAGACCGCCCGCAGCGGGCCCATGCCCGCGAAGTCGATGTCGGACTCGAAGGAGTCGACCTGGCGGCCGAAGGCGTTGCGCCGCACCACCATGTCGATGCCGCCGATGGTCTGCTGGCCCTCGATGCCGCCCTCGATCCGGTCGGCCAGCATGATCATGCCTGCGCAGGAGCCGTAGGCGGGCATGCCGTCCTTGATCCTCGCCCGGAGCGGCTCCAGCAGCTCGAAGGTGTCGGCGAGCTTCCACATCGTGGTGGACTCCCCTCCCGGGACGACCAGCGCGTCGACCGCCTCCAGTTCCTCGGGGCGCCGTACGGCCACGGCCCTGGCGCCCGCCTGCTCCAGGCAGCGCGCGTGCTCGCGGACGTCTCCCTGCAGGGCGAAGACACCGATCGTCGGGGCGATGGTCACCGGTGGTCCTTTCGAGGGGCTCGTGATGCGGTTCAAGCGTATGGCCACCCCGCGGACCGCCCCAAACCGGCCGATCCGCGGGCCGGGCGGGGCGGGGCGGGCGCGAGGCCCGCCGTGCCCCGCCGTGCCCCGCCGTGCCCGGGCCGTACGGCCCGGCCCCGGTTCCGTTTCCGGCCGCGCCGGGGTCAGGCGGCCGACAGGTCGCGGGCGGCGTGACCGGCGTGACCGGCGTCCATCCGCGTGAGGCTCGCCAGGTGGTGGCGCCTGCCGTACAGGAAGGCCACGCCGACCAGGCAGCAGACCGCGCCCAGGCAGTACGGCACGGGCGCGCCGATCTCCTCGCCCAGCTTGGTCACGATGTAGGGCGCGATGGCCCCGCCCATCCAGCGCACGAAGTTGTAGCCGGCCGAGGCGACGGGCCGGGGCGCGTCGGACACCTCCATGGCGGCCTCGGTGAACACGGTGTTGTTCAGCCCGGCCGGGATGCCGCACAGCACGACGCAGACGACGACGCCCGCGCGCAGGCCGGTCGCACTGAACAGGGCGATGCCCGCCTGCAGGACGGCGAGCGTCCCCAGGGACAGGTACAGCACCCGCACCGAGCCGATCCTGCGGCTCATGGCCGGGGCGGCGAAGACCGAGGCGAGCGCCACGAGGACGCCCCAGCCGAAGAACACCGCGCCGATGCCGTAGGCCGACATGCCGAGGATGAACGGGGTGAAGGCCAGGATGGTGAAGAAGGCGAAGTTGCAGAAGAACGCGGTGAAGGCGGTGGTGGACAGTCCGCCGTGGGCCAGGGCGCGCAGCGGGTCGCTGAGGCGGGTCTTCACCGCGGGCCGGGGCGTGTCCCTCAGCAGGGTCGCGATGAAGACGAACCCGACGGCCATCAGGGTCGCGGTGCCGAAGAAGGGACCGCGCCAGTTCCAGTCGCCGAGGAGGGCGCCAGCCAGCGGGCCCATCGAGATGCCCAGGCCAAGGGCGGCCTCGTACAGGATGATCGCGGCCTCGGCGCCGCCGCTGGCCGCGCCGACGATGACCGCGAGGGCGGTGGCGACGAACAGGGCGTTGCCCAGCCCCCAGCCGGCGCGGAAGCCGATGAGCGCGCCGACGCTGTCCGAGGTGCCGGACAGGCCGGCGAAGACGACGACCAGGAACAGGCCGAGCAGCAGGGTGCGCTTGCCGCCGATCCGGCTGGAGACCCAGCCGGTGACGAGCATCGCCACGGCGGTGACCAGGAAGTAGCTGGTGAACAGCAGGGAGACCTGGCTGGGGCCGGCGTTCAGGTTCTCGGCGATGGAGGGCAGGATCGGGTCGACCAGGCCGATGCCCATGAACGCGACCACCGCGGCGAAGGCGGTGGCCCACACCGACATCGGCTGGCGGAGGATTCCACCCGGACTCTGCGAGGACATGGGAGTGGCTCCTTGAGGGGAACTTGAGGGGAAGAGTCCGACCGGGTCACGCGCGGCCCAGCTTGGCCAGCGCGGGCAGGGCGGCGGCGACGGCGTCGCGCTCCTCGGGGGTGAGCAGGCCGAGCTGGGTGACGAGGTAGGAGACGCGGGCCCGGCGTACGGCCGCCAGGCGGGCGCGGCCCTCCCCGGTCAGCTCGACCGTGCGGACCCGGGCGTCGGAGGGGTCGGCGGAGCGGGCCACCAGGCCGGGTTCCTCCAGCCTGTTGATCTGCACCGTCATGGTGGGGAGCTGGACCCCGTGCTCCTCGGCCAGCTCGGTCATCCGGCGCGGACCGCCCTCCAGCGATCCCAGCACGGCGTACTGCTGGCTGGTGACCGGCTGTCCCGCCGCCACGCGGCGCAGGAGCAGCACCAGGTGGCGCAGCTCTTTGGAGAGGCTCTCGGCGAGTTCGTCCGTCGTCATGGTTAGCCAGTCTAACTTAGCCAGACTAAGCATTATTCCGAAGGGAGGGCGGCGCCCCGCCGGGACGCCGCCCTCCCCCGCCGTCCCCCCGCCGCGGCGGGGACCAGGCGGTCAGGGACGCCTGGTCTCGGCGTCCACCACCTCCTGGATCCGCTCGGCGTCCGACGGCTCGGCCCGCCTCGCCACGGACGGGTCCAGCGGGCGCAGGTAGGTCTGCTGGACGCCCGGGACCCGGTCCTCCACGACGAAGGTCGCCCTGGTGTACGCGTCGGCCCCGGCCTCGGTCACCCTGGGCACCACCTTGAAGTCGGCGGTGAGGGCGCCCGGCTCGATCCGGGTCAGCACGTAACCGCGCTGGTTGTTGTAGAACTTCAGGTGCGGGTTGATCTTCAGGTACGGGTGGGTCGCGGGGTCGGAGTCCTTGCCGTCGCCGGTGGTGGAGATCGAGGTGGCGACCAGCTCGGAGCCGACCGTGCGGCCGGTCGGGTCGTCGTAGTCGAGCTTGAGGTCGCTGGCCCAGTGGGCGTGCACGTCGCCGGTGAGCACCACCGGGTTGCGCACCCCGGCGTCCACCCAGCCCTGGGTGATCCGCTGCCGGGAGGCGACGTAGCCGTCCCACGCGTCCTGGCTGGTGACCTTGAGCGGGCCGGCGTTGTTGTCGCGCTGGGCGAAGAAGACCTGCTGGCCGATGACGTCCCAGCGCGCCCGCGACCGGCGGAAGCCGTCGATCAGCCAGCGCTCCTGCTGCTCGCCGGTGATGGAGCGCGCCGGGTCGCCCGCCTCGGGGCAGTCGCGGTAGCCGTCGCCGCAGCCCTGGTCGTCGCGGTACTGGCGGGTGTCGAGCATGTGGAAGGTGGCCAGCGCGCCCCAGCGGATCCGCCGGTAGAGCTGCATGTCGATGCCGCGCGGGATGGAGGCGCGGCGCAGCGGCATGTTCTCGTAGTAGGCGCGGAAGGCCGCTTCGCGCCGGGCGAGGAAGTTCGGCTGGGGGACCTCGGGCTTCTCCGGGATCTCGTCGGCCCAGTTGTTGTCCAGCTCGTGGTCGTCCCAGACGACCAGCCAGGGGGCGGCGGCGTGCGCGGCCTGCAGGTCGGGGTCGGTCTTGTACTGGGCGTGCCGCTGGCGGTAGTTCGCGAGCGTCTCGGTCTCGGGGCCCTCGTGGTCGCGGATGTTGCCGCCGGGGATGGTGTAGGTGTCGCGCGTGTACTCGTACTGGTAGTCGCCGAGGTGCAGGACCAGGTCGGGGTGGTCCTCGGCCAGGCGGCGGTAGGCGGTGAAGTAGCCGTGCTCGTACTGGGCGCAGGAGACGAAGGCCATGGCCAGCGGCGAGCCGAACGACAGCGGGTGCGGGGCGGTGCGGGCCCGGCCGACGGGCGACAGGTACGGGCCGACCCTGAAGCGGTACCAGTAGTCGCGGTCCGGAGCCAGCCCGGAGAGCTCCACGTGGACGCTGTGGGCCTGGTCGGGCCTGGCCAGGGCCGTGCCGCGCCGTACCACCCGGCGGCCGGCCTCGTCGGCGTAGATCTGCCACTGGACCGGGAACGGCAGGGCCGGCATGCCGCCCATGCCGTCCTCGGCGAGCGGCCGCTGCGCCAGCCGGGTCCAGATCACGAAGCCCTCGGCGTCCGGGTCGCCCGAGGCCACGCCGAGCGTGAAGGGGTCGGTCCGCAGGCCACGGGACGCGAGGGAGGCGGCGCTCTCCGCGGTGTTCTCCGCGGCGGCGCCCTCCGCGCCGGGGCCGGCGTGCGCCGCGGCGGGGACGGCGGCCACGGCGCCGGCCGCGATCCCGGTGACGAGGAAGGAGCGGCGGGTGAATCGGGACAAGGCGGTCCTCCGGGGGGTGACGGGCACGAACGCCCGTCAGCCTCCCCGAGGATCATGACGGCGGGGTGAACGGTTCGGGAAAGCGGAAAGGCGGCACCCTTCACAGATGCCGCCTTTCCTGAAATCTCCTACCAGCCGCGCTCGGCGAGGCGGTGCGGGACCGGGATGTCGTCGACGTTGATGCCGACCATGGCCTCGCCCAGGCCCCGGGAGACCTTGGCGACGACGTCCGGGTCGTCGTAGAAGGTGGTGGCCTTGACGATCGCGGCGGCGCGCTGCGCCGGGTTGCCGGACTTGAAGATGCCCGAACCGACGAACACGCCCTCCGCGCCGAGCTGCATCATCATCGCGGCGTCGGCCGGGGTGGCGATGCCGCCGGCGGTGAAGAGCACCACGGGCAGCTTGCCGGCCCTGGCGACCTCGGCGACCAGCTCGTACGGCGCCTGCAGCTCCTTGGCCGCGACGTACAGCTCGTCCTCCGGCAGCGAGGTGAGGCGCTTGATCTCGCCCCGGATCGTGCGCATGTGGGTGACGGCGTTGGAGACGTCGCCGGTGCCGGCCTCGCCCTTGGAGCGGATCATCGCCGCGCCCTCGGTGATGCGGCGCAGCGCCTCGCCGAGGTTGGTGGCGCCGCAGACGAAGGGCACGGTGAAGCGCCACTTGTCGATGTGGTTGGCGTAGTCGGCGGGGGTCAGCACCTCGGACTCGTCGACGTAGTCGACGCCGAGCGACTGCAGGAGCTGGGCCTCGACGAAGTGGCCGATGCGGGCCTTGGCCATGACGGGGATCGAGACGGCGGAGATGATGCCGTCGATCATGTCGGGGTCGCTCATCCGGGACACGCCGCCCTGGGCGCGGATGTCGGCGGGGACCCGCTCGAGGGCCATGACGGCGACCGCGCCGGCGTCCTCGGCGATCTTGGCCTGCTCCGGGGTGACGACGTCCATGATGACGCCGCCCTTGAGCATCTCTGCCATGCCGCGCTTGACCCGGGCGGTTCCGGTGACGGCGGACTCGGTGACTTCGGGCGTGCTGCTGGACACGGGGCTCTACCTCACGACGGCTGGTTGCGGATCACGGGCGTCCCTTTCGCGGGGACGGCCGCCACTTCTTCATGGTAGGCGTTGATCGGTGTGTACCCTCACACGCCGATCCGTCGCCTTCGGGGGATCTTCTTGGCCATCCTGTACGGCCGGCCGCCCCCGTCAAGGGGGTCGCAGGCTCCTGTACGGCCGGCCCCGTTAAGGGATCACGGGCTTGGGCGCGGCCAGGACGACCCACACCTGCCCGGGGGCGAAGTTCATCGGGTCCCCGGTCTCGGTGGTGAAGACGGTGCCGTCCCGCTCCGACTCGCGCGACCACTTGGCCTTGAACGCCTGCCCGTCCCGGAGCACGACCGCCCTGCCCGTGCCGGTGGAGTGCACCAGGGGGGTGTAGCTCTGGTTGAGGTCGTGGTATTCCGAACGCTCGGTCTTGGCGTACTGCACGACGATGGTCGGGGCGCCGAGCTGACCGCCCTCGGCGGCCATGTCCTTCTTGCCGTCCTGCCAGACCAGCCACTTCTTGGCGGCGTCCGACCAGGTGAAGGTGAAGCGGGCCGCCGGGTACCGCACGCTGAACGACTTCTTCGGCGTCCCGTCCTCGGGGGCGTCGCCGAAGGTGAAGCCGATGTCCTTGGCCTTGCTCGTCCCGGACGCCTTGGCCAGGAGCTTCTTGGGCTCGGCGAACAGGTTGTAGGGCGCGTAGCGGCCGGGCTGGCGGAAGTAGGCGCCCGGGGCCCTGCTGTCGGAGACGTCGACGAGGGACGCCTCCTGGACCTTGGGGATCATCTTGGTCTGCACGCCGGAGTAGGCCAGGGCGGGCTTGCCGAACTGCGGCAGGATGTGCAGGTCGGAGATGCGGGCGCTGCGCACTGGTCCGATCTTGGGCGGGAGCTTCGAGGAGAAGATCGCCATGAGGCGGGTCAGGCCGGCCTCGACCTGCTCGACGTAGACGATGTCGGCGCTCTTCAGGCCGAGCTGGGGCTTGCCGGCCGAGGTGTTCTCGATCTTCGCCGCGAGAACCGGCCTGCGCGCGGCGCCGGGCAGGCCGGTGAAGGGGTGGGCCGGCTCCGGGGACGGGGTCTCGGCGGGTGTCGTGTCCTCCGCCGCCGCCTGCGGTTCCTTGCCCGCCGCGGGCTCGTCGGAGGAACAGGCCGCGGCCTGGGCGAGGACGGCCGCCCCCGCCAGTGTGACGGCGATCTTCCGGGACACCCGCACGGCTCATCTCCTCCAAGTCGGGCCTGAAAACGAGCACGAGCTTACCGGTGTCCCAGTTGCCGGTTATCCCGCTTTCGCGAGTCTTGTTCAGCAATGGGCCGGCGGCGGCTCGGCAGCGGCTCGATGGTCGGGCGGCGGTTCACCGGCGGTTCGGCATCGGGACGTCCGGGAACCGCCGCCGGCGCCGGGTGGACGGCCCCGGGACACCGCCGGTGAGCGCGTGCGGAGACGGCCGGGATCACCCGGCGGTCATTCGGCGGCGAGGGCCTTCGGGGCGTCGTCGTCGATCTCGAAGAAGCCGGGGTACTCGGTGTGCCCGGCCAGGCGCAGCGTGCGGGCCAGCCAGCGGCGCTGGGCGGCGCGGGTCACGCCGACCGCGTTGTTGTAGAAGCGCCGGGAGTAGACCACCTTCGCCACCGCGGTGTCGAGCTCGGACAGCAGCTCGCGGCCGGCCGGGTCGGCGGACAGCCGGTCGCGGAAGCGGTCCTGGTCGGCCACCGCGCGCAGCGTGCGCGACAGGTCGCTCTCGGCGTGCTCGCGCTCCTCCGCGCCTGCCGTACGGGCCTCGTGGGCGGCGGCGGCCAGCACCAGGCTCGTCGCCGGGTCCAGCACGCGCGAGGCCGCGAGCTCCAGGCAGACGGCGGCCCGCCGTACCAGCGCGGCGTCCAGGGACTCGCGGGCCAGCTCCAGGCGGATGTGCAGCCGGTCCAGCCGGCCGGCCCGCCAGGAGACGTAGACGGCGACCAGCACGACGACCGCGCCGGCCACGGCGACCAGTGTGGCGCTCACGACGCCTCGTCCTCCTTCACCCCGGCGGGGATCGCCACGGTCTCGTAGACGCGCAGCACGTCGCGGGCGACCGTGGACCAGTCGTACTTGCGGACGGCGCGGCGCGCCTCCTCCGACAGGGCGGCCCGGCGCCCGGGGTCGTCGAGCAGGGCGGCGGCCTCGCGGGCGAGGGAGGCCGCGTCGCCGACGGCGAACAGCGCGCCGGCCTCGCCGTCGTCGAGCACCTTGCGGAAGGCCGGGATGTCGCTGGCGAGGATCGCCGCCCCGGCCGACATCGCCTCGGTGAGCACGATGCCGAAGCTCTCCCCGCCGAGGTTGGGGGCGCAGAAGACGTCCACCGAGTGGTAGGCGCGGACCTTGTCCTCCTCGCTGACCATGCCGAGCAGGCCGATCCGGTCGTGAAAGCGGGCCGGGACCCTGCCGAGCACCTCGCCGGCGTCGCCGGGCCCGGCGACGAGCAGACGCAGCCGCGGCCGCTCGGCGGCGAGCAGGCAGAACGCCTCCAGCAGCACCGGCAGGCCCTTGCGGGGCTCGTCCATCCGGCCGAGGAAGCCGATCACCTCGCCGTCGTCCCAGCCGGGCAGCGGCTCGGCGTGGGCGTAGCGGCCGACGGTCACCCCGTTGGGGATGAGCACCGCGTCACCGCCGATGAACTCGACCAGGGTCTTGCGGGCCGCGTCGGACACCGCGATCCGCGCGGTGATCTTCTCCAGCACGCTCATGATCACCGGCGAGGCCACCGAGAAGGCCCGCGAGCGGCCGTAGGAGGCGTGGAAGGTGCCCACGATCGGCCCCCTGGCCACCCAGCAGGCCAGCAGGCCGACCGAGGGGATGAACGGCTCGTGCACGTGCAGCACGTCGAAGCGGCCCTCGCGCAGCCAGCGGCGCACCCGCCCCGCCGACAGGAACCCGAACGACAGCCGGGCGACCGAGCCGTTGAACGGGACCGGGACCGCCCGGCCCACCGAGGTCACGTAAGGGGGCAGCGCCGCGTCGTCACCCGCCGGTGCGATCACCTGGACCTCGTGGCCGTCGTCCATGAGCGCCTCGGCGAGGTCGCGGATGTGCACCTGGACCCCGCCCGGCACGTCCCACATGTAGGGGCAGACGATGCCGATCCTCATCGCTCCACCGCTTCCCGCTTCTCCCCGGCGCGGGCCGTGCCCGCCGTGTCCCGCGCGCCCGGCGCGCAGCCCGCGGTCATCCGCGGGGCTCCAGGTCCTCGAGCCACAGCCGCTGCAGCATGTGCCAGTCCTCGGGGTGCTCGGCGATGCCCTTCTCGAAGACGGTGGCGAGGTCCTGGGTGAGGGCCGCGACCTTCTCCTGGCGGGTGCCCTCGGCGGGCGGGGGGAGCTCGTCGCAGAACCGCACCACCCAGTCGCGGCCCTGGAAGGACAGGATCGCCGGGATCAGCGCGGCCCCGGTGTGCAGGGCGAGCATGGCGGGCCCGGCGGGCATGCGGGTGGCCGCCCCGAAGAACTTCACCTCGATGCCCCGCGCGGTCAGGTCCCTGTCGGCGGGCAGCGCGACCGGCCGGCCCGCCCGGAGCCGCTGCGCCAGGAGAGCGAAGACCTGGTTGTCCCCTCCGGTGAGCGGCAGCACCTCCATGCCCAGCCCCTCGCGGAAGGCGGTGTAGCGGTGGAACAGCGACTCGGGCCGCAGCCGCTCGGCGACGGTGGTGAACGGTTGGCCGGTCTGCACGAACCAGGCGCCCGCCTGGTCCCAGTTGCCCATGTGCGGCAGGGCGAACACCACGCCCCGGCCCGTGCCGAGGATCTCCTGGACCAGCTCGGCGTTGTGGGCGCGGGTGCGCGACAGGATCTCCTCGGGACGCATCGAGGGCAGCCGGAACACCTCGTGGAAGTAGCGGAAGTAGGAGCGCATGCCCGCGCGGCTCAGCTCACGGATCGCCGGGTCGTCCGGGGAGGTGCCCCTGACCCTGGCGAGGTTGGCCTCCAGCCGGAGCACCTGCCCGCCACGGCGCTTCCACAGCCGGTCGGCGGCCGTCCGGAAGGCCCAGGCGGTCAGGGACTCGGGCAGGCGGGGCACGACCGCCCAGCCGGCGCCGAAGCCGGCCGCCACGAGACGTTCCTGCAGTGACGGCTTGTCGTTCATCGTTGTCCTCAGCGGAGGGAGCGTGGAGGGGTGGAGAGGGCCTGGCGGCGCACGTGGAGCAACCGCTGGCCGACGGTGAACGCGCTGGCGGCTGCGAGCAGCCACAGCCCCGCCGCCAGGATGTACGGCACGCCGAGGCCGCCGAGCCCGGCCGAGACCAGGACCACGACCAGGCGCTCGGGCCGTTCGGCGAGCCCGACGTCGCACGACAGGCCCAGGCCCTCGGCCCGGGCCTTGACGTAGGAGACGACGGCCCCGGCGACGAGGCAGAACAGGGCGACCCCGGCCAGCGTCCGCTGACCGCTCACCACGAACCACATCACCAGCCCGGAGAAGATCCCGGCATCGCCCACGCGGTCGAGGGTGGAGTCGAGGAAGGCGCCCCAGACGCTCCCCGTGCCCGTCATCCGGGCCATGACCCCGTCGAGGAGATCCGCCAGGACGAAAAACGTGATCACGACCGAGCCGGGGAACAACTCCCCTCGGGGATAGAAGAAGAGTGCTGCGGCGACCGTGCCGAGCGTGCCGGCGGCGGTGACCATGTCGGGGCTGATCCCGTGGCGGATGAGGGCTCTGCCCAGGGGGGTCAGCACGCGGGTCACGGCAGGGCGCAGAAGTTTCAGCATCGCGGTCCGATCGTAGGCCACGCCGTCTGGGAGCGCGCAGCCAACGCTCCGCAAGCGGATCGGCGTGGACCTCTTGTGATATTCGCCACATGGGTATTTGGTGAACACACCGCGTCCTTGCGGTGTACGGACGCGGCGGCGGACGGGGTGTGGCCGCGCCTGGCCGCGCTCCTTCGGCAACGACGCGGGAGGCGACGTGGCAGACAAGGCTGGAGGCGGAGCAACGGGAGCCGCGGGCAGGGCACCCGAGGCCGACCGCCCCGACATGGTGCGCAATGTCGCGCTGGTCGGCCATTCCGGATCGGGCAAGACGACCCTGGTGGAGGCGCTGCTCGCGGCGACCGGCACCGTGCAGCGGGCCGGGCGGGTCGAGGACGGCACCACGGTCAGCGACTTCGACGAGGTCGAGGTCCGCCAGCAGCGCTCGGTGAACCTCTCCGTGGCGCCGCTGGTGCACAACGGCATCAAGATCAACCTGCTGGACACCCCCGGCTACGCCGACTTCGTCGGCGACCTGCGCGCCGGGCTGCGTGCCGCCGACGCGGCGCTGTTCGTGGTCTCGGCGACGGAGAGCGTGGACGGCCTGACCCGCATGATCTGGGACGAGTGCGCCGCCGTCGGCATGCCCCGGGCCGTGGTGATCACGAAGAACGACCACCAGCGGGCCGACTTCGAGGAGGTCCTCGCCACCTGCCAGGAGGCGTTCGGCGAGGGGGTGGCGCCGCTGTACCTCCCGGTGGTCACCAACGGCCGCCTGAACGGCCTGATCGGCCTGCTGACCCAGAAGTTCTACAACTACGCGACCGGGTCGCGGACGGAGAACGAACCCGGCCCCGAGTACCAGAACCGGATCGAGCGGTACCGCGGCGCGCTGATCGAGGGGATCATCCAGGAGAGCGAGGACGAGTCCCTGATGGACCGCTACCTCTCCGGCGAGGAGATCGACACCAAGGTCCTCATCGAGGACCTGGAGAAGGCGGTCGCCCGCGGCGGCTTCTACCCCGTGCTGGCCACCGGCGGCGGCGTGGGCGCCAGGGAGGTCCTCGACGGCATCGTCCAGGGGTTCCCCTCCCCGCTGGAGCACCCGCTGCCGGAGATCACCTCGGTCGACGGCGGGCCCGTCGCCGGCCTCGCCTGCGACCCCGACGGGCCGCTCGTGGCCGAGGTCGTCAAGACGACCAGCGACCCCTACGTGGGCCGGATCAGCCTGGTGCGGGTGTTCTCCGGGACCCTGCGGCCCGACATGACCGTGCACGTCTCCGGGCACGGCCTGAGCGACCGGGGGCACGAGGACCACGACGTGGACGAGCGGATCGGCGCGCTGTCGTCGTCGCTGGGCAAGCAGCAGCGCACGGTGGGCAGGTGCGTGGCCGGCGACATCGTCGCGGTGGCCAAGCTGTCGCGCGCCGAGACCGGCGACACCCTCTCCGACAAGGAACGGCCGCTGCTGATGCGGTCCTGGGCGATGCCCGAGCCGCTGCTGCCGGTGGCGATCCAGCCGAGGTCCAAGGCCGACGACGACAAGCTCGGCCAGGCGCTGCAGCGGCTGGTCGCCGAGGACCCGACGCTCCGGCTGGAGAACAACGCCGAGACCCGCCAGCTCGTGCTGTGGTGCATGGGCGAGGCCCACGCCGACGTGCTGCTGGACCGGCTGAGCCGGCGGCACGGCGTCGAGGTGGAGAAGGTGGATCTGCGGGTGCCGCTGCGGGAGACCTTCGGCGGCCGGTGCCAGGCGATGGGCCGCAACGTCAAGCAGACCGGCGGCCACGGGCAGTTCGCCATCTGCCACCTGGAGGTCGAGCCGCTGCCCTCCGGCGGCGGGTTCGAGTTCGTCGACAAGATCGTCGGCGGTGTGGTGCCACGCCAGTTCATCCCCTCGGTGGAGAAGGGGGTGCGCACGCAGATGCAGCGCGGCGTGGTGGCCGGCTACCCCATGGTGGACGTGCGGGTGACGCTCTACGACGGCAAGGCGCACCCGGTCGACTCCTCCGACATGGCGTTCCAGATCGCCGGGGCGCTCGCGCTGAAGGAGGCGGCGGCCAAGGTGCCGACCCTGCTGCTGGAGCCGGTCGACGAGGTGGCGGTGCTGGTCGCCGACGACCACGTCGGCGCGGTGATGTCCGACCTGTCGTCGCGCCGGGGCCGGGTGCTGGGCACCGAGCCGGTCGGCGTCGGCCGCACGCTGGTCCGCGCGGAGATCCCCGAACTGGAGATCACCCGCTACGCCATCGACCTGCGGTCGATGTCCCACGGCACCGGGACGTTCAAGCGGTCGTTCCTGCGCTACGAGCCGCTTCCCTCGCACCTGGTGGAGAAGGTCGCCGGCTGACCACGGGCCGGGGCCGAAAACCGGCCGGAAGCGGTCCCGGAAGCGCGGGCCGGACCCGGACCCGCCGGCCGGACGCGGTCCCGGACCCGCGGGCCGCCGATCGGGGGAGGCGCGGGCGCGCATGCCCATGCCTCCCCCAAGAATCGGGCAAGCGTCACACCAGCATCACAAAACGATTTCTTTTTTCGGGCCAAAGCAGATCGTTCGCGGTGCCAGACTGAGGAACCATGCGAACCGGACGTCCTTTGCTCGCCGCAGCCGCCCTCGCCGTCGCCGCCAACGGCGCCGCCTACGCATTCGGCCCCGACGCTCCGGCCGCCGGGCCTCCCGCCCTGAAGCGGGGCGCCGACAGCGGGAAGGCCACCTCCGGGAACGACGCCGAGACCGCGGGGAACAGCGGCGCCGGAGGCTCCACGGCGGCCTGCACCCCCGACCCGGAGCACCCCAAGCGGGAGCTGCGCGGCGTGTGGATCGCCACGGTGGACAACCTCGACTGGCCGTCGCGGGCCGGCCTGCCCGTGGCCCGGCAGCAGGCGGAGTACACCAGGATCCTCGACGAGGCCGTCAAGCGCCGGTTCAACGCGGTGTTCGTCCAGATCCGGCCCGCCTCCGACGCCCTCTACAAGTCCGCTCTGGAGCCCTGGTCGCGATACCTCACCGGCAAGGCCGGCAAGGACCCCGGCTGGGACCCGCTCACCTTCCTGACCGCCGAGGCCCACCGCCGGGGGCTGGAGTTCCACGCCTGGCTCAACCCCTACCGCGCCTCCTTCGAGGGCGGGGCGGACCGGCTGCCGCCGAACCACCCGGCCCGGCTCCACCCCGGCTGGACCATCCCCTACGAGGGCCGTCTGTACTACGACCCGGGGCTGCCCCAGGTGCGCGACCACGTCACCGCCGTCGTCAAGGACGTGGTGTCGCGCTACGACGTGGACGGGGTCCACTTCGACGACTACTTCTACCCCTACCCCGGCGCGGGCGGGCGCTTCGGCGACCAGGCGTCCTACCGGAAGTACGGCAAGGGCCAGAAGCTGGCCGACTGGCGCCGCGCCAACGTCGACAAGCTGATCGCGCAGGTCGACAGGACCGTCCACGAGACGAAGAGCTACGTGAAGTTCGGCGTCAGCCCGTTCGGGATCTGGCGCAACAAGGCCCAGGACCGCACCGGGTCGGCCACCTCCGGCATGTCCGCCTACGACTCGATCTACGCCGACGCCCGCCACTGGATCCGCAAGGGCACGGTCGACTACGTCATCCCGCAGCTGTACTGGCCGCGCGGCTTCCAGGCCGCCGACTACGACGCGCTGGCGCCGTGGTGGGCGAACGAGGTCAAGGGCACCGGGGTGCACCTGTACATCGGCATGGCGCTCTACCAGGTCGGCACCGGCGGCGCCTGGCGGAGCCCCGGCGAGCTGGCGTCGCAGCTGGGCGTCAACCGTAAGCAGGACCAGATCCGCGGCGAGGTGTACTTCAGCGCCAAGCAGCTTCTCAGCAACCCGCTGGGCGCGCTGAACCGGATCTCGAAGAGCTACTACGACCGCCCGGCTCTGCTCCCCCTGATGAAGGACCTCGGCGGCCGGGCCCCCGTCCGGCCCGCCGGCCTGGGGATCCAGGGAAGGTCGCTGAGCTGGAACTCCTCGGCCGGGGCCCGCGCCTACGCCGTCTACCGGATCCCGTCCGGCAAGGTCGGCGAGTGCGCCACCGCCGACGCCCGCCACCTGGTCGCGGTCGTGCCGTCCGGCGGCGGCCCGCGCCAGGCGTTCACCGCGCCCGGCGGCGGCGCCTACCTCGTCACCGCCGTGGACCGCCTCGGCCACGAGAGCGACCCCGCCCAGGTCACCGCGCCCTGACCCCGCGGGGATCCGCCCGCCGCCCCGGCCCGGACCCCGGGAGGCGGGCTTCCCCCGCCCGGGTCGCCGCGCCCCGATCCGCCGGGTCGCGACCCGCCGTCACGCCGGTGGGTGGACCGGCACCATGATCTTCCCCTACGGTTCCAGCGTTGCCCGCCGTAGGGGAGGTCGTCGGTGAAGCGGACGCTCGTCGCGTTTGCAATGTTGGTGAGCGCGCTGTGGCCGGGAACGGCGCACGCGGCGCCGCCCGCCGGGCGGGTCGTCCTGATCGGCGTCCCCGGCCTGCAGTGGAGCGACCTCGGTCCCGGCGCCACCCCGAACCTGTGGCGGCTGGCCGGCCAGAGCGCCACCGGTTCGCTGTCGGTCCGCACCGTCGGCAAGGTGACCTGCCCCTACGACGGCTGGCTGACCGTGTCGGCCGGCGTCCGCTCGGCGGTCGGCTACGGCTGCGGGCTGCCGCCCACCCCCGAGCCGTCCGGCGCCGGCGCGGTCGTCCCCGACTACGACTACCTGTTCCGGGTCGCCCGGCAGCGGAACGCCGGATCGCTCGGCGAGGCCGTCCACGCCGCGGGCGGGTGCACGCTCGCCGTCGGGCCGGGCGCGGCGCTGGCCCTGGCCGACCGGCGGGGTGCGGTCGACGTCTACGCCTCCTCCCCCGCGCACCTGCCGGACCTGCCGCCGGACGCCTTCACCCGGTGCCCGGTGGCCGCCGTGGACGTGGACGGCCTGATCCGCCCCTACCTGGCCGGAGACCGGCTGCCCGGTGCCGAGGACGCGCTCGGCCCGGACCGGCGGGCGCGGGCGCTGCGGGACGCCGACACCGCCGTCGGCGCGGTGCTGGCCGCGGTGCCGCCGGACACCAGGGTGCTGCTGGCCGGTCTGTCCGACCACGGGGACACCCCGCACCTGCGGGTGGCCATGATGCGCGGAGCGGACGTCGCGGGACGCTTCCTGGGGGCGGCCTCCACGCACCGCGAGGACGTCACGATCCTCCCCGACCTCACCGCCACGATCCTCACCGCGGCGGGCGTACCCGTCCCGGACACGGTCATCGGTGTGCCCTGGCGGGCCGGAGGCCGTACCGGCGGGGCCGGGGCGGCGCGGGACGAGCTGGTCGGCGCCGACCGGGCCGGTCAGGCGATCAGGAACATGAGCGGGGTGTTCTTCACCTCCGTCGCCGTGCTCCAGGTGGGCTTCTACCTGGTGGCGTTCCTGCTGATGCGGCGCAGACGCGGGACGGGGGCGATCCGGGTGGCCGCCCTGGCGCTGGCCGCGCTGCCGGTGTCGACGTACCTGGTCAACCTGCTGCCCTGGCGGCACGCCGGAGCGCCGGTGCTCGCGCTGACCGGCGGGATCGTCGCGATCGCGGCGGCGCTGGCCGCGGTGGCGCTGGCCGGACCGTGGCGGCGCGACCCGCTCGGGCCGCTGGCCGTCGTCGCCGGGGTCACCGCCGTGGTACTCGCCGGCGATCTGCTCACCGGCACCCCGCTGCAGCTGAACAGCGTGATGGGCTACACCGCGGTGGTCGGCGCCCGCTACTACGGCCTGGGCAACATCCCGTTCGCGCTCTTCGCCACCTCGGTGCTGCTGCTGGCCGCCGTGCTCGCCCACCGGCTCGCCGCGCGCGGGCGGCGGACGGCAGCGGTCACCGCCGTGGCGGTCCCGGGCTGTGCGGCGATGATCCTGGGTGGCTGGCCGGGGGTGGGCAGCGACTTCGGCGGGGTGATCGCCTTCGTGCCGGGCATCGCGGTGGCCTCCCTGCTGCTGGCCGGCCGGAAGGTGTCGGTCGTCAGGCTGGGCTCGTTCTGCGTGGCCGGCGGCGTCACGGTGATGGTCATCGCCTTCCTCGACCACCTGCGCCCGCCCGGGTCGCAGACGCACCTGGGGCGGTTCGTCGGTCAGGTGATCACCGGCGAGGCGCTGGAGGTGATCGGCCGCAAGCTCGGCGCGATGCTGAACACCCTGCTCAGCCCCAACCTGATGCCGATCGTGCTGGCCGCGGCGGCGTTCCTGGTCTACGGGCTGCTGCGGCCGGGGACGGCGAGCGCCGGGGTGCTGCCGGCGGCCTTCACCCACTCCCCCGCGCTGAAGGCCGGCCTGATCGGCACCCTCGTCAGCGGGGTGGTGGGCATGCTGGTCAACGACTCCGGTGCGGCCGTGCTGTCCATGGCGCTCGCCCTGGGGCTGCCGCTGGTGCTGTCGGCGGGCGTCCAGGCGCTGCGGGACGGGACCCCCGCCTACGCGGAGGCGGGCCAGCAGCCCGCGAGGAGGTCGCGGGTGTCGCGCAGGAGCTGAGGCAGCACCTTGGTGTGGCCGACCACCGGCATGAAGTTGGTGTCGCCGCCCCAGCGGGGCACCACGTGCTGGTGCAGGTGCGCGGCGATGCCCGCGCCGGCCACCGCGCCGAGGTTCATGCCGACGTTGAAGCCCTGCGCGCCGCTGGCCTTGCGCAGGGCGGCCAGCGCCCGCTTGGTGAAGTCGGCGAGCTCGGCGGTCTCCCCGGCGTCGAGGTCGGCGTAGTCGGACACGTGGCGGTAGGGGCAGACCATCATGTGCCCGGAGTTGTACGGGTAGAGGTTGAGCACCGCGAAGACCGACGTGCCGCGGGCGACGACCAGCCCGTCCTCGTCGCTCATCCGGGGGATGTCGCAGAACGGGCAGCCGTCGTCGGGGCCGGTGCCGGTCGGCTTGTTCGTGCCCTTGATGTAGGCCATCCGGTGCGGAGTCCACAGCCTCTCGAAGGCGTCCGGTGTGCCCGCCCCGTGCTGCGCCTGCGGCTCTTCGCTCATGGCGTTCAGCATATTGCCCCGCGACCTCCCGCGGCCCGGCGCCTCCCGGCCGCGGCGGCCCAGGAAGCGGGGCCGGCACGCGTCCGCCGGACGTCCGGCGGGCGGGCCGTACACCGTGGGGACGGGCGCCGGAACGCGCGCCGGCCGCGGCGGGAGTCCGCCGCGGCCGGGAACGGGCCGATCGGGGCGCCGGCCCCGGGGCGTCAGACCTGGACGCGGCGCTCGATCGCGTCGACGATCTCGTCGATCGCCTGGTCGACCGGGACGCCGTTCTTCTGCTCGCCGTTGCGGAACCGGAAGGAGACCGCGCCGGCCGCGATGTCGTCGTCGCCGGCCAGCAGCATGAACGGCACCTTCGACTTCTGGGCGTTGCGGATCTTCTTCTGCATCCGGTCGTCGGAGGCGTCCACCTCGATGCGGACACCCCGCTCGCGGGCCTTCTTGGCGACGTCCTGCAGGTAGGGCGCGTGGGCCTCGGCGATCGGGATGCCGACGACCTGTACCGGGGCGAGCCAGGCGGGGAAGGCGCCGGCGTAGTGCTCGACCAGGACGCCGAAGAACCGCTCGATCGAGCCGAACAGCGCCCGGTGGATCATGACGGGCCGCTTGCGGGTGCCGTCGGCCGCCTGGTATTCGAGCCCGAACCGCTCGGGCAGGTTGAAGTCGAGCTGGATCGTCGACATCTGCCAGGAGCGGCCGATCGCGTCGCGCGCCTGCACGGAGATCTTGGGACCGTAGAAGGCGGCGCCGCCCGGGTCGAGGACCAGCTCCAGCTTCTCGGCCTCGGCGACCTCGCGCAGCGTCGCGGTCGCCTCCTCCCACACCTCGTCGGAGCCGACGAACTTCTCCGGGTCCTTGGTGGACAGCTCCAGGTAGAAGTCCTCCAGGCCGTAGTCGCGCAGCAGGTCGAGCACGAACCGCAGCAACGAGGTCAGCTCGTCGCGCATCTGCTCGCGGGTGCAGTAGATGTGCGCGTCGTCCTGCGTCATGCCGCGCACCCGGGTCAGGCCGTGGATGACGCCGGACTTCTCGTAGCGGTAGACCGAGCCGAACTCGAACAGCCGCAGCGGCAGCTCACGGTAGGACCGTCCGCGCGCCCCGAAGATCAGGTTGTGCATCGGGCAGTTCATCGGCTTGAGGTAGTACTCCGCGCCCTCCAGCTCCATGGGCGGGAACATGCCGTCGCGGTACCAGTCGAGGTGGCCGGAGACCTCGTACAGGTGGCCCTTGGTGATGTGCGGGGTGTTGACGAAGGAGTAACCCGCCTCCTCGTGCCTGCGCCGGGAGTAGTCCTCCATGACGCGGCGGATCACACCGCCCTTGGGGTGGAAGACCGGCAGGCCCGAGCCCAGCTCGTCGGGGAAGGAGAACAGGTCGAGCTCGGCGCCCAGCTTGCGGTGGTCGCGCTTCTCGGCCTCCTCCAGCAGGTGGAGGTATTCGTCCTGCTTCTCGCGCGACTCCCAGGCGGTGCCGTAGATCCGCTGGAGCTGCGGGTTCTTCTCGCTGCCCCGCCAGTAGGCGCCGCCGGAGCGCATCAGCTTGAACGCCGGGATGGACCGGGTGGTCGGCACGTGCGGGCCGCGGCACAGGTCCTTCCAGCACAGCTTCCCGGTCTTGGGGTCGTGGTTGTCGTAGATCGTCAGCTCGCCGGCGCCGACCTCGACGTTCGCGCCGTCCTCGGCGGAAGCGCCGCCCTTCAGGCCGATCAGCTCCAGCTTGTACGGCTCGGCGGCCAGCTCCTCGCGTGCGTCGTCGTCGGAGACGGCCCGGCGGGAGAAGGTCTGGCCCTGCTTGACGATCTCGCGCATGCGCTTCTCGACGCGCTTGAGGTCGTCGGGGGTGAACGCGTCGGCGACGTCGAAGTCGTAGTAGAAGCCGTTCTCGACGGGCGGGCCGATGCCGAGCTTCGCCTCGGGGAAGATCTCCTGGACGGCCTGGGCCATGACGTGGGCGGTGGAGTGGCGCACGATCGCCCGGCCGTCGGGGCTGCCGACCTCCACCGGCTCGATCACGTCGCCGTCGGCGACGCCGGCGGCGAGGTCCTTCAGCTCGCCGTTCGCGCGGGCGGCGACCACCGAGCGGCCGTCGGCCCCGAGCACGTCGCCGTACGTCGTGCCCTCCGCCACCACGCGCTCGGCTCCGGCGAGGGTGACACGAAGTTCTGGCACGGCGGACACGGTTGCTCCCTGGGAGACGACGACATTCTGGTCTGTCCAACCGATGCTACCGGTGCCGGACGGGCGATATCCCGGGCATCACGCCCTCGGGGCGCCGCCACCGCGCCTCACCGCGCCGGCGCCCCGGGGTCCGGCGGCGGCCCGGCGGCGGCCCGGCGCGCCAAGATCGACCCGGGCACGCCGCGGCGGCGACCCTGACTACCCTTGGGAGGGTGAACGCAGCAGCCCAGACCTCCGGCGCGTACGGCGCCGGCATCGCGACCATAACCGCCGGCGGAACCGTCCTCGACACCTGGTTCCCCTCACCCGAGCTGGGCGATCCGCCCCTCTCCGGCACCGAGCGGCTGACGGCGGAGGAGGCCGCCGAGGCGCTCGGCCCGGACGTCGCCGCGCTGCTCGGGCCCGATGAGGCCCGCGGCGTGGAGGTGGTCGCGGTCCGGACCGGCATCGCCAAGCTGTCGGAGGCCCCGGCCGACACCCACGACGTCTACCTGCGCCTGCACCTGCTGTCGTCCCGCCTCGTCGCGCCGCACGGCCTGAACCTCGACGGCGTGTTCGGCCTGCTGGGCAACGTGGTGTGGACGAATCAGGGCCCGTGCGCGGTGGAGGGCTTCGAGCGGACGCGGCTGCGGCTGCGCGCCCGCGGCCCGGTGACCGTGTACGGCGTCGACAAGTTCCCGCGGATGGTCGACTACGTCGTCCCCGCCGGGGTCCGGATCGCCGACGCCGACCGCGTCCGCCTCGGCGCGCACCTGGCGTCCGGCACGACCGTGATGCACGAGGGCTTCGTCAACTACAACGCCGGCACGCTCGGCGCCTCCATGGTCGAGGGCCGCATCTCGGCGGGCGTGGTCGTGGGCGACGGCTCCGACGTCGGCGGCGGCGCCTCGATCATGGGGACCCTCTCCGGCGGCGGCAAGGAGGTCATCTCCGTCGGGCGGCGCTGCCTGCTCGGCGCCAACGCCGGCATCGGCGTCTCCCTCGGCGACGACTGCGTCGTGGAGGCCGGCCTGTACGTCACCGCCGGGACCAAGGTCACCCTCCCGGACGGCCGGGTGGTCAAGGCCGCCGAGCTGTCGGGCGGGTCCGGGCTGCTGTTCCGCCGCAACTCCACCTCCGGCGCCGTCGAGGTCGTCCCCCGGCGGGGCACCGGCATCGAGCTCAACAGCGCGCTGCACGCCAACGACTGACGGCGGTGACGCCGGACAGGGCCGCCAGAGCCGCCAGAGCCGCCAGAGCCGCCAGGGCCACTGTGGCGGCGCGGTGGATCACCGGGCTGTTCGCGCCCCAGGTGCTGGTCATCACGCTCCCGCCGGTCGTCGGGCTGCTCGCCGGCGGCCCGCCCGCCGCCGCCTGGGGGCTGGTCGCCTCGGCGCTGTGCGGGGGCGTCCCGGCGGGGGTGATCTACGCGGGGGTCCGGTCCGGGCGGCTGGACTCCCACCACCTGGTCGACCGGACGCGCCGTACGGGGCCGCTGCTGGTGGCGGTCGCCGCGGTGCTGGCGGCACTGGTGCTGCTGGCGGTCCTGGGCGCGCCCCGGCTGCTGGTGGCCACGGTGACCGCGATGCTGGCCGCGCTGGCGGTGACGGTCCCGGTCACGCTGCGGTGGAAGATCTCCTTCCACGCGGCCGTGTCGGCGGGCACCGTGGTGGTGCTGGCCCACGTGCTGCCCGCCGCGCCGACGCTCGCGGCCGGCGCGCTGGTCACCGCGACGGTCTGCTGGGCGCGGGTACGGCTGGCCCACCACACGCCGGCGCAGGTCGCCGCCGGGGTTCTGGCGGGGGTGGGCTCGGCCTGGCCGACGCTGAGCGCCTTCGGCGTCTGACGGGCGCGTCCGTCCGGGCGAAGTGAAGCCGGGCCGGGATCAGGCCCGGGCCGGAACCAGGCCGGACCGGAGCCGGAAGCGCCCGCCCGCCGTCCCCGGCGCCGGGGCCGCCGCCCTCAGCCCCTCAGGTAGGCGAGGACGGCGAGGACCCGCCGGTGGTCGTCCCCCGCCGGGGGCAGGTCGAGCTTGGCGAAGATGTTCGCGATGTGCTTGGCCACCGCCGCCTCGGTGACCACCAGGGCCCGTGCGACGGCGGCGTTGGAGCGGCCCTCCGCGACCAGGGCCAGCACCTCGCGCTCGCGCGGGGTGAGCCGGCGCAGCGGGTCGCGGCGGTGCGCCAGCAGTTGCCTGACCACTTCGGGGTCGACGACGGTGCCGCCGGCGGCGACCCGCTCCACGGCGTCGGCGAACTCCCGCACATGCCCGATCCGGTCCTTGAGCAGGTAGCCGATCCCGGGGCCCATGATCTCGGCGACGTACGCCTGCTGGACGTACTGGCTGAGGATCAGCACCGGCAGGCCGGGCCGTACGGCGCGCAGGGCGAAGGCGGCGCGCAGGCCCTCGTCGGTGAAGCCCGGCGGCATCCGCACGTCGGTCACCACGATGTCGGGCTCGTGCTCGGCGACGGCGGCGGTGAGCGCCGGGGCGTCCCCGACGGCCGCGGCCACGGTGTGGCCGAACCGTTCCAGCAGCCCGGCCACCCCCTCGCGGAGCAGGACCGAGTCCTCGGCCAGGACTACGCGCACGACATCCCCTTCCGGGATCTGCGGAACCGCGGGCGGGCGGTCAGGGGCACGGGGTCTCCGCTCACGGCCGGTCGGCGGGCCGGCGGGCGCCCGGGGAGGGTTCCCTGGCGGACGGTCAGGGGCATGGGATCTCCACTCGCAGCAGGGTCGGTCCTCCCGCCGGGCTGGACAGCGACATCACGCCGCCGACCACGGCGAGCCGGTCGGCCAGCCCCGCCAGCCCGGTGCCGCCGGCCGGGTCGGCCCCTCCGCCGCCGTCGTCGTGCACCTCCAGCACGAGTATCCCGCCGGATCGCGGGCTCTCGCCGACGAGACGTCCCCTGACCAGGCAGCGGCTCGCCCCGCTGTGCCGGGCGACGTTGGTCAGCGCCTCGCCGACCGTGAAGTACGCGGTGATCTCGACCGCCGGCGGCGGCCGCCGGGGCAGCACGACGTCCGTCTCGACCGGCACGGGCGAGCGCCCGGCGAGGTCGAGCACCGCGTCGGGCAGACCGAGGTCGGTGAGGACGCGCGGGTGGATGCCCCGGATCAGCTCGCGCAGCTCGGCCAGGGCCAGCAGGGCGTGCTCGTGCGCCTCGGTGACCCGGTCCGCGGCGGGGGATCCGGCCGGGAGGTCGAGCCGGGCCATGCCGAGCGCGAGCGTCAGCGCGACCAGCCGCTGCTGGGCGCCGTCGTGCAGGTCCCGCTCGATCCGGCGCCGCTCGGCCTCGAAGGCGTCGGCCAGGCGGGCCCGGGAGCGGGTGAGCTCGGCCAGTTCGGCGTCGGGATCGGCCAGCAGCGTCCTGACCAGGGTGGCGCGGGCGCCCGCCCAGATGGTCACCGGGTAGGCGGCCAGCGGCAGGAGCGCGATCCCGCACAGGGACACGAGCAGATCGACGACGGGGCCGAAGTCGGAGCTCGGCTGGAACGGCGCCGACAGCAGCAGGCCCGGGATCCAGACGCCGACGCTGACGAACCCCAGGTCGATCCACCACAGCGCGACGACCGCCAGCAGCGTGTGGCCGGCCTCGCGCCAGGTGGCCTGCTCCCGCAGCCGGGTGCGGAGCCAGGCGCGCGGGCCGGGGGCGGGGGGCGCGGCGTGCGGGTCGGCGATGGGCGCGGTCTCCACCAGCCGCAGCAGCCACCGCTCGTACCGGCCGGCCAGCAGCGCGCCCGGCACCGCCGCGACCATCACCGCCGCCACGGCCGTCACGGGACCGACGGCGGCGGCGAGCCAGACCGCCAGGGCGGGGACCACGCCGAACACCACGCCCGACAGCAGGTACACCAGGGACCGCCACGGCCAGGCCGTCCGCAGGAAGCCCAGGGGACGGCTCGTGAGGGCCCGCAGCGCGGTCCGGGGTGCCTGCGGCCCGTCCCCCGCCAGGAGGAGCGGGACGTCGAGAGGGCCCGGGGCACGACCGGGGGCACCGGACACGTCAGGGGAACCGCCGGACGCGCCGGATGTACCGGATGTACCGGAGGGACGGCCGGGGACGCCGGGCGGGCCGGAGGGGTGACGCACGGTTCGACGCTACAGATTCCGGCGCGCGGCGTCGGTAGTGCCAGGTGGAGTATCGCCTGTCCCCCCTCCACCAGTGCGCCGGCGGCCCCGCCGCCCTTGGCTTGGACCATGACGAGCGAGACGACGACAGACGCGGTGAAGGCGTCGGAGCCCGCGGCCGAGGCGGTCCTGCTGCGGTCGGTGAGCAGGGTGTACGGCGCCGCCCCCCACGCGGTGACCGCGCTGGACGACATGACGATCGGCTTCCGCACCGGGACGTTCACCGCGGTGATGGGCCCCTCCGGCTCGGGGAAGTCCACCCTGCTGCACTGCGCCGCCGGACTGGACCGGCCCACCGGAGGGCAGGTGATCCTCGACGGGACCGACCTCGGACCGCTGGACGAGACCGCGCTGACGCTGCTGCGCCGCGGACGGGTGGGCTTCGTGTTCCAGTCGTTCAACCTGGTCCCGGCGCTCACCGCCGAGCAGAACGTGGCGCTGCCGCTGCGGCTGGCCGGGGTGCGGCCCCCGGCCGCGGAGATCCGGGCGGCACTGGCCGAGGTGGGCCTGGCCGGACGCGCCGGTCACCGGCCCGAGGAGCTGTCGGGCGGTGAGCGGCAACGCGTCGCCGTCGCCAGGGCGCTGGTCACCCGGCCCGCGGTGCTCTTCGCCGACGAGCCCACCGGGGCGCTCGACACCCGGGCCTCGCGGGAGGTGCTGGCGCTGATCCGCGACGTGGTGGACCGGCGGGGACAGACCGTGGTCATGGTGACCCACGACCCGGTCGCCGCGGCCCACGCCGACCGGGTGGTCCTGATGGCCGACGGCCGGATCGCCGAAGAGCTGACCGGCCCGGCCGGGTCGCGTCCGCGGGCCGAGGCGATCGCCGCCCGCATGGCCGCCCTGGAGGGATCATGCTGAGCCTGGACATGGTGCGGGGCGGCCGGGCCGGTTTCGCCGGCGCGTTCGCCGCCCTCTTCCTGGGCGTGACGCTGGTGTCGACGACGGCGCTGGTGTTCGCCTCCGCCGGGCCGCGCGTCCCCGCCCGGTACGCCGGAGCGGCCGTGCTCGTGCGCGCTCCCGCGGCCGTCCAGGGCGACGGCTCCTTCCTGGCCGACCGGCCCTGGCCGCCGGAGACGGTCCGCCTGCTGACGGACCGCCTGAAGGCCGTCCCCGGGGTGGCCGCGGCGGTCCCGGACCGCTTCTTCTACGCCCAGCCCGTCATCGACGGCCGTCCCGACCCCTCCCGGACGGAGGGGCGTCCCTGGTCGAGCGCCGCCCTCGCGTCCCACCGGCTGGTGTCCGGGTCGCCGCCCGCCGGGGACCGCGAGGTCGTGGTGGGCCGCGCCCTCGGTCTGGCGTCGGGGTCGCCGGTCACCCTGCTGACCGCCGCCGGGCCCGTGCCGTACGTCGTCTCCGGCGTCGTCCACAGCACCGTCTCCGGCACCGTCTCAAGCACCGTCTCCGGCGCTGTGGACGGGCCGGACCTCTACCTCGGCGACGCCGCGGCGGCGCGGCTGTCCGGCGGGGTGCGGGTGATCGGGCTGATCACCGCGCCGGGCGCGGACCTCGCCGCCGTCGGGGCGGCGGCCCGGACGGCTGTCGGGGGCCTCGGCGAGGTGCTCCCGGGCGACTCGCGGGCGGCGCTGGAGACGAAGGCCGACGCGCGTACCCGGTGGATCGGCACGCAGGTCCTGACGGCCATGGCGAGCCTGTCCGGGTTCGCGGTGGTCTTCGTGGTGGCGTCGACGTTCGCGTTCGGCGTCATGCGGCGGCGGCGCGACCTCGGCCTGCTGCGCGCCGTCGGGGCCACGCCCCGGCAGATCAGGAGAATGGTCCGCGGCGAGGCCCTGGTGGTCGGCGTGGCGGCGGCCCTGGCCGGCGTGGCGGCGGGGGCCGCCCTGGCGCCGGTGTCCGGGGACCTTCTGGTGGCGGCCGGGTTCGAGCCGCCGGGCTTCTCGGTGCGGATCACGGCGTGGCCCCTGGCCGCGGCGTTCGGCGGCGGGCTGGTCGTGGCCCTGCTCGGGACCTGGTCGGCGGCGCGGCGCGCGGCCCGGACGTCCCCGCTGGAGGCGCTGCGCGAGGCCGCGGCCGACCGGCGGCCGATGACCCGTACGCGCCTGCTCCTGGGTTCGGCATTCACCGCCGCCGGGATCGCCGTCGCGGTCGCCGTGGCCGGCACCCGGCCGGATGGGATCGTGACCCTCGCCCTCCTCGCCGCGATGGCGCTGATCGCGGGCATCGCCCTGCTCGCGCCCATGGTGCTGCCGCCGGTCGTGCGGGCTCTGCTGTGGCCGCTGTCGCGGACCCGGGGGGCGGCCTGGACGCTGGTGCGGGAGGGCTCGCTGGCCGGGATCCGCCGCACCGCGTCGACGACCGCGCCGGTCCTGATCACCGTGGGCTTCGCCGTACTGGTCACCGGCATGGTGCAGACGACGGCGGGCGCGTTCGCGCTGGGCCGCACCTCGGCCGTGCGGGCGCAGGCGGTGGTGGTGCCCGCCGACGGCGTCCCGGGCCTCTCGGACGCCGTGGTCACCGCGGTCACCACCGACGCCACGGACGCCACGGACGGGGGTACGGCGGACGGCGCGACCGGAGGTGCGGCGGACGGTGACGGGGCGGGTGGCGCGCCGCTGCCCGCCACCGTCCACCCCGACGGGATGCCTCCCCAGGCGGCCCTGGGTGTCACCGCTCTGGAGACGGGCCGCTCCCCCGCCGGGCCCGGCGACCCTCGTGCCGGAACGGACTCCCCGGACGAGGCGGTCCGGGGACGGGAGACCGGGGGTCTCCGGGAGGACCGCGAGGTCTCCGGCGGCCCCGGGACCGTGGTCGTCGCCCGGCGGGTGGCGGCGGAGCGCGACTGGCGGGCGGGGGACACGATCCGGCTGACCTTCGAGGACGGCCGCGCCGAGTCGCTGCGGGTGGCGGCCGTGGCCGATGGGGCGCCGGCGGCGTTCCTGCTGCCGCGCGGCGTGGTGCGGGCGCACGACCCCTCGGCGCTGACCCCGGAGATCCTCCTCCCCGGGCCCGCCCCCGGCGCGGACCGCCTCGGGCCGCTCGGGGCCAGGGCGCTCGGCCCGGCCGCCTACGCGGCGGGCTCCCGGGACGAGGACGACCGTCTCGTGTGGCTCTTCACGCTGGTCCTGGTCGGCACGTCGGTCGGGTACACCGGCATCGCGGTCGCCAACACGCTGTTCATGGCCGCGTCCGGCCGCGTCCGCGAGTTCCGGGTGCTGCGTGCTTCGGGCGCCACGCCCCGGCAGGTGCTGGGCGTGGTGGCCGCCGAGTCGGCGCTCGTGACGGCGATGGGGAGCCTGCTGGGCGCGGCGGTCGCGCTGCCCGCGCTGCTGGGCATCCGTTCCGGGCTGAGCGGGCAGGTCGGCGCGCCCGTCCCGCTGATCGTTCCCTGGCCGGCCGTGCTGGGTGTGGTGGGCGCCTGCCTGGTGCTGGCCGTGGCCGCCGGGGTGCTTCCCGCCCTGGGAGCCGTACGGCGGGCCCGCTGACCGGCCGCCGCCCGGCCGCCCGGCGGAGGGGCCGGGCGGCGGGCGGCCGTTCAGAGGCCGGCCCGCCGTTCATGGACCGGGCCGTCGTCCGGGGAGGCGTTGTTCGCGTTCGGGGAGGCGTTGTTCAGGGGCGTTGTTCAGGGGCGTTGTTCAGGGGCGTTGTTCAGGGGCGTTGTTCAGGGGCGTTGTTCAGGGGCGTTGTTCAGGGGCGTTGTTCAGGGGCG
>NZ_JBEZNH010000013.1:124106-137022 GCF_040653115.1 Streptosporangium sp. NPDC048047 | reverse complement strand
TTCAGGGGCGTTGTTCAGGGGCGTTGTTCAGGGGCGTTGTTCAGGGGCGTTGTTCAAAAGAGCGTTTTGAGGAAGCGGCGGGTCCGGTCGTCGTCCCGGACGTACTCGGCGGCCACGAAGTCGGTGACCCCGGCCTCGGCGAGCGCGGTGAGCTGCGCCGCGACCTCGTCCTCATTTCCGGTGATCGCCACGTCGGCCGGGCCCGCGGCCCCCTCGCGGTCGAGCATCGCCCGGTAGGAGGGCAGATCGCCGTAGCCGGCGAACACCTCCCCCGCGCGGGCCCTGGCGGCGTCGGCGTCGTCGGTGACGCAGACCGGCAGGGCGCACACGATCCTCGGCGCGGGCCGTCCGGCGGCGCGCGCCGCCTCGGTCACGGCGGGGGCCACGTGCCCGGCGACGGTCTTGGGACCGGTCATCCACAGCACGGTGCCGTCGGCCTTCTCCCCGGCGAGCTTGAGCATCCGGGGCGCCAGCGCGGCGATGAGCACCGGCATGTCGCCCGCGCCCGGGGTGGACAGCTGCACGTGCGCCCTGAGCGTCTCGCCGTCGAAGTCGGCCCTCTCCCCCCGGACGAGGGGCAGCAGGACCGACAGGTACTCGCGCATGTGACGGGCGGGCCGTTCGAAGCCGTAGCCGTACATGTCCTCGATCACGACCCGGTGCGACAGCCCGATGCCGAGCGCGAGCCGCCCGTCCAGGGCGGCGTTGACGGTGAGCGCCTGCTGGGCGAGGGCCGCGGGGTGACGGGGGTAGCTGGGCACGACCGCGGTGCCGAGTTCGATGCCGGGCACCTGACTTCCGGTGACGGCCAGGGCGGTCAGCGCGTCGAGGCCGAAGATGTTGGAGATCCAGGCCGAGGAGAAGCCGTCGTCGGCGCCGCGGGCGATCCGGTCCCGCAGCTTGCCCAGCGCGTCCGGCCCCTTGGGCTCGGTGATGAACAGTCCGACTCGCATCGTTACCGAACTCCGTTCTAGTGGGTGCGGTCAGTCTAGAACGATGTTCGTCCCAGCCCCCGCTCCCGCCCCGATCCCGCTCCCGGTTTCGATCCCACCCCCGGGCCCCGGCACTCGGGCACCGTGCCGCCTCCCCTCCACCGTCCCGGATGACGCGTTCCGGCGCCCGGGCCGTCCGCGCCTCGCACCGGGGGCTTGACACGAGGGGCCGTATCGGTAAAGTCGCCTTACTTTATCGATACATATATCGATAAAGGAGGCGCTTCGCTCTCCATCGCCGGTCGTCCCCCTCGACTCGCCCCCTCCACCGAAGGCAGGGTTCACCCTGATGACCGACCTCGTCGTACCCGCCGTCATCAACCTCGACATCCCCGGCCCGGTGATCAGCCGGCACCTGTACGGCCACTTCGCCGAGCATCTGGGCCGCTGCGTCTACGGCGGCTTCTACGTGGGAGAGGACAGCGACCTGCCGAACGCGGGCGGCATCCGGCTGGACGTGGTGGAGGCGCTGCGCGCGCTGGACATCCCGAACCTGCGCTGGCCGGGCGGCTGCTTCGCCGACGAGTACCACTGGATGGACGGCATCGGGCCCAGGGACCGGCGTCCGGTGATGGTCAACACCCACTGGGGGAACGTCGAGGAGAACAACCACTTCGGCACGCACGAGTTCATGGCCCTGTGCGAGCTGCTCGGCGCCGAGCCGTACATCAGCGGCAACGTCGGATCCGGCACGGTCAGGGAGATGAGCGACTGGGTCGAGTACCTCACCCGCGACGGCGACTCGCCCATGGTGCGCCTGCGCAGGGCCAACGGCCGCGAGGAGCCGTGGCGGGTGCGGTTCTGGGGGCTGGGCAACGAGGCATGGGGCTGCGGCGGCCACATGCGCGCCGAGCAGTACGCCGCCGAGGCCCGCCGGTTCGGCACCTACTGCCGCGACCACGGCGGCAACAGGCTGTACCGCGTCGCCGCCGGCGCGAACGGCGACGACTACGCCTGGACCGAGACGCTGATGAGGCAGCTCGGCGACCTGGGGTGCGCCTACCGGCCCGCGCCGTTCATGCAGGCGCTGTCGTTCCACCACTACACGGTCCCGGGCGCCTGGGAGGACAAGGGCGACGCCACCGTCTTCGACACCGACGACCACTACCGCACGATGGTCGCCGCCGCCCGCGTCGACGAGCTCATCACCGGCCACTCCAACGTCATGGACTGCTACGACCCGGGCAGGAACGTCGGCCTGGTGCTGGACGAGTGGGGCACCTGGTGGAACGCCGAACCGGGCACGAACCCCGGTTTCCTGTACCAGCAGAACACCCTGCGCGACGCGCTGGTCGCCGCCCTGCACTTCGACGTCTTCCACCGCCACGCCGACCGGCTCGTCATGGCCAACATCGCCCAGACCGTGAACGTGCTGCAGGCCATGATCCTCACCGACCCCGGCTCCGGGGCCCTCGTGCTGACCCCCACCTACCACGTGTTCGAGATGAACAAGGGCCACCAGGACGCCGCGTCGCTGCGCGTCGACCTCCCCGCCGGCCTGCCCTCCCGCGAGGTGGGACAGGCGAGCCTGACGACCGTCTCGCTGTCGGCCAGCCGTAAGGAAGGCCGGGTGCTCGTCTCGCTGTCCAACCTCGACGCCGACGAGGCCGTCGACGTCGATCTGGACCTGCGCGGCGGCGCCGTGGCCGACGTCCGTGCCCGCGTCCTCACCTCCGGCAGGCTGCAGGACCACAACACCCCCGCCGCGCCCGGCGTCGTCGCCCCCCGCCCGTACGAGGTCTCCGCCACGGGCTCCGGGCTGCGCGTGCGCCTGCCCGCCCACTCCTTCGTCACCGTGGAGGGGCGTCTCGCGTGACGGGGCCCTGTGCGGCCCCGGACGCGCCGCGGCCGCACGGGGTCCCTCACCGTCCCGTCATCGCGGTGACCGGGTCCGCGGGATCTCCCGGGCGATAAACTCGCCACCGATGGCGGCCCGGCCGAAGACGTCCGGGCCGGATCCGGACCGGACGGCGAAACGCGGGGCGCGGCATGGTGACCATGGAGGACGTCGCCCGGCTCGCCGGAGTGTCGAAGATGACCGTCTCCAACGTCGTCAACGACCGCGAGGGGGTCAGCGACCTGGTCCGCCGGCGGGTGCTGGAGGCCATCCGGCAGTCGGGCTACCGCCTCAACGTCTCCGCCCGTTCCCTGAGGTCCGGGCGGACCGGCGTCATCGGCCTGGCCGTCCCCGAGGTGGAGGTCCCCTACTTCGGCCATCTCGCCGGCCTCGTCATCGACGCGGCCGGGCGCCGGGGCTACCACGTCGCGATCGAGCGGACCGGCGCGGCGGAGGCCGGGGAGGCCGGCGCGCTCACCCGTTCCCGCGTCCTGCAGTTCGACGCCCTGATCCTCAGCGCCGTCGCCCTCGACGGGCTGGACGAGCGGCTGACCGGCGCCGGCTTCCCGGTCGTCATGCTCGGCGAGCGGGACTTCGGCGGCCGCTTCGACCACGTCGCCATGCCCAACGAGGAGGGCATGAAGGCGGCGACCGTCCACCTGGCCGACCGGGGGTGCCGGAGGATCGGCATCGTCTCCGGCGTCCCCCGCGAGGGCGTGAACGTGGTGACGCGCCGCTACCGCGGCTACCTCGACGGGCTCGCCGAACGCGGCCTGTCCGCCGATCCGCCCCTGCTCTTCCCCCTGGACGGCATGACCATGGAGGCCGGCCGGGACGCCGCCCACCGCATGGTCGACTCCGGCCTGGATGTCGACGGGGTGGTGGCGGTCACCGACACCGTCGCCCTCGGCGTCCTGCGGGGTCTGGCCGATCGCGGGCTGCGGGTTCCCGGCGACGTCCGCCTCATCGGCTTCGACGACGTTCCCGAGTCGCGTTTCCTCGTCCCCTCGCTGTCCTCGGTGGCGCCGGACCACCGGTGGATGGCGGAGAAGGCCGTCGAGCTGGCGGTCCAGCGCGTCCGCGGCCCCCTCCGCCCGGCCGGGGAGCACGTCGCCCCCTTCGAGCTCGTGGTCCGCGAGTCGACGCGCTGAGCCCCCGCCGGACCGGCGGGGGCGGGTCGGAGGCGGGGCGCGGGTCAGAAGTAGTTCGGCGCGAGGTCCGTCGTCGGCCAGGTCTTCACACCTGAGGCGGCCTTGCCCAGGATCGGGTCGATCGAGTCGAAGTCCGGGGTGCCCTCCTCCTCCCTGCGGTTGAAGATCGCGCAGTAGCTGACGCCGTTCTGGATCCTCGCCAGGAAGGCGAACGTGCCGGGCATGGAACCGTTGTGCCAGGTGTTGAGCCCGCCCTCGTTGTTGTTGCGGACGTACCAGCCGAAGCCGTACCACGAGCCGCCGGAGGTGACGCCCGTCTCGGGCTTGGCGAACACCCGGGAGAGCGACGTCGAGTTGAGCACCGGCCCGGCGGCGTCGAAGGCGAAGCCCCACTTGACCAGGTCGACGGCCGAGGCGAGCCAGCCGCCGTTGGCGTCCTGGTTCGGCATGTTGAAGCCGCCGTAGGGGTACGGCACGACCGTGCCCGAGTCGTCGAGGACGGTCTTGTTCGTGTACTTCGAGACGTAGGGCACCTCGATGGAGGCGGCCTCCGACGCGAGGCTGCCGCCCAGCACCGGCCGGGTGATCCCGAGGGGCGCCAGGAGCTTCTGCCTGACGTACGACTCGTAGCTCATGCCGGAGACCTTCTCGATGATCCGGCCGAGCAGCATGTAGCCGTAGTTGCTGTAGACGTGCCTGGTGCCGGGATCGAAGTCGAGCTTCCTGGCGGTCGTCCACTTCATGATGTCGGCGTGGTCGACCGGCAGCGGCGCGTCGAGCGACGCGGAGATCGCGTGGTCCGCCCAGAGCGGGTCCGGCGACGCGCCGCGGTCCCAGCCGCCGGTGTGCTGCAGCAGCCGCCAGACGGTGACCTTCGCCAGGCGCGGGTCGGTCGTGGTGGACAGCCCCAGCAGGGACGCCACCGACGCCCCGAGGCTCAGCCTGCCGTCCTGGGCCAGCCGGGCGATCGCGGCTCCCGTGATGTTCTTGCTGAGGCTGGCGACCCGGAAGAGGGACGTCGGCTGCACCTTCCGCAGGGTCGCCGACCGGGTGTAGACGCCGTAGCCGCGGGCGAGGAGGATCTTCCCCTTGCGGGCGACCGCGAGCTGGGCGCACCCGATGCCGCGTTCCGCGATGTAGGTCTTCATCGCGCTGTCGAACCCGGCGAGCGCGCTCGGCACGACGCCCGTGGTGATGGTCGCGGCCTCGGCGGGCCGGGTGCCGAGCGCGAGCGCGGGCACGACCCCCGCGCCCGCCTGGAGGAGCCGTCGCCGGCTGATCGTCGTCACTTTTGCCCCCGTGTACGGAAAACTTCGAGGGTCTTTACTATCACGACCGAAACGTGCGGTGATCTCCATCCGTAATTCCGGCCGGGATGGAACGTTCCGCGAAGGGCGGACGCTCGGAGAAACCGGGTTCCCCGCGGGGCACGGGATTCTCTCCGGAAGGCGGCGAGGAGACCGCTGCGCCCGGCCGGAAACGGGAGCATCATTGCCGCATGGCCGAACCGGTGCATCCAGGCGTCCGCTCCCCCGCCCCCCGCCCAGCCCCCTCCGCCGACCGCGCCGACCGCGGCGACCGGGGACCCGGACGGCCGGACCTCCGTACGGCCGGCGGATCGAGGGAGGACCGCCGGTGAGACTCGCCGGGGACGTGCGCTTCGGGGTGCTCGGGTCGCTCCGGGCCGAGGTGGGCGATCGCCCGGCGGCGCTGGGCGGGTCCCGCCAGCGGGCCGTGCTGGCGCGGCTGCTGATCGCGCGGGGCAGGAGCGTCCCGGCGGAGCGGATCCTGTCCGAGGTCTGGGAGGGCTCCAGGGCGCCCTCCGTGACGACGCTCCACGGATACGTCGCCGACCTGCGCAGGACGCTGGAACCCGAACGGGTCCCCGGCGCCCCGGCCCGGCTGCTGGTGCGCGAGGGGCCGGGATACGCCCTGCGCGCCGCCCCGGACGCGATCGACGCCGAGCGCTTCACGGAGCTGGCCGCCCGCGGCCGGCACGCGCTGGAGGACGGCGAACCTGAGGAGGCCGCCGACCTCCTGGGGCGGGCGCTCGCGCTCTGGCGGGGCCCGGCCTACGCCGACTTCGACGGGGCGGCGTTCGCGACGCCGGACGCGACCCGGCTGGAGGAGCTGCGGGCCACGGTGCGTGAGGACCGGCTCGCCGCCGTCATCGCGGCGGGGCGGCACGCCTCCGCCGTGGGCGAGCTGGAGGCGCTGGTCGCCGAACAGCCGCTGCGGGAGCGCGGCTGGGAGCTGCTGGCCCTCGCCCTGTACCGGTCGGGGCGGCAGGCCGACGCCCTCACCGCGCTGCGCAGGGTGCGCAGACGGCTGGCCGACGAGCTGGGCATCGACCCCGGCCCCGGCCTGCGCGACCTGGAGGCGGCGGTGCTCGCCCAGGACCCGCGGCTGGCCCCGGCTCCCAGGCGGCGGAACCCGCCGCCGGCCCCCGCGCCCGGGCGGCCCGGCCGCGTCCCCCCCACCCGGACCGCGGTTCCGGCGCCGCCCCCGGGCAACCTGCCGTTCGCGCTGTCCAGCTTCGTCGGCCGCGCCGGCGACCTCGCGGCCGTCGCCGGCCTGCTGGACGGGCACCGGCTCGTCACGCTCACCGGTCCGGGCGGCGTCGGCAAGACCCGGCTGGCCCTGGAGGTCGCCCGCGCCCGAGCCGACGCCGACGGACCCTGGCTCGTCGAGCTGGGAGAGCGGCACGTGCCCGAGCCGCTGACCGCGACCCAGTTGCTGGCCGCGACCGTCGCCGACGCCCTGGGCCTGCCCACCGTCCCCTCCCCCGACCGGCTCGCCACGATGCTCGTCGAGCGCGACACGCTGATCGTCCTGGACAACTGCGAGCACCTGCTGGCTCCCGCCGCGGAGCTGGTCCACACCCTGCTGACCCGCTGCGGATCCGTGCGTGTCCTGTGCACCGGCCGCGAGCCGCTGGGCATCACCGGTGAGGCGATCTACGAGGTGCCGCCCCTGCCCGCCGCCACGGAGGCCGTGGAGCTGTTCCTGCACCGCGCGGCCGCCGCCCAGCCCGGCTGGACGCCCGAGCCGGGCGACCGGGAGCGGATCGCCGCCCTGTGCGAGGATCTCGACGGCATCCCGCTGGCCGTCGAGCTCGCCGCCGCGCAGTGCCGGATGCTGTCCGTCGGCCAGATCGCCGACGCCCTGGAGGACCGCTTCACCCTGCTGGTGGGCGGCTCGGCCGACCGCCCGGACCGCCACCGGACGCTGCTGGACACGGTCGCCTGGAGCGACCAGCTGCTGGAGCCGGACGAGCGCCGGCTGTTCTACCGGCTCGGCGTGTTCGCCTCCGGCTTCGACCTCGACGGGGCCGCCGCCGTCGGGGAGGTCACCCCCGTCCTGGGGCCGCTGTCGGCTCTGGTCCGCAAGTCACTGGTCATCGCCGTGCCCGGCACGGCGCCGCGCCGCTACCGGATGCTGGAGACGCTGCGCCGGTACGCCACGGGCGCGCTCTCACCCGTCGAGCTGAACAACGCCGAGGAGCGCCACCGCGCCTGGGTCCTGGCCCGGGCCGAGAACGCCGAACGCCACCTCCGCGGCCCGCAGGGGGCGGAGCTGCTCGACGGGCTGAGCCTCGACCAGCCGGAGTTCCGGGCGGCGTTCACGTCGGCGCTGGTGGAAGGCGAGGGCGAATACGCGCTGCGACTGGGCAGCGCGCTCTTCTGGTTCTGGTTCCGCCGGGGCCATGTCGCGGAGGGGACGGCCTGGCTGCTGGACGGGTTCGTCTGGGCCCCCTGGGCGAGCGCGGGCCTCCGGGCGCCGGCCCGGCTCGCCGACGCGGCGCTGAACTACCTGGCCGGGTATCCGGAGGCGGGATACGAGAGGGCGAGCAGGGCCGTGGAGGAAGCCCGCGAGGCCGGTGACCCGGTGACGGAGGCGGGCGCCGCCGCCTACGCCGCATATCTGGGCCTGCTGACCGGGGTTCCGCTCGACGCCGCGTCGTCGGCCCGCGCGGCCGTCGAGATGGCCCGGGGCACCGCCCAGGTCTGGCTGGAGGCCGAGACGCTCATGATCCAGGGCATGGTGCTGCGGATCCTGGGAGACCTGCCGGGTGCCGGCACGGCCTTCCGGGAGGCCCTCGTCGCCGCCCGCGCCAGCGGCCACGACTGGGTCGCGGACGGTGTCGCCTGGTGCGACCTGAAGACCGCCTGCGACCGCGGGGACGGCCTCCGGGCCCTGGCCGTCGCGGGGGACGTGCTGGCCGCGATGGACCGCTACGGGGACACCTCCTTCTGGCTGGTGACCGTGCACAGCGCGGCCCGCGCGCTGGTGCTGGCCGGGCGGGCCGAGGAGGCGGCCGTGCTGATGGGCGCGGTGCGGGCCATCGGGTCCCGGGCCGGTGTCTCCCCGGAGTCGATGGACCCGCTGGACGGGCCGCGCGAGGCCGCCGCGGTCCGCGAGGCGCTGCCGCCGGAGGAGTACGAACGGCATGCCGCCCGCGGCGGCGCGCTGTCCCGGCAGGAGGTGAGCGCCCTGCTCACCACCCTGATCGCCGACCTGACCGGCCGCCGCTCCCCCTGACGACCGGAGCCGCGGTCACTGGGAGAACGCTGGGAGGTCGCTGGGCGGTCACCGGGCGACCGCCGGGTGACCGCTGGGGAAGCCGTCTCCCGGCGGCCTCCCAGCGGCCGCGCACATCCTCATGTCGTGAGCACGGCGCCGCCCCGCGGGGCGGCCGGACGACGAGGGTGAGGACGCCATGGAGGACACCGGCCACCGGCCATCCGGGGACGGCGGGGACAGCAGACATGCCGGATATGCCGTATATGCCGGGCATTCGGAGTCTCCCGGCCACGACGGTCGCGGTGAGCGGCCCGGACGCCCGGGGCACGCCGTCGTCGCCGGGGCGGGGATGGGCGGCCTGCTGGCGGCCCGGGTGCTGAGCGAGACGTTCGGCCGGGTCACGGTGGTCGACCGCGACGCGCTGCCCGTCGAGGGCGTCCCGCGGCGGGGCGTGCCGCAGGGCCGTCACGCGCACGGAATGCTGTCGCGGGGCTGCGAGGTGCTGGAGGAGCTGTTCCCCGGACTCACCGCGGACCTCGTCGCGACGGGCGCCGTCGCCTGCGACCTCCAGGGCGACGTCCGCTGGTACAACGACGGCAGGCTGCTGCGCCCCGCGCCCTCGCGGCTGCGCGGACTGTCGGTGAGCCGGCCACGGCTCGAACGCTCCCTGCGGTCCCGGGTGGAGGCCCTTCCGGGCGTGACGATCCTCGACGCCTGCGAGGTGGTCGAGCCGATCACCGGCGCCGGCGGCGCGGTCACCGGGGTGCGGCTGCTGCGCCCCGGCCACCGGCCGCGGGACATGGCGGCCGACCTCGTGGTGAACGCCACCGGCCGGGGCAACCGGGGCGCCGAGTGGCTGCGCCTGCTGGGGTACGGGCCGGTGCCGGAGGAACGCGTCGAGTCCCGGCTGATGTACGTCTCGCGCGAGTACCGGCGCCGGCCGGGCGACTGCGACGCCGTCGCCCTCATCGTGGGGCACAGCGCGGCCGTCCCCAGGGGCGGGGTCGCGCTCAGCGCGGAGGGCGACCGCTGGCTGGTCACCCTGTACGGCATGGGCGACGACCTCCCGCCCGCCGACCCTGAGGGGTACCACCGGTTCGCCGCCCGGCTCCCGGTCCCCGATCTGCACGACCTCCTGCGGCGGCTCGAACCGCTCGGGGAGCCGCGGCCGATGCGCATCCCGGTGAGCGTCCGCCGCCGGTACGAGCGGCTGGACCGCTTCCCCGAGGGCTACGTGGTGTTCGGCGACGCCCTGTGCCAGTTCAACCCCACCTATGGGCAGGGCATGACGGTGGCGGCCTGCGAGGCCGCCGCGTTGCGCGACTGCCTGGCGGACGGAGGGCCGGACGGCCTGGCCCGCCGCTTCTTCCGGCGCGCCGCGCGGATCATCGACGTGCCGTGGGACATGTCGGTCGGCGGGGACCTGCGGTTCCCGTCCGTCGAGGGCCGGCGCACCGCGCGCCTGCGGCTGCTGAACGGCTACCTCGCCCGTCTCCACGTGGCCGCCGAGGCCGACCCGGTGGTCGGGAACGCCTTCCTGAGCGTCGCCAACCTGCAGGAGCCGCCGCGGCGGCTGCTGTCGCCGGGCGTCGTGGCCCGGGTGCTCCTGCCGCGGCCGGGCGGCGTCCCGGCCGGTCCCCGGGCCGCCGCCCGGGAGGGGATCCCGGCCGGCCGCTGAAGGCCCCGGCCCGGCGACCTCCCTCCTGCTCCCTCCTGCGGACCCGCCCCGGCGGGCCGCCCACCACCGGCCCCGTCGGGGCCGGCGTGTCGTCCTCCCCGCCCGGCAGGGCGGGAGGACGGCGCCTTCCCGGCCCTTCCGGGCCGGGCACCGTACCTCACCTCCCCTGATGAGGCGGTCCCGAAAAGGGACCGGAGAACCCAGTGAAACCCACGCGAAAGGACATCACCATGATCAAGAACCTCGTGACCGGAGTCGTGCTGGCGGCCGCCGTCGTGACGGGCGGGGCGGCCGTCGCGGCCCCGGCCTCCGCGCAGACCGGCTCCGCGGGCAACGCGGTCTGGGTCGAGCCCGGCACCACCAGATCGTTCCTCGTCATGTGCCCCGCGTACGCGCCCACGATGCTGACCGACACGATCAGCGTCACCGCCGGCGCCGGGGTGTCGGTCACGACGAGCCTGGACACCGACTCCGACGCCTTCAGCCGCGACAGGCTCACGGTGACGGCCGCCAACGGAGGCGCCGTCCGCGTCTACGTCTCGGCCAAGGCGTCCTGCACGAGCTGACCCCGCCCATCCGCTCCCGGGCCGCGGTCCCGCCCGGATGAGGAGCGGAGGGGCGAGGACGACGGGAGCCGTCCCCATCGGATGGGGACGGCTCCGCTCTGCTCGCCGGCGGCTACGCCCACGGAGGGGCGACGATCCAGCTCACGTCGTCACTCCACGAGGTGGGGCTGTCGAAGGCGTTCGAGCCGCCGTTGGCGGCGATGTAGACGGTGTCGTAGTAGTGGCGGACGAACCGGTCCGGATAGTTGTACGAGGCCAGTGAGACGCCCTGGCCGTTCTTCCCGGACTGCGGGCAGAACGTCGCGTCGGCGGCGAACAGCGAACTGCCGTCGTTCGACTGCCGGTACAGCCGGTAGTTGTAGTGCCGCAGGAAACTGCCGGGGTAGTTCCTCGACTCGAACGACACGCACGAGCCGCCGGCCAGGCCGGCGCGCACGACCCAGGTGGCGTCGCTCTTGTCGGTGGCGGAGCTGGACGAGGTGATCACCGAGGTGACGGCGTTGTCGTTCTGGTGCCGGATGTAGCGGCCGGTGCAGCAGGCCGTCGTCGCACGCAGCGACACCGACGAGCCGGGGGTGAGCGTCCCGCCCGTACCGCCGCCCGTCGCGTATCCGGCGGCGACGATGTTGGCCTGCACCGCGTTCTCGGTGGCGTCCGACGGGTAGCCGGAGGTCATCACGCCCTCGTAGAAGGTGCCTCGGGCGCCGATGCTGTTGTCGCCGCCGATGCCGAGGATGATGGCCCCCTCCTTCTTCATCGGGTTGTAGCCCGGCACGTTGGGCCGCACCCCGTTGTAGAAGGTCGAAAGGCCGCCGGACTGGGCGTTGCCGCCCCGGATGGCCCAGTGGTTCGGCTCGCCCTTGACGACGGCGGTCAGGAACCGGTGGCTGATGCTGGGGTCGCCCGCGTTGTACCTCTGGTTGACGCCGGAGAACAGGCCGTTCTCCAGGTCGGCCATGATCCAGGGGCCGTTGCCGGCGCCGTAGCCCCAGACCTTGTTGTTGCCGAAGTAGATGGCCTCCATGGTGCCGTTGCCGTTGTCGCGGCTGTTGGTCTCGGCGTTGCCGTAGTCGAAGCAGCAGCCGCCGTTGTAGTGGGTGCCGTCGAAGATGGCGTACATGCCCTCGGGCTGGTCGCCCTTGGCGACGCCGTTGGTGGCGTTGTTGCGGTACCCGGTGCCCGGAGCCACGTAGACGCCGTACGCCTTGTGCCCGCCGACCATGATCGGCGCCAGCGTCGCGTCCGCCAGGTTGTCGTATCCGCCCGGGGCCGGTCCGGAGAACCCGCCGGGAGGGGCCTGGGTGAGGCGGTTGTTGCGTCCCGACTGGTCGTAGATGACCGTGATCAGGCAGGTGGCGGCGGCGCAGAAGGAGTCCTGCGCGGCGGCGTCCGCGACTCCGCCCGCGCTCAGCACGCCGATGTCGCGGGTGGCGTTGTCGGAGGAGCGGCGCACCTGGTACAGCGGGCCGTTGTAGGCGCCGTACAGCGCACGGGTCGTGCTGTGCGCCGCCACGCACGGCGTGCCGCCCGCGGCGTAGATGTCACACGGCTGCGATGTCGCGGCCTGCGACGGGGCGGAGACGCCGGACAGCAGACCGGCGGCGAGCGCGATGGTCGCGCCCGCGGACAGCAATGCCTTTTTGAAGTGCCGTGACCGGGACCGGACGGACATCATGAACATCTGCCTTCCAGGGGGGTGCGCCACGGATGCCGGGGGTTTCGGGCAGGATTCACCGGCCGAAAGACATGGGTGATCGCCACGTGATCAATCGCATGGCGCGATGCCCGCTGACCTGCGGAATCGTGACAGAAAAGGGAAAGACGTCTATTTTGTTAGCGTTAACATAAATGCGGGTGGCAAGTCCTCCATAGTTTCGATGCGTATTAGGCCGACCGGCCCACTATGAAACGCACCCGCGTGTTACGTCAAGGTTTCAGTCAGGTCATTGTGAACCGCGGGGTCCCGCGGCGCCGTACGGAGGAATCCGTCACCGGGCCCGGACAGCCGCGTCCCGCCCGCACGACCGGGACGCCCCCTGGCCGGATCCCCGCGGGCGAGCAGATCGCTCACGGGGATCCGGCCAGGGGGCGTCGACGCCGCCGGACGCCGGAACCTCACGTCGGCGCCGCCGGACGCCAGGACCTCACGTCGGCGCCGCCGGATGCCA
>NZ_JBEZNH010000013.1:100936-124008 GCF_040653115.1 Streptosporangium sp. NPDC048047 | reverse complement strand
AACCTCACGTCGGCGCCGCCGGACGCCAGGACCTCACGTCGGCGCCGCCGGATGCCGGGGCCTCAGGAGACCGAGGCGGGGAACCGTTCCCAGACGCGGTGGGCGGCCATCAGCCCGCGCACGCCGGCGAGGACCTCCGTGGCGGAGTCGCCTCGGACGACGCCCGGCGCGCCGGTGATCCCGGCGCGCTCCAGCACGGCCACGCCGGCGCCCCAGGCGCCGATCGCCTTGGCGTGCCGCCAGCACTCGTCGATCAGGAGCGTCACGCGCGGGTCCACCACGGCGGAGTCGGCGGCGCCCGCCTTGGCGTCGCGCGCGGGCACGGCGTCGGGCGCGGGCGCCGGCGCGGCGGCCAGCAGCAGCGCGTCGAACTCGATCGACCGCGCGGTGGCGAAGGTCCGCTGCACGGGCATGTCCCCCACCATGCCGCCGTGCGGGGCGATCAGGAGCGGCACCATGCCGGCGGCGAACACGGCCGCACGCAGCTCGCGCACACCGTCGAGGTCGGCGTCATCGTCGACGACGACGCCGACGATGCGGCCGTCGGCCGGCCACTCACCGCCCACCTGCGAGAGCGCGGGGCTGGGCGCCGTGTCGGCGAGCGGCAGCGCCGGCTCCGGCGCGGGCAGTCCCAGCCCGGTGGCGACCTCCTGGCAGAGGACCGGGTCGATGTTCGCCAGGCACTGGAGCTGGCGCTCCTTGATCGCCTGCTCGTAGCACTTGCCCAGCTCGAAGGTGTAGGCGCGGATGATGTGCTCCTTCTCCACCGGAGACATGCTCCGCCAGAACAGGCGCGTCTGGCTGTAGTGGTCGTCGAAGGACACGGGGTTGGCGCGGACCTTGCGCGCCTGGGCGACCTCGACCGGTGCGTCGACGAACGCGTTCTCGGCGTCACCGGCGACGAACGGGTTGCCGCCGTCGAGGGAGTTCGGCCGGTACGGCGCGACCCCGGCGTGTACGGCGTGCTGGTGGAAGCCGTCCCGCAGCATGTCGTTGACCGGGCAGCGGGGGCGGTTGACCGGGATCTGCGCGAAGTTCGGGCCGCCCAGCCGCGTGATCTGCGTGTCGAGGTAGGAGAACAGCCGCGTCTGCAGCAGTGGGTCGTTGGTGACGTCGATGCCCGGCGGCAGGTGGCCGACGTGGAAGGCGACCTGCTCGACCTCGGCGAAGAAGTTCGTCGGCGTCCGGTTGAGCGTCATCTTCCCGATCGGCTGCACCGGCGCGAGCTCCTCGGGCACGATCTTGGTCGGGTCGAGCAGGTCGATGCCCTCGAAGGTCTGGTCCGGGGTGTCGGGGAACACCTGGATGCCGAGCTCCCACTCGGGATGGGCGCCGGCCTCGATCGCGTCGTAGAGGTCGCGGCGGTGGAAGTCGGGGTCCATGCCGCCGAGCATCTGCGCCTCCTCCCAGGTCAGGGAGTGCACGCCGAGCTTGGGCTTCCAGTGGAACTTGACCAGCACCGTCTCCCCGGCGTCGTCGACCAGCCGGAAGGTGTGGACGCCGAAGCCCTCCATCATCCGGAAGGAGCGCGGGATCCCGCGGTCGGACATGTTCCACATCGTGTGGTGCTGCGCCTCGGTGTGCAGGGAGACGAAGTCCCAGAACGTGTCGTGCGCGCTCTGCGCCTGCGGGATCTCCCGGTCGGGGTGCGGCTTGCCGGCGTGGATGACGTCGGGGAACTTGATGCCGTCCTGGATGAAGAAGACCGGGATGTTGTTGGCGACGAGGTCGAAGGTGCCCTCGTCGGTGTAGAACTTCGTCGCGAAGCCGCGGGTGTCGCGGACCGTGTCGGCCGAGCCGCGCGAGCCGAGGACGGTGGAGAACCGCACGAAGACGTCGGTCTTCCGTCCCTTCTTGAGGAATCCGGCCCTGGTCACCGCCTCGGCGGTGCCGTAGGCCTCGAACACGCCGTGGGCGCCGGCGCCCCGGGCGTGGACGACGCGCTCGGGGATGCGCTCGTGGTCGAAGTGCGTGATCTTCTCGCGCAGGTGGTGGTCCTGCAGCAGGGTCGGACCGCGCTCTCCCGCCTTCAGCGAGTGGTCGGTGTCGCGCAGCCGCGCCCCCTGCGCGGTGGTGAGGTAGGCCCCCTGCTGGCCCTTGGCGGTGGCGGGCGCGCCGGTCTCCGCCCCGGTCGGCGTGACGGTCGCCGGAGCGCCCTGTTCCCTCTTCGGCGGCAGCGGGTCGCGCGGCGTCGTCGGCTCCTCGACGGTCGGCGGGGCACTCCCCGGCGAACCGGGGACATCCGGGGCCAGGGCGTCGGCCACCTTCTCGGCGGCGTTCTTCACGACATCCTTGACCGCCTTGGCGGGCTTGCTCGCGTCCATCCGGCGAATTCCTCCACGGAGTGTGTAAGACCAGGTCAGCGGCCTTACCCGTGGGTAGGGGGGCGAAACCTCCGATCGATCTTCCGGCCGGGCCGCCCCCTGAGACGGCCCGGCCGGTGTGGCGTCGGTCGCCGCCGGACGGAGGGTCAGGCGACGGTGCAGGAGGCGCCGTTGAGGGTGAAGGAGTCCGGCTTCGAGGTGTTGCCGGTGTGGCCGGCCTGGAAGCCGATGTCGGTCGTCGCCCCGGGGGCGAGCGCGCCGTTGTAGTCGACGTTGCGCGCGGTCACCCGGCCGCTGGAGGGCGAGTAGGTGGCGTTCCAGCCCGAGGTGATGGTCTGCCCGGAGGGCAGGGTGAACTCCAGCGACCAGCCGTTGAGCGCCGACGAGCCGGTGTTGGTGATGCTGATGCCGGCCGTGAAGCCGTTACCCCAGGAGTTCATCGTGTAGCTCACCCGGCACGCGCCGGTGCCGGTGGTCGGCGTCGAGGTGGGGGTCGAGGTCGGCGTCGATGTGGGCGTCACGGTGGGGGTGGCGGTGGGGGTCGCCGTCGAGCCGGCGTTGTTGAGGGCGTTGAGCACGGAGGTGTAGGCGGGCTTCTTGTTGCCGCTCGCGTCGAACAGCAGGGGGTTCTCCCCCGTGCGCCAGGAGTCGCTGTCGCGGATGCCCCATACCGTGATGCCGGTGCACCGGGAGACCGCCAGGCAGGCGCGCGTCACCGCGGCGTACACGTTGGCCTGGTTGGAACCCTGGGCCACGTCCAGCTCGGTGATCTGCACGTCCACCCCGAGGTCGGCGAAGCGCTGCAGGTTGGCCTGGTAGTCGCCCGGTATCGTGGTGCCCAGGTGGGACTGGAAGCCCACGCAGTCGATCGGCACGCCGCGGGCCTTGAAGTCACGCACCATGTTGTAGATGCCGGTGCTCTTGGCGTTGATCCCGTCGGTGTTGTAGTCGTTGTAGCAGAGCTTGGCCCCCGGGTCGGCGGCCCGCGCCGCCCGGAACGCGGCCTCGATCCAGTCGTTGCCGGTGCGCTGCAGGTTGGAGTCGCGCCGGCCGCCGGAGCCGCCGTCGGCGAACGCCTCGTTCACCACGTCCCACGAGTTGATCTTGCCGCGGAAGTGGGTGGCGACCTGGGTGACGTGGTTGATCGCGGCGTTGCGCAGCGCCGAGCCCGACAGGCTCTGCGCCCAGCGGGGCTGCTGGTTGTGCCACAGCAGGGTGTGGCCCCGGACCTTCATCCCCTGGCCCATCGCGTGGTTGACGAGCCGGTCGCCGCCGCTGTAGTTGAACTGGTTCTGGTTGGGCTCGGTCGCGTCCCACTTCATCTCGTTCTCGGCGACCACCGAGTTGAACTCCCGGTTCAGGATGCTCACGTAGGTGGAGTCGCCGAGCTTCCCACCCGCCACCGCGGCGCCGAAGAAGCGGCCGCTCTGCGCGGCCGCCGCGCCCAGCGTGGTGGCCGCGCCGGACGCCGAGGTCGGCAGCGCCAGCATGAGGCCGGCCCCCAGCACACCGGCGGCGGTGACGGCGGTCAACCGGCCGAAGCCGCCTGGGGCCCGTCGGCGGCCGCGGCCGGGAACGGTGTTTTCGAGCATGGCTGTCCCTTCGTCGGACATCGATCTGGAGAAATCGGATTGATCTTGAGGTGATCGGGTCGCGGCGCGCCCGTCGCCGGTCCGCCGGCGTGCCCCGGACGTGGACGGGCCCGCCCACGTCCCGGCGCGCGCGTCCGGCGTCCGGCAGGCGGGGTCCGCCCAGGCGGGCAGGCCCGGCGGCCACGGCGGGGACCGCACGTCAGGCTCCAGCGCGCGCGGTGGCCGTGGGGAGTCCCACCCGGGCTCCCCACGGCCGGTGCGCCCGGGACGGTCTCCCAGCCGGCCCCGGGCGGGATCCCGCGGCGCTTCGCGTCACGGGCGGGGTCGCGGCCCGCGAAGGAGGCGGCGGTGCCGCTATCGCTTGTTAGCGCTAACAAGTGACGACCTCCCGGGCCATACGACCACCGCGGGAAACGCGGCGGTGTCGCGGAGTACATCCGAAGGGCCGGGACGCGTCAACAAACCCCGTCCGCCCCGCACCGGCCGCCCCCGCTCTCCGCCCCTCCGGCCTGGCTCTTCACGAGACGACGGCGACACCGGGACGGCCCGGACCGGTGAAAATTTCACATGGGCCCGGCCGGTGAGCGTCATCGGCGGAAGACCGCGCGACGGTGATCAGAGCAGCGCGACGGTGATCAGAGCAGATCGCGTAGACGTTCGGGAATGAGACCCGCCTGCCGCACGATGGAGGCGAGTGCGCGGCGGCACGATCACCGTACGGATCCCGTCCTCTGCGAACCGGCTCGCGACGTCCGCCCCTGCCGGATGTCGCCCCGCCCCGGCACACCGGGAGACGGCGTCCGGGTGCGCGCGCCGTCCCGATCTTCTAGGGTTCGGCGAGCCAGACGGAAACGGTGAGGGGCGAGATGAGCGCGGACGACCGGATCGAGCAGGCCATGACGCTGTACGAGCGAGCGGTCTTCAAGGGCGACACCGATGCCGTGGCGGCGGCCGACCGGGAATTGGACGCGGTGGAGGCGGACCTCGCCCTCGCCCGGGGCCGTGTCGCGCACGCGCGGTTCCTCGGCGACGGACGCGAGGATCCTCAGGAACTGAGGCTGTTCGAGCGCGCCGCCGGCCTCTACCGGGCCCTCGGAGACGTACGCGGCGAGGCGGAGGCCCTGTTCTGGATGGGGTGCTTCCATCAGGTCGTACGGGATGACGACGCCGCGGCGGTCTCCCTGCTGGAGCGGTCGCACCGGGAAGCGGTGCGCGCCGATGACGCTCTGACCGCGTCCTACGCCCTCCGGCACCTGGGCATCGCGGATCAGATGGCGGGCCGCCCGAAGGCGGCGCGGGAACGCCTGGAGGAATCGACCCGGCTCCGCCGCGCAATCGGGTTCCTTCCCGGCGTCGCCGCCAACCTGGTCGGACTGGCCTACGTCAACGCCGCGGAAGGCCGCCGTGACGAGGCGCTGGGACTGCTCGACGAGGCCGGCGTGATCGCCGAGACCGTGGGCGCCCACGGCGTACTGCGCCAGATCCGGGAGGCACGGGGCCGGCTGTGAACGACCGTCCTCCACGAGCCGGCCGGGGCTGGAGGACGTCCCGCGCCGGCCGGTGATCCCCGCCCCGGGAGCAACGGGCGGAGGGGCGGGGGCGGGGAAGACCCGTGGGTCAGGAGGACGATCCGTCCCCCTGCGGGGGCCGCGGTGGCCCGTGAGACCAGAAGAGGCCATCCGTGTGATCACGGATGGCCTCTGATGCGGTGGGCGATACTGGGATCGAACCAGTGACCTCTTCGGTGTGAACCAATCAAGGGGCAGATCCGGCCAGTGTATGGACGTGTGGTTGCCCGTGCTGGCACGCCGTAGAGGGCTGCGAGAGTTCGCCGAGGTTCGCCACGGTTGTCACACAGTTAGTCACGCAAGCGAGAGGCTGGCTCGCCTCGCAGTCTGGGCAGTAAAGCTATACGAACCGCCAAAAAGTACCGGTAGGCGAAGATCTTTGCTCGAATGTCCCATATGAGGATCTCGCAAATTCATCGCCTACCGGCTAGCCTGTGCTATAGCTCGATGCCTAGCACGTGAACGATCGCTGCTACGGTGATGATCAGAGCTATCAGGGCGGCAGTTCGGTGCCAGCGGTCCAACGCATACCGAACTGTCCGCCCTGTTTCTGTTATAAGCCGGGATAACCAGCCTTCAGAGGGCTTCGCCACACTTACCTCCTTTCTGGTGAGATTTTTCTAGCGAAGCCTAGCCACGTCAAATCCTCCCCCTTTGCTCCAGGGCATTCAACCTAGAACCCAGGTGATGTTTTATTCACCGGCAGTGGATAAAACATACCCCCGATCACGAGATCGTCCCTGTCGAGCGCTATACATGTCGAGAGGTCGACATGCCAAAACAGACAAGGACCATCACATGACCCTTATGGGACAAAATGCAGACAACGGTTCCAAAGAAACCCCCGAAGGAGAATTCCTTTTAGCGATAGTAAGGCGAGCAAGAAATTGCACGTCAATACCGGATAAAATAAAAGATGCGCTGGCACAAACGAGCAAGAAAAGAGTGCGAGAGCTGAGCTGCACTCAAGATTCAAGAACTGTCACAATTCGGCGATATGATGCATATCGAGATGAAATAGAGAAAACCGTCAGTGTAGAAAGATCATTTCTCCGAGCTACGATAGATAAAAATGCAGACTCAGAAAAACCATTCAGAATCGAAAAGGTTCACTTTCAGCAGGCAGTGGAAAAAAAGATTGAGCAAGTCACTTCATTCTGGGAAGTGGAGGATAGGAATGATTGGATTAAATTCCCAATGTCGTTTATTTTCCTATCGGAAAACGACGCTCTTTCACTTCATGCACCCCTAATAGCACAACTCACGAATCAGGATCTGATACCCAAAGACGGCGACATCTCTTCGCGCATTCCAGATTTTTTGTTGTCATATTATGAAAGCATAGCGAGGGTGAATGGAGCGATCATACCCAAAGCCTACGAGCAGGAGGAAAGAAGCGTCGATGTTGGCCTGCTCAAAGCCATAGCTGCTGCTCAGCGAGGCGACGAGAGAGCACCCAAAAGCGCCACGAAAAACCTGGCACTTGAGCTCTACAAGCAGGGTGAAAAAAACATCAGAGCCATAAGCATGGCAACAGGACTGTCTAGGGATACGATATATATTTTGTTATATGCCGAAGGACTTAAAGACTTTCCTCTGTCTCACATCGTTTCGGAGTATCGAAGATCAATCTCCTCCGGAAGCTTTAAAGACGGATCTCCGGCGCCGACAGTCGATGAGATAACCAAGCGGTGGAATATATCGATCAAGGAGGCCAGAAAGGTGCTCCTAATCCTTCGGGCTGCTGGTCTCGTTCGGGCCACGTCGAAGGGAGAATCAGTTATAAATAACACCGAGTGAAGATCTGGCGCCGAGAGCTTCGCGTGAAGCTCTCGGCAACACAAGAGGACTACACCTCCTCGGCTAAGATCTCAGCCGTAATACTGATTGAAACACCTTCTTCATCCGCGACTGAGGCGTGGAAGTGAACGCCTTCTCCTCGACGAAGACCGCCCGGCCACGCCTCAGCGCTGATAGCGCGCCGCCATACCTCGAAGTCGTCTTGGCGCTGCACCGGATCGACCGCGATGCACTCCCCCACCAAAGTAGGGCCGGAACAGCCATCCGTGATCGTCCACGAGATGGCCGGAAGTCCGTCCGTAACCGCCTGCTCTAGGAGCCTTCCCAAAGCCGCATATGCCCGCCGCTGTGATCCACGCTGCTCATCAAGAGCCCTGTTCACGATGAACTCCTCCCTGTCCACACCAACCTCGCTCATGACAGGAGGCTCGCGTCCGGAAGCGTGATGGGCGCCTCGCCTCGCTCGTGGTCGTACATGCCGGCCAGGGCAGGTACGAACGCCTGAAGGTGCGCCTTCCACCGATCGCACAGCGCCGACCGCGCGGCGGAGTCGGTGTGGAGCAGGAACCGCAGGTGCCTTAGCCCGTGCATGAGCACGTCGATGTACCGGGGAATCGGTGCCTCGGTGGCTTCCACCGGGATGGGCTTGCCGACCGCGTCGGGCAGTGCGGGATTGATCGGCGCGGCGTCCGGCCACTGTTCGCGGGCCAGGTCTGAGCAGCCGACGACGGCCACGTACGTCAGAATGACGTCGCCGTCCTCCGCACGCCACGAGGTGGAGTGCAGGAGCGTCACGTCGGCCGATGCCGAGTGGTCCGCGAGGAGCGTTTCGACGGTGGTGTGCGGATCGCTGTCCTGGGCGATGGGACCTGAGCGCCATGCGTCGGCCCCGCTGATCAGCCAGAGTCCGACGGAGTCCGCCGTCACCGGCCAGACCTCTACGCGGACCCCTGCGCGGTCAGACATGTTCATCCTCCGATGTCTCTGCCTTCGGCCGGCCTACGCTCTTGGCCGTCTTGACCAACTGAGCCGCCCTCGCTTTGGACACTCCGATCCGGTCGGCGAGTCCGGCCAGCGACATGCGTTCGGTCTCGAAGATCCGAGCCGCCTGCTCAGCCCGCAGATCCGCAGAGGCTTCGTAAAGCTTCCGCAGGGTCTCTACCAGCTCTGTCGCCTGATGGAACGCCTGGTTGGGGTCGCCGATCTTTCGAATGGCACCCGCTGCCGCCTCGGAGTCGCGCTCAAGAGCCGCCAGGGCAGCGGCAACGGCCTTGGTCGCATCCTCCTCTGTCATGAGACCCAGCGTACGCCGCTTCGTCAAGGACCCCCTGCACAGATCGTGTAGCACCCCCTTGACGTTCGTGCAGGGGGCTCTGTACGGTCATCCGTGTAGCACCCCCTACACGAACGGGGCGGCCCTATCCGCCAAGACACGGGCCGCCCCTGACTCCCTCGCAGAAGGAGACACCTCATCATGACCCACCTCATCTCTGGAACCAACGGGTTCCGGGACCCCTGCCACTGCTGCGGCGGTGGCGGCTGGATGACATCCACCCAGCTGTGCGGCGTGTGCGAGGGCACCGGCCAGTGCGGAGCGCACCGATGAGCGCCCGCCCCATGACTTCGCCGCCGTTGAATCTGGCCGACGCTTTGAGCGTCCTGTTCGAGGTCGGCGAATGCCGCTATGACCGCGACCTGCATGCCGGTCCCGACCACCCCGAGGGCGAACAGGAGCGCGCCGCCCGTGTCCAGGTGGCCCGCGAGGTGTGCGGCCTGTGCCCGGTGCGGCCGCTGTGCCTGGCCTACGCGCTGACCGTCCGCCCCGCCACCGGCGTGTGGGCCGCCCGTACCGCTGAGGAGATCGGTCACCTGACCGGCACGCTCCCCAAACTGGCGGAGGTGGCCTGACCATGGGTCGCTACCAGTGCCCGCTGTGCTCGGGGCGCCACCGGAATGAGGACCTGCCGCGCTGCTCGGTCCACACCCTCGGCTACGACCACGTCTGCTCCGGCTGCCGCGCCGCGGCCACGCAGACCCCGTGCGGAGGTGGTCAGTGATGGCCCGCTTCTCCTGCACCGATTGCGGTTCCCGCTCCCACAGCCCGATCAGCTGTCGCCGCTGCGGCACCACCGCCGCCCGCCCGATCCCCCGCTGCCCCAGCCACGGCGCCCGCTGCACCGCCGCCTGCCGGATGTGCCGCACCCTCGCCCGTTCCGCGCCCTGACCCGAGGTGACCGCCATGACTTCGACCACCGACCTGGCCGCCTTCGCCGCAGTGTTCGCGGCCCTGTTCGCCGCCCGCTCCGTGGGCGACCACTGGGTGCAGACCCACCACCAGGCGTGCGCCAAGGGCGCCCCGACCGCCGCCGGGCGGCTGGCCTGCGCTGGCCACGTGCTCACCCTGACGGTCACCAAGGCCGCGTTCCTGCTCGCCGTCCAGCTCGTCACCGGCCTCCAGCTGGCCCTGGTCGCCGTGTACGTCGGCCTGGCCGTGGACGCCGCCTCGCACTACTGGGCCGACCGCCGCGTCACCCTCGCCGCGCTCGCCGAGCGCCTCGGTAAGGGCGGCTTCTACCGCCTGGGCACGCCCCGGCCCGGTACGGATGACGCCCCGCACCTGGGCACCGGCGCCTACGCCCTCGACCAGTCCTGGCACATCGGCTGGCTCTTCGTCACGGCCCTGATCATCACCGCCTGAGATTCCGAGGAGAACCGTCCGTCATGACCACCACGACACGGACTTCGTCCGTTCCGAGCTGGCCGCACCGCCCCCGCCGCGGCGACTGCTGAAGGAGGAACCTGCGATGATCGAGACCAGCCGCATCTACACCCACCGCGACGTCCTGACCATTGGCGTCGCCGAGGGCTGGGCGGATGCGCAGACCGACCCCACCAGGATCGACTGGGCTCCCCGCCAGGCCCGAGCCGTGATCCCCTTCGAGGTGGTCGACGGCCGCCCGGTCAACCCGTGCGAGAAGACCGGCATCCGCTACGGCCGCAACGAGCTGGGTCACTGGGGCGAGCAGGTCTGCGCCGACGCGATCGTGATCGCCACCGACGAGCACGGCCACCGGTGGCTGGTCATGGTCGAGCGTGGCGACGGCCACGGCTGGGCGCTGCCCGGCGGCACCGTGGAGGCCGGTGAGGCCCCGGCCGAGGCCGCGGTGCGCGAGCTGGCCGAGGAGACCGGCCTGTCCCTGGAGGCCGGCGCGCGCTGGCAGCCGCTCCCGCCCCGCTACGTGCCCGACCCCCGTGCCTCGGACGAGGCGTGGATGGTGACCGTCCCCGCCCGTTGCGACCTGGGCACCGTTGCCCGCGCTGACCTGCCCGCCGTGGCCGGGGCCGACGACGCCGCCCGCGCCGCGTGGGTACGCGCTGACAGCTACCCCGGCCTGACCGCGCACCTGGCCATGGCCTACGGCGGGCGCGTGTTCGCCGCGCACACGGACCTGTTGCGCGATGTCCTCGACCAGCCCGCTTCCCGCCCTATGGACAGTGGCAGGAGTCATCTCGCCGCCTCCGTGGGGATCTACGCGCCGCGTTCCGCGGAGATGCGCCTGACGACCCTGGCGGACGCTCCGAGTTCCGGTCTGCTGGTGCTGCACATCTCCAACGCCCCGGCCTGGTTCGCGCTGAACTCCACCGGGGCCGACATCGAGGCCGAGGCCGAGGCGATGGAGCGGCTGGCCGAGCTGGCCACCGAGGCCGCCGCCCGCCTGCGCGCGCCGAGCGCGGGCACCCGGGAGGTGACCTCATGATCAGCCCGATGTCGACGCCCGAGCACGAAAACGCCTCGCCCACCGTCCTGGCGGGACTGGCCACGCTGGCCGCGACCCTGGGGGACGCGGCCGGCCTGCCGGGCCTGCTGGTCTACGTCACCGACGCCTTCAGTGACAACGCCTGCGCCGAGGTCCGGCCGTGCGGTGCCCCGCTCCGAGTCGGCATCGCCGCTGACCTGCTGGCCGATGGACGCCAGATGTCCCTGTACGGCGCGCTCGCCCACGAGATCGCCCATCACGCGCTGGGGCACCCGGCAGGCTGGCTCGTTCCTGCTCTGGAGCGGATCACGATCTGGGCCATGGTCGCTGCCGGGGCGGCGACCTCGCTGGCCGCCCCGGCGTGGGTCGTCGCGGTGCTGGCCGTACTCGCGGTGGTGGCCTTCCTGGTCTCCGCCTGGCGACGGCGAGCCGATGAGTACGCCGCCGACGCGCATGCCGCGGCGCTGCTGGAGGCGGTGGGCCTGCCCGGCGCCGTCATCGTCGCCGCGTCCCTCGCCGATGAGATCACCGCCGAGCCCCGCTGGTACGCCCTGGGCGGCTGGCTGCTGGGCGGCCACCCCGCCACCGGTGCCCGGCTTCACCGCCTGTCCGACTCGATGCCCCTCCACCCGTTGGCCCCGAAGGCTTCTGGAGGTCCCCGATGACCGCCACGTTCCCGATCCCGATGCCCGACCCCGAACCCGGCGAGGTCGCCCGCGGCCTGGCCGACATCGAACGCCACCTGGCCGCGAAGGCGCCCACCACGCCGGTCCCTGCCCCGCGCTCGGCCCCAGCAACGTCCACGCTCCCGGAGGGCGAGACCCGGCGCGTGCAGCGACTGCGCGCAGAGGTGATCGAAGCTCACGCGCTGGCCGCACTCCAGGACGACGACGCTCCGCTTCTGCTGGACACCCCGCGCGTCCGCCGGCGTCGCAAGGCCGCCCGCGAGGCGGTCCGGCTGCACGAGCTGGGCCAGGACCCGGCCATGCGCGCCTGGCAAGCCGCCCGGATGCTGCGCCTCCTGGTGAGCGCCGCCATCGTGTCGCTGACCCTGGCACTGGCCTGGAGCACGGCCGGAGTGCAGCACTTCGCCGCCGAGGGCGCCACCCCCTGGTCACCGGCGTGGGTGTTCGCCTGGCTGGTCGAGCCGTTCATGAGCCTGGCCCTGCTGTTCGTCGTCGGCGCCCGCGCCTACCTCGCCACCCGTGGCCAGCCGATCGTCTCGCCCGTCCTGGGGCGGATCGAGAAGGTGTTCTTGGCCCTGACGTTCGGCATGAACGTCTGGCCGTACCTGCCGTGGTCCCTGCCGGAGGGCAAGGCATTCACCGTCGCCGGGATCGTGCTGCACGTCCTCGGTCCGATCATCGCCGTGGCCGTCGTCACCGCGCTGCCCATCGTCCTGAGCGCCTTCGCCGACCTGGATCATGGCCGCTCCGGTACGGGGGGTACTGCCCCGTCGTACAGGGACAACGGCGATGCTCGGTACACCTCGGCGGGTGCGGACATCGCCACGCTGGCCGATCGGATCCGGCATCTGATCGCCGCCGGGCAGCTGCCCGCCCACCCGGGCATCCACAAGATCCGCCAGACGCTGGGGTGCGGCACCGACACCGCACGCCGGGTCCAGGCGGCGCTGGGCGGGGGCGCGTGATGACCCGCCTGGTGCGGATCATCCGCCTGACCGGCTCCGCGCGGACCCGGCAGCAGGCCGATGTCTGGGAGCGGCTGCGCGGCGCCGTACGGGGAGCCCTGGCCGTGCTGATGCTGCTGCTCACCGCCGCTGACGCGTGGCTGACCGCGCTGCTGGGCCTGCCCCCGATCACACCGGTACTGCGCCGGCTGGCCGTTGTGATCGCCGACGAATGGCGCACGGCCGCGGCCGGCGCGATCGACGCCGACGTCATCGACTCTGACCAGGAGGTATGGCGATGAAACGCCGCACCATCACCGAGCTGTCCAGCATCGAATTCACCGGCTCCCTGGGCGCCGCGTTCCACGCCTACGGCCGAGCGCTGACCGGGCTGGCCCAGCGGTGGGGCACCGAACTGGAGATCGCCGCGGTGGACGCCGAGGCCGCGATGTCGAGCATGAAGGGCCACGTCCTGCTGTTCGGCCTGGACTCCAAGGTCCGCGCCCGCCGGGTGGCCAAGCGCCTGCAGCGCGCGCAAGAGCTGACCGCCGCCCTGGCCGAGCAGGGCGAGCACTTCCACCGCTCCTACCGCAAGCACTTCACGCCCACCGCCTGAAAGGGGAGATCGGTCATGGGCACTGGACAGACCCGGCTGGATGAGATCGCCAACATCGAGTTCCACGGCAAGGTCCCGGCCAAAATCGCCGCCTACAGCATCGCCACGCAGCAGTTCGCCCACGATCTGGTCCGCGAGCTCGACGTGGCCGAGTCCGCCGCCGAAACGGCGATGGCCCAGTTGAAGGGGCACCCGCTGCTGCTGGGGGTGGACGTCCGCGCCCGCGCCTGGCGGGTGGCCCGGCACCTGCGCCACGCACGTGAGGTCGTGCTCGGCATCTCGGCCGAGGCGGTCAAGTTCAACCTGCAGTTCCGCCAGGAGTTCGTGGAGGCACTGGAGGCACTGGAACAGCGCTCCGCCAAGCGCTCCGACTACAAGGGAAAGGTTGACCTGTGATGGCCCGCAAGACATCGTCTCCGTCCCTGCAGCTGGTGCAGGAGGCGACCATGGAGCGTCTGGCCGCCTCGGCGGTCTCCAAGCTCGGCGTCCTGGTCCCGCCGTGGGCCGTGCTCGGCACCGAGGCCGCCGCCGGCGCCCTCTCCCACGCCCTGTGGGGGCAGACGCCGGAGGTGACATGGGCCGCGGTCGGCTGCACCCTCGGCTCCACCGTGCTGACCAGCCTGACCTGGGCCATCACCCACCAGCGGCGCCTGATCGGCCGCCTGCACGCCACCATCACCACCGCCGCCGCCTCGGCGTGGTTCACCACGGCCACCATCACCGGCCTGGGCTCCCCCGTGGTGAACGGCGCGTTGTTCTTCGGCGGTGCCACGCTGGCCCTGTCGTGGAACATCCGCACCGTCATCCGCAACGCCGGTGGCGAGGGCGAGGCCGACGGCGGCGACGCGCTGGGGTCGCTGTTCGCCCGCGCTCGTGAGCAGGCCGGTCTCAAGGGCGCGAAGGTGCGCGCCACCGAGATCACGAGCCACAAGGTCAAGGGCCAGATGCAGCTACCCCCCGGGGAGAAGACCGCCGACGACGCCATCAAGGCCACCGGCCGCATCGAGTCGGGCATGCAGCTGCCGCCCGGCAGCGTGGTCGTAGCCCGCAACGACGACCGCGCCGACCACGCCCACATCACCGTCTCCGACCCGCGCGCGATCCGCCAGCCCATCGGCTGGCCCGGCCCCTCCCACCCGGGCGCCTCCATCGACAAACCCTTGCGGATCGGCGTCTACCAGGACGGCGACGAGGTGGAATACCACTTCGTCGGCCACCACCTGCAGATCATGGGCATGACCGGCTCCGGCAAGAGCATCGGCGGAGCGTGGAACATCATCGGGGAGATCATCACCCGGCACGACGCCGCGGTGTTCTCCATCGACATCAGCAAAGACGACCAGACCATGGGACCGCTGCGCGAGGGACTGCACCGGTTCGAGACCACCAAGGCCGGTGCGGTCGAGCTGATCCGCGCCATGCACAAGGCGATCCCCGAGCGCACCAAGTGGCTGGCCAGCCGCGGATACAGCAACTGGGAGCCCGGCTGCGGGCTGACCTACTGGTACCTGCACATCGAGGAGATCGCCAAGCTGGTGAGCGAGATCGGTGGCCAGGACGAGGAGTTGCTGGGAGAGATCCTCAAGGAGATCCGGTCCGCGGGCGGCAGCGTGATCCTGTCGCTGCAGCGCGCCGACTACACCCAGATCCCCACCATCTTCCGGTCCCAGATGGCCAAGATGTGCTTCGGCCTGAGCGATCCCGATGACGTCAAGTACGGCGTCTCCTCCCGTCAGCGCAAGGCCGACGTCGAGCCGCATGAGTGGGAGGACCACTACCCCGGCATGGCCTATCTCGACGGCAAGAGCATCCGCACCACCCACTACGCCATGCCGTTGCGCACCTTCAGCTGGGGCCGCAGCAGCCGCGAGGCGCGCGCGGCGATGACCGCGCACGCCGCCGCCTTCCCCGCCACGAGCAAGAAGGCCGACCCCTTCACCGCCGCCCTGGCCCGCCCCACCACGCAGGCACCGCCCGCCGTTCCGGCCCCGGCCGGCACCGGAGCGGTCCTCCCGCTGTCCGCCGCCCGTACGGCCCCGACCGCCCCGCATCACGAGCAGGAGGAGCAGGGGAACTTCACCGCCGCCTTCGCCGGGCTGCTGGGCGATGCCGCCGCGCTCATCATCGCCACCCAGCACGTCTCAACGGCCATGCTGCAGCGCAAGCTGCGCATCTCCAGGGAAGACTGCCTGCGCTTGGTGGAGGCCCTGGAGCGCAAGGGTGTCATCGGCCCGCCCGCACCCGGCAGCGACGACCGGACGGTCCTCATCGCCGCCGACGATCCCACCGTCCCGGACGTGATCGAGCACCTGCGCACCACCGGTGACCTCGTCACCGCCGCCCTGGCAGGCGTCGAAGACCCCGACCCAGCCCTGACCGCCGGCCCCGACGACACCGTCGCCGAGCCCACCGCGACCGAGGCCGAGTCCCTGCAGTCCGACGCCCCTGCGGTGAAGATGCACCCGGCCGAGGCCCGCCGGCTCCTGTATGCCTGGCTGCGTCACCGCCACCACAACGGAGCAGCGACCTTCACCGCCACCGACGAGGACCTGACCCAGGTCCGCGCCCAGACCGGCAACGGCCGCGCCTGGATCTACAAGGTCTTGTCCGACCTGACCGACCGCGGCGTCCTGGCCGCCCGCCAGTCCGGCAGCACCCGCACCTACACCATCACCGACCTGTCCCCGCTGGATCGCGAGGACTACGACCGCGCCGCCTGAGACCACCGGCCCGGGGCGCCCCTCGTGACACCCGGGGCGCCCGCCGCCCTCGTGCGGCTGCGCGTGGGACGGCGCGCACCAGCGCCGATGATCTTGTCACGCGCCTGTCACACCACTTGTCACGGGGCTGCCGTCACGGTGTCACACCACCGCTGACCTGTAACTCCCATCCCCAGCCCCTTTCCGTGACAGCCGACTTGTCACGCCCACACCTCACTTTCAAGGAGACATCCGCCATGCCCACTTTGATCACCGCCACCCACGCCCCCGCCGCGCCCCTCCCGGGGTCGGCGATGGGCCGCCGCGTCCGCGTTCTCGGCGACCTCTACCGCGGCCGCATCCCGGACGGCGCGGTCTACATCGGTCGCACCGCGCCCGGCCTCCCCGCGAGTCCGTACGCCAACCCCTTCACGGTCAAGCGGTACGGCCTGGCCGAAGCCCTGCGCCGCTGGGAGCGGTACCTGGACGACCACCCCGACCTGATCGCCCGCGCCCGCGCCGAGCTGACCGGGCGGGACGTGGCCTGCTGGTGCAAGCTGCCCGCGCCGGGCCGTCCGGACCTCTGCCACGGCGCGATCCTCCTCGACCGCCTGACCGAGGCCGCCAGCATCCCCGTCCACCGCCACCCGCACCGCGAGGGAGCACCCGCCATGCCGCACCCCGAGCAACTGCGCTACGCGCTGGCCGCCGCCGCTCGTGGCTGGCACGTCTTCCCCGTCGCCGTCGGCGACAAGCCGCCCGTCAAGGGCTTCACCGACTGGGAGGCCAAGGCCACCACCGACCCCGAGCGCATCCGGCGGACCTGGTCGCGGGCGCCGTACAACATCGGCATCGCCTGCGGTCCGTCCGGTCTGGTGGTGATCGACCTGGACACCCCAAAACCCGACGAGGACGGGCTTCGCCCGCCGCCCCCTTGGGACCTGCCGGGGGTGAGCGACGGCGCCGACGTGCTGGCCGTCATCTGCGAGCGCGCCGGCCAGCCACTGCCGCTGGAGACCTTCCAGGTCCGCACCCGCCGCGGTGGCACCCATCTGTACTTCGCCGCGCCGGACGGGGTCCGGCTGGGCAACACCGAGGGCGACAAGGGCAACGGCCTGGGCTGGCTGATCGACACCCGCGCCCATGGCGGCTACGTCCTCGGCCCCGGCAGCTACGTGAACCGGCCGGACGGCACCGGCGGCTATGAGGTGCTGCACAACGCGCCCCCGGCCCCGCTGCCCCCCTTCCTGTTCCAGCTGCTTGCACCCCCGCCCCGTCCGGCGCCGACACCGGTCCGGCTGAGCCTGCCCGACACCCGCCGGGGTGCCTACCTGCACGCGGCCATCACCCGGGAGCTTGACCGGGTGGCCGCCGCCCCGGAAGGCCAGCGCAACGGCACCCTCTACCTCGCCGCAATCGCCCTCGGCCAGCTGGTCGCCGGTGGCGCGCTCGGCGAGGCGGAGGTGACGGCCTTGCTGGAACAGGAGGGGGTCGATGCCGGGCTGAGCCGCGCCGAGACCCTGCGCACCATCGCCTCCGGCCTCAGAGCCGGTGCCAAGCGGCCCCGCACGGTGGCCGCATGACCACCCGATCGACGCACTTGAGGAGCTGAACCGATGTCTGAGCACACCATGCGCGGCGCGCTGCTGCTGGACGCCCTGCTGGCCGCGCTGACCCGCTACGTCATCCTGCCGAGCCCGGAGGCCGCCGACGCGGTCACCTTGTGGATCGCCGCCACCCACGCCCAACCGGCCTGGGCGCATGCGCCCCGCCTGGTGATCCGCGCTCCCGAGAAGCGGTGCGGCAAGTCCCGGCTGCTGGACGTGGTCGAGGCCACCTGCCACAACCCGTTCATCACCGTCAACAGCTCCAGCGCCGCGGTCTACCGGTCCATCAGCGACGACCCGCCGACCATGCTCGTGGATGAGGCCGACACCATCTTCGGGCCGAAGGCCGACGGCAACGAGGACCTGCGCGGCCTGCTGAACGCCGGACACCAGCGCAACCGCCCGGCCAAGCGCTACGACGCCAACGCCAACCGGGTGGAGTCCATCCCGACGTTCGCCATGGCCGCCCTCGCCGGGATCGGCGCCATGCCCGACACCATCGAGGACCGGGCCGTAGTGGTTCGGATGCGCCGGCGCGGTCCCGGTGAGACGGTCGCGCCGTACCGGCACCGGCGCGACCGGCCGCCGCTGCGCCAGCTGGCCGACGACCTGGCCGCCTGGCTGCGCGCCGCCCTGGCCACCTTGGAGCAGGCCGAACCCGCCATGCCGGTGGAGGACCGGGCCGCCGATACCTGGGAGCCCCTGGTGGCCGTGGCCGACCATGCCGCAGGGCACTGGCCCGAGCGCGCCCGCGCCGCCGTCCTGGCCCTGACCGCCGAGGCCGACGAGTCCGGCCAGCCCTCCCCGCGGATCCGGCTGCTGACCGACTGCCGCACGGCCTTCGGCACCGACACCGCCCTGCCCACCGCGACCCTGCTGGAACGGCTCAAGGCCGACCCCGAAGCACCTTGGGCCGACTACGGGCCGACCGGGCTGACCGCGATGCGGCTCGGCGCGATCCTGCGCGAGTACGACATCCGCTCGGCCAACATCCGCTTCCCCGACGGCACCCAGGCCAAGGGCTACCACCGCGCCGACTTCACCGACGCCTGGACGCGCTACTGCCCCGCCGTCGACCCCGTTCCGGAAGCCGATGTGCTCCCGTTCGCCAGGGGTAGCCGTCCCAGCCGTCCCAGCATCATCAGTGCAGGTCAGAGCGGGACGGCTCCGATCCCTGGGACGGCTTGAGCCGTCCCACCGAAAAAGCCGTCCCAGGCTTGAGCTGCGGAAATGAGTCTGGGACGGCTGGGACGGCTACCCCCCTCAGAAGTGACCCGACATCCCCGAAAACCCGGATCCACGCGCATCGCGGAGGAGAACCCCTGTCATGACCACCATGGCGCCGGACGGTGTCCGGCTCGACGACCTCAGGCTCTACCGGGTGAAAGACGCCATGACCATGCTCGGCCTCGGCAAGACCGTCATCTTCGAGCAGATCAGGGCCGGCCGTCTCCGCTCGGTCAAGCAGGGTCGAGCCCGTCTCATCTCGGCAACCGCCATCCGCGACTACATCTCCCTCCTGGAGAAGGAAGCAGAGGAAAGCACCCGATGACCAAGCGACGTAGCCGCGGTGACGGCGGACTGCACTGGGACGAGAAGCGGCAGCGCTGGATCGCCACCGCCAGTCTCGGCTACGCCCCGGACGGCAAGAGGATCACCAAGCGCGCCAGCGGCAAGACCAAGACCGAGGCCAAGGCGAAGCTCAAGGAGATCCTGAGAGACCACGAGGACGGGCTGTCCAGCACCGGCAACGGCGGCACCGTGGCCGACGCGGTGCGCGACTGGCTGGCCTACGGGCTCAACGGCCGCGACCCGGCCACGGTCGAGAACCGCACCATCCTGGCCAACGCGCACGTGATCCCGGCCCTCGGCGCCCGGAAGCTCCGTGAGCTGTCCGCCGATGACGTGGACCGCTGGCTGGCCGCCAAGTCCAAAGAGGTCAGCACCCGGACCCTTCGGGACCTCCGTTCCATCCTCAAGCGGGCCATAGACCGCGCCCAGGCCCGCGACAAGGTCAAGCGGAACGTGGTCATGCTCTGCGAGGTCCCGAAGGGGAAGGACGGCCGCCCGTCGAAGTCGCTCACCCTGGATCAGGCGGAAGCCCTGCTGAGAGCCGCCGAGAGCACGAGCCTGTACGCCTACATCGTGTTGTCGCTGCTGATCGGGGCGCGGACCGAGGAACTGCGCGCCCTCACCTGGTCGCACGTTGACCTTGACGGCAAGCCGGCCGCCGACCCGCCCGTGCCGCCCTCCGTGATGCTGTGGCGCTCCGTACGGGCCAGCGGGGACACCAAGACCCGGAAGTCCCGGCGGACCCTGGCTATGCCCGAGCGATGCGTAGAAGCCCTGCGACGGCATCGGGAGCGCCAGGCGGTCGCCCGTGAGAAGGCGGGCGCCGGCTGGCAGGATCAGGATCTCGTGTTCTGCACGCGGTACGGCACCGCGCTGGACGCGGGCAACGTCCGCCGGGCCTTCCGGACCGTGGCCCAGAAGGCGGGTCTGGCCGCGGACGAGTGGGTCCCCCGGGAGATGCGGCACAGCTTCGTGTCGCTGCTGTCCGACAGCGGGGTGCCTCTGGAGAACATCTCGCGCCTGGTGGGTCACAGGAACACGACCGTGACCGAGACGGTCTATCGCAAGCAGCTCCGGCCGGTGCTGCTGGAGGGCGCCGAGGCCATGGATCGCATCTTCCCGAGGGCCAGCGACGGGGCGTAGTCACTCAGTTAGTCACGCAGAAGATCAAAAAGGCCGCTTCCCGTTTGGGAAGCGGCCTCTGAGCTGGTGGGCGATACTGGGATCGAACCAGTGACCTCTTCGGTGTGAACGAAGCGCTCTCCCGCTGAGCTAATCGCCCGCCCTGTCCGGCGTCTTGCGGTGCCGACGTGGAAAACCATACAGCACTCCCGGCGTTCTGGCGAAGCGCGCCCCGGGCCGCGGGACGCCCGCGAGGGCGACACGATGACGGCCCAAAGATCGGAGGATGCGTCCACCGGGGGGCTACGGTGTCATAGCATCGACCTAGTCCGAACAAGCACTGAACCAGCCCAGGCTGACCCCCTATGCCCGAGACGCCCTGCCCGGGGAGTCGACGGTGACCAAAACGATACGCAAAACCCTTGTAAATATGGCCCTGTTGGAGATGTTTAGCCAGGTAGAGGCCCAAATGTCGCGCTGTGATGTGTGTTACAGAAGGGCCTGGAGGCGGAATCTTTCCTACAGGTTTCTTTGTTCCGCGTCATAGCTCGGGACACAGTCCGCCAGAGCAGTGAAAGCCCCGCAGAGGGGACCTACGACGAAAAAGGTTTGGCTGACGATGAACAGCTCCACCGTCTCCGCCGAGCTTGGCCTTCGGCTTGTGGTCCCCGACCGTACCACCGTCCCCCTGCTCGCCGGTCTCAGCTACACGGCCGATGACCCGTACGCGATCAGAATGGCATTCCATGTGGGAAACGACGAACCGGTCGAGTGGATCTTCGCCCGCGAGTTGCTGACCGTGGGCATCGTACGGCGCGTCGGCGACGGCGACGTCCAGGTGTGGCCCGCGCGCGCCGACGGCGAGCGCACCCTGCACATCAGCCTCACGTCCCCGTTCGGGCAGGCCCTGTTCGAGGTGCCGCTGGCTCCGCTGACGGAGTTCCTGCACCGCACCTACGAACTCGTGCCGGCCGGCCGGGAGACCGACTTCATGGACCTCGACGCAGAGCTCAGCAACATGCTCTGGAGCTCCTGAGCCTCCTCATCCGGCGCAACCCCGCGCCCGCCACGACGACGGCGGGCGCGCCCGGACCCGCGTACGGAACACGGCGTGGATCCGGGTCCCCGCGCACGGCGCACGGTTTCGACCCGGGTCCCGCGTACGGCGAGCGCCCTCGATCCCGGTCTTCGTGTACGGCGAGCGCCTCCGACCCGGGCCCCGCGTACGGCGAGCGGCTTCCATAATGGGGCAAAGGCCGCCGACGTGATGGGAACCCCGTGCGATCGACCGTGGTGCCAATCCTGACCGCCCTGCTGCTCGCCGCGGGATGCGCCGCCGGCCCCGAACCCGCGGGGCGTCCGGAGACCACGGACACCGGGGGATCCCGGGCCGCTCCGCCGGCGCGGACCCCGAGCGGACCGGCGTCCGAGGACGTCTCGCGCAGCCCCAACGTCACCCACGTGGCCAATGTCCCGCCCGCGGCGCCGTTCGACGGCCCCGACTCCTGGGGAACCGACCTCGCCTTCGAGGGGAACCACGCGTTCGTCGGCAACTACGAGGGCTTCACCGTGTACGACATCGCGGACCCCGGAAAGCCCGCGGTGCTCAGCCGGGTGCTGTGCCCCGGCGCGCAGAACGACGTGTCCGTGCACGGGAACCTGCTGTTCCTGTCGGTCGACTCCCCCCGGCGCGGGGCGCGGTGCGACACCGACCGGGGCGCGGCCCGGCTCGCCGAGGGGTGGGAGGGCATCCGGATCTTCGACATCACCGACAGGGCCCGTCCCGTCTTCGTCTCGGCGGTCCGCACCGACTGCGGTTCCCACACCCACACCCTCGTGCCCGGCGACGACCCGCGGACCGTGTACCTCTACGTCTCCTCCCCCGGCCCCGAGCCGGACTCCCGGACCTGTCCCGCACCGCACGACAGGTTCTCGGTGGTGAAGGTCCCGGTCGGGAAGCCGGCGGCGGCCAGGGTGGTCGCGCGGCCCCGGATCTCCGGCGCCGAGGACGTCGATCACCCCGCGGGCTGCCACGACATCACGGTCTACCCGGAGAAGGACCTGGCGGCGGCGGCCTGCTTCGGCGACGGATTCCTGCTGGACATCTCCGACCGCGTCCGTCCCAAGGTGCTCCAGCGGGTGCGCGACGAGAAGCATTTCGCGCTGTGGCATTCGGCCACCTTCTCCGGCGACGCCCGGAAGGTGGTCTTCGGCGACGAGCTGGGCGGCGGCACCGTCGCCACCTGCGACGCCGGCACCCCGGCGAACCGCGGGGCGAGCGCGGTGTACGACGTCGTCGGCGGCCGGACCCTCCGGCTGCGCTCCTACTTCAAGATCCCCCGCGAGCAGCGGCCCGGGGAGAACTGCGTCGCGCACAACGGGTCGCTGCTGCCGGTCCCCGGCCGGGACGTCATGGTCCAGTCGTGGTACCAGGGCGGGGTGTCGATCTGGGACTTCACCGACGCGGCGCGTCCGAAGGAGATCGGCTTCTTCGAGCGCGGCCCCCTCGAAGACGGCCGGGCGGGCGGCTCGTGGTCGGCCTACTACTACAACGGCCACATCTACTCCAGCGACATGACCCGGGGCCTGGACGTGCTCCGTGTCGACGACCCGCTGACCGACCCGGCGAAGAAGGTCAGGCTGGAGGAGCTGAACGCCCAGACCCAGGTGTCCTACGCGGACTGACCGGACGGCCCCGGGGGGGGGGGGGGGGCGGGGGGGGGGGGGGGCGGGCGCGGCGGGCAGGGGTGGGTGAATGAAACGCCAAGATCAATACAAAAATTC
>NZ_JBEZNH010000013.1:0-100926 GCF_040653115.1 Streptosporangium sp. NPDC048047 | reverse complement strand
GGCGCCGCCGTACGGCGGCGCCCCCGGGAACCGGACGCGTCGCGGCCGGGCCGCCGGAAGCGGCCCGGCGGCGGATCACGGGTCGAGGTCGGCGGCGCCCCGCTCGGCGAAGACCCGCATCGCCTTGGAGGTGATCGGGCCCGGCGCGGCCGGCAGAACGGTCTGGTCGACCGCGCGGATGGGCTGGATGTCGCGGGTGGTGGAGGTCAGGAACGCCTCCTCGGCCTCGTGGAGGGCCGACAGCGGGACGTCCTCCTCGGTGCCGCCGCACCACTCCAGGGTGAGCGCCCGGGTGACCCCGGCCAGGCAGCCGGAGGCCAGGGTGGGGGTGATCAGCCGTCCGTCGCGGACGATGAAGACGTTGCTCCCGGTGCCCTCGCAGAGGTTCCCGGCGAGGTTGGCGAAGATCGCCTCGCCGCCGCCCCGCGCCTTGGCGTAGGAGAGGGCCTTGGCGTTGTCGCCGTAGGAGGTGCTCTTCACCCCGGCGAGCGCGCCGCGCTCGTTGCGCGGCCAGGGCACGACGGTGACGTCGGCGGCGGCCGGGAAGGGCTTCTGCTCGCCGACGATCACCACGGCGGTGCAGCCCTGGTCGCCGCGGTCGGAGCCGAGCGGCCCGGGGCCGCTGGTGTAGGTGACGCGGATCCGGCCGAGCGGCCAGGCGGGGGCCTCGGCGAGGCAGGCCCGCACGCCCTCGGCGATCGCCTCGGTGTCGGGCTCGGGCAGGTCCATGCGCTGCGCGGAGAGCCGGAGCCGGTCGAGATGGCGGGTGAGCGCGAAGGAGACGCCGTTCACGCATTTGATCGTCTCGAACACGCCGTCGCCGACCATCAGCCCGTGGTCGAAGACCGACACCGTGGCGCTGTCCGCCGGAACGAGTTTCCCGTTGACCCATACGGGGGTGTTCATCAGTTTCCTCCTGAACCTGCCGAACCGGATGTGGAGGCGAGCGCGACCAGCCGCGCGGCCTTCAACTCGGTCTCGTGCCATTCGCGTCGTGGATCGCTGCCCCAGGTGATGCCCGCGCCGGTGCCGAAGCGGATCTCGCCGGAGGAGATCCAGAAGGTGCGGATGCCCACGGCCAGCGACGCCCGGTCCCGGTCGGCGTCGACCCAGCCCACAGCACCACAGTAGGGCCCCCGCGGTTCGGGTTCGAGTTCATCGATGACACCGAGCGCGGTGGATTTGGGCGCGCCGGTCACCGAACCGGGCGGGAACGTCGCCGTCAGCAGCTCCGGCCAGCCGTATCCGGGGGCGAGCCGGGCCCGGACCGTGGAGACCAGGTGCACCAGGCCGGGGTGCTCCTCGACCTCGCACAGGGCCGGCACGGTGACCGAGCCGACCTCGGCGACCCGGCCCAGGTCGTTGCGGACCAGGTCGACGATCATCACGTTCTCGGCGCGGTCCTTCTCCAGCAGGTCGTCCGCGGTGGCGCCGGTCCCCTTGATCGGCCTGGACTCGACCACGTCTCCGTCCCGCGACAGGTAGAGCTCCGGGGAGGCCGACACCACGCTGCGGCCGGGCAGGCACACCGTGGCGGCGTGCGGGGCGGGGTTGCCCTCGGCCAGCCGTACGGCCAGCGCCAGCGGGTCCGCGTCCCCGGGCAGCGGCGCGGTCAGCACCCGGCACAGGTTGGCCTGGTAGACGTCGCCGCGCTCGATGCGGGCGCGGATGCGGCGCACCCCCTCCTCGTAGGCGGCCCGGTCGAGGGAGCTGCGCCACGCCGAGGGGGCGGGGCCGTGCCAGGGGCGGCGGGGCGCGGGCAGCGGCGCACGGCGGACGTCGTCGAACCGCGCGCAGGTGACCTTGCCCTCGTAGTCGAGCACGACGGCCCACCAGCCCTCGCCGTCGAGCGCGGAGACGTCGGTGGTGACGTCGCGGAGCCGGGTGGCCAGGAACCCCCCGGCGTGGGCGAACGAGTCGTGCATGCGGCTATTGTCCCGCTGATGCGTGCGGCTGCCGTCCCACCGTCTCCACCGTCTCCGTGAGCAGCCGCACCAGCGCGCGGGCCGCGGGCAGGGGCGTGCGGGGCAGGGCGGTGGAGACCGTCCGGCGCGGGGCGGACCCGCCGAGGGAGCGCAGCACCAGGCCGGCCGGTACGGCGGGCGCGGCCAGGGCCGGCACCAGGGTGACGCCGAGCCCCGCCGCGACGTACCCGAACTTGCCGGTCCACTCGGCGATCCTGACGGTGGCACGGGGGGCGAAGCCGGCGCGGGCGCACGCCTGGGCGAGCAGGGTCGTCCCGCCGGGCGGCGGCGCCTCGATCCAGGTCTCCTCGCGCAGCTCGCGCAGGTCGACGACCTCCAGCCCGGCCAGCCGGTGCCCGCGGGGCAGCGCGACCAGCAGTTCCTCCTCCACCAGCCCGGTGAGTTCCACGTCCTCGTCGTAGGGCAGGCCGGCCGGGTAGTCGCTGACCACCGCGACGTCCAGCTCCCCCTCGCGCATCCGGCGCAGCAGGCCGCCGCTGGGGCCCTCGACGGGCATGAGGGCCACGTCGGGGAAGCGGTCGGCGAAGGCGCGCAGCGCGCCGGGGACCAGTGCGACGTTGGCGGTGGCGAACGCGCCGACGCGCAGCGTGCCCCGGTGCCCGCCGTGGATGCCGGCCAGTTCCTCCTCGGCGCGGGCCAGCCGGTTCAGCACCACCCGGGCGTGGTGGTGCAGCGCCTGCCCGGCCGGGGTGAGCCGGACGCCCCGGGCGAGGCGGTCGAACAGCGGGCCGCCCGCCTGCGTCTCCAGGGCGGCGATCCGCCGGGAGACGGCCGACTGGGTGTAGTTGAGCCGGGCCGCGGCCGCGGTGAACGAGCCGGTGGCGGCCACGGCGTCCAGCAGGCGCAGCGCGTCGGTGTCGAACACATTCCTCCTACGCATGGATGACATGAAATGTAGTCGCTGGTGGAATGGCACGCGCGTCCGTACGGTGACACCCATGATTGCTTTCCTCGGTCTGGGGCGCATGGGCGCCCCCATGGCCGGCCGCCTCGTCGCGGCCGGGCACAAGGTCACGGTGTGGAACCGCACCCCCCGCACGCTGGAGGGGGCGGCCGTCGCCGGCTCCCCCGCCGCGGCGGTGGCGGAGGCGGAGCTGGTGGTCACCATGCTCAGTGATCCCGAGGCGGTCCGCGGGGTGCTCACCGAGGCGCTCCCCGGTCTGCGTCCGGGGACCCTGGTGGCGGAGATGTCCACGATCGGGCCGGAGGCGGTGGCCGGGCTCCGCGCGCTGCTCCCGGCGGGGGTGGGCCTGGTGGACGCTCCGGTGCTGGGCAGCGTGGGGCCCGCGCGGGACGGCACGCTGACCGTGCTCGCCGGCGGCGCGCCGGAGGACCTGGCGCGATGCCGTGAGGTGCTGGAGGTGTTCGGCCGGGTCCGGGAGGCCGGTGGGCCGGGCGCGGGGGCCGCGCTCAAGGTGGCGGTGATGAGCGCGCTGGTCCCCGCCCAGGTGCTCCTGGCCGAGACCCTGGCCCGCGCGGAGGCCGGCGGTGTGGACCCCGGCGTGCTGCTGGACGTGCTGGGCGGCACCCCGCTGGGCGGGCTCGTCGAGCGGGTGCGGCCCGCGGCCGAGAGCGACGGCCCCTTCGAGACCCGCTACACCCTCGGGCTGGCCGCCAAGGACCTGACGCTGGCGTCCCCCGCGACGGGGACGATCACGGCGGCGGCCAGGGACAGGCTGCTGGAGGCGGCCGCGGCGGGGCTGGGCGGCGCCGACCTGACGGCGGTCTTCGGTCACCTACGGGCGGCCGGCCGTACGGAGGACCGTACGGCGGGCGGCGCGGACGTCCTCGATCATGCCGCCACCGCCGGAGGGGTGAGGCCGAGCAGGGGCGTGGCGAAGGTGAACCCGGCGTCGGTACCGGCCACCAACGGCCGCTACTCGCACGCGACGAAGGCGGCGGGCCTGCTGTTCGTCTCCGGGCAGGTGGCGCTGGACGGAGAGGGACGGGTCGTCGGCGAGGACGACATGACCCGCCAGTCGGAGCACGTGATGGAACTGCTGGCGCGGATCCTCGCCGACCAGGGCTGCACGTTCGACGACGTCACCCACATCCGGACCCATCTGACCGACATGTCGAGGCTGCTGGAGTACGCGGTGGTCCGTGCCCGGTACATCACCGGCGAGCCTCCGGCCAGCACCACCGTGGAGGTGTCGCGGCTGTTCCGGCCGGGGCTGATGATCGAGGTGGAGGTGATCGCCGCCCTGCCCGCGGAGCGGTGACCGGCCCGCGGGGCCACACCGGGTACGGCAGGCCGGGCGGACGCCTCCGGCCGCGCGCGGGGGCGGCGGACCGGGGCGCCCCGGCCGTCTGACGGCTCCGGTGAGCCGGCCGCCACCCGTCCCGGGTGACGGCGGGGCTCAGGCCAGGGGGCCGGTGACCGTCTCGGCCGCCGCGACGACCGAGTCGTCGGCCACGAGCCGGACCGTCGACTCGATCTCCGGCGCGAGGAAGCGGTCGGGTCCGGGGCCGGAGACCGCCTGGCGCAGGCAGGCCACCACGGCGGCCGTGGCGGGGGCGGGCCGCAGGGGCGCCCGCATGTCCAGAGCGCGGGCCGCGGTGAGGATCTCCACCGCCAGCACCCGGGTGAGCCCGTCCACCGACCGGCGCAGCTTGCGGGCGGCCGACCAGCCCATGGAGACGTGGTCCTCCTGCATGGCGGAGCTGGGGATGGAGTCCACGCTCGCGGGCACGGCGAGGCGCTTGAGCTCGGAGACGATCGCCGCCTGGGTGTACTGGGCGATCATGTGGCCGGAGTCCACACCGGGGTCGTCGGCCAGGAAGGCCGGCAGGCCGTGGCTGCGGGCGACGTCCAGCATGCGGTCGGTGCGGCGCTCGGAGATGCTCGCCATGTCCGCGGCGGCGATGGCCAGGAAGTCCAGCACGTATCCGACGGGGGCTCCGTGGAAGTTGCCGTTGGACTCCACCCGGCCGTCGGCCAGGACCGCCGGGTTGTCGATCGCCGAGGCCAGTTCCCGGGCGGCGACCGACGCGGCGTGCGCCAGGGTGTCGCGGGCGGCCCCGGCGACCTGAGGGGCGCAGCGCAGGGAGTAGGCGTCCTGGACGCGGGTGCAGGTGCCGTCCCGGTGGGAGTCCATGATCTGCGATCCGGCCAGCAGCGCGCGGAGGTTGGCGGCGCTGGCGGCCTGGCCGGGGTGCGGGCGCAGGGCCTGCAGGTCGGCGGCGAAGACGCGGTCGGTGCCCAGCAGCGCCTCGATGCTCATGGCCGCGCCGACGTCGGCGACGCGGAACAGCCGGGTGAGGTCGTCCATGGCCAGGATCAGCATGCCGAGCATGCCGTCGGTGCCGTTGACCAGGGCGAGGCCCTCCTTGGCGGCCAGTTCCACCGGCTCGACGCCCGCCTGCTTCAGCGCCTCGGCGGCGTCCGTCAGCCGCCCGGAGGCGTCACGGACGACGCCCTCACCCATGATCGTGAGCGCCACGTGGGAGAGCGGGGCCAGGTCTCCGGAGCAGCCGAGGCTGCCGTACTCGTGCACCACGGGGGTGATGCCGGCGTTGAGGAGGCCCTGGAGCGCCTTGGCGGTCTTCGGGCGCACGCCGGTGTGGCCGGTGGCCAGGGTGCGCAGGCGCAGCAGCATCAGCGCCCGGGTGACCTCGGTCTCCACCTCGGGCCCCGACCCGGCGGCGTGCGAGCGGATCAGGGAGCGCTGGAGCCTGGCGCGCAGCGAGGGCTCGATGTGCCGGGTGGCGAGGGCTCCGAACCCGGTGGAGACCCCGTAGGCCGGGACGGGGCTCTCGGCCAGTTCGTCCACCCGGGTACGGGCCGCGGCCACGGCCGCCACGGCGTCGTCGGTCAGGCGCACCGTCGCCCCGTGCCGGGCCACTTTGACGACGTCGTCGAAGCTCAGCGGCTCGGTCCCGACGTTCACGACCTCGTTGTCGCGCATGGTGTCACTCTCTCGCGGTGGATGGTAACTGGTGTATGTGATGTTAGACCCTTACAAGCGGAGGTGGCCGCCCCGCCATCGTCACCCGGTCCGCCGTCTTCCACCACTCGCCGGAGTGCCTCATTCAGGGAGCCGGAAGGCCCTCTTTCCTGGGCCCCGGCGCGCTCCGGTTTGGGGAGTCGGCCGCCATTCGCTAGAGTTCTACCCGTGAGACCGGGCCTCGGCCCGGGAGTCGCACGCGGAAGTGGCTCAGTGGTAGAGCATCACCTTGCCAAGGTGAGGGTCGCGGGTTCGAATCCCGTCTTCCGCTCGGAAGGGGCCTGCGGGCCCCCACTCGGTGGAGTGGCCGAGAGGCGAGGCAACGGCCTGCAAAGCCGTCTACACGGGTTCAAATCCCGTCTCCACCTCTGGCTTCGACGAGGACGATTAGCTCAGCGGGAGAGCGCTTCCCTGACACGGAAGAGGTCACTGGTTCAATCCCAGTATCGTCCACCCAGGAGAGACCCCAGGCCGGCGGCCTGGGGTCTTCTGTTTTCCGGAGCCGCGACGCACCGCGGCCGGGCACACCCCGGCGACCGCACCTCCGCGGAGCACCCACGGCAGGCGCACCGCCTCCGGGCACACGGTCCCGCCTGCGGCGAGTGCTCCGCCGGCCCGGGTCCGGAGGTCTCCCCCATCAACCGTTCGGTGGATTCCGGGGACGCCGCCCCTCGGTGACCCTCGGAGCATGACAGTCATCGAGATCGAGGGCCTGAGGAAGAGCTACCGGGCCGTCAGGGCGGTGGAGGACGTCTCACTGACGGTGGAGCGCGGCGAGATCTTCGGCATCGCGGGCCCCAATGGGGCGGGGAAGACCACGGTCGTGGAGTGCGCGTCGGGACTGCGGGACCGGGACGGCGGCACCCTGCGGGTGCTGGGACTGGATCCGCGGACCGATCGGCGTGCGCTGCTGCAGCGCGTCGGCGCCCAGCTGCAGGAGGCGGCCCTGCCCGACGCGATCAAGGTCGATGAGGCGCTACGGATGTACGCCTCCTTCTATGACGAGCCCGCCGACTGGCGGACGCTCATGGACGAGTGGGGGCTGACGGCGAAGAGACGCCACGGCTTCGCGAGCCTGTCCGGCGGCTGGAAGCAGCGGCTGTTCATCGCGCTGGCCCTGGTCGGTGACCCCGAGGTCGTCTTCCTCGACGAGCTCACCACGGGTCTGGACCCCGCCGCCCGCCGTACGACCTGGGGCCTGATCCGCGCCATGCGCGAACGCGGCGTCACCGTCGTGCTGGTCACCCACTTCATGGACGAGGCCGAGGCGCTGTGCGACCGTCTCGCGGTCATCGACCGCGGGCGGGTCATCGCCGCGGGCACCCCGTGCGAGCTGATCGCACAGGGGCGATCCGGCTCGCTGGACGAGGCGTACTTCGCGCTGACCCGAGGGGACGGCGCGTGAAGGGCGCCGCGCACGTCATCGCGGTCGAACTCAGGCTGATCGCGCGTGACCCGATGTCGGCGTTCTTCGCCCTGGCCTTCCCCGCGATCATGTTGTGGGTCAAGCTGCGCACCGGCCGGCCGCTGCCGGGCGGCCTGCCGGCCGTCGACGCCACGGTGCCGATGCTGAGCGTCTTCGTCATCGGCCTGGCCGCGCTGGTCATCCTCCCCGCCACCCTCGCCGGGTACCGGGAACGCCGGGTGCTGAAGAGGCTGCGTGCCACCCCCGCCTCGCCCACCATGCTGTTCGCCGCCCAGTGGGCCGCCCACATGCTGCTGGCCGCGCTCGGAACGGCGCTGCTGGTCGTCGCCGGCCTGGCCTTCTACGGACTGGCGGCGCCCGCGAACGCGGCGGGCGTCCTGCTGGCGTGGACGCTCGGCGCGCTGAGCCTCGGCTCCATCGGCCTCCTCGTCGGCGCGCTCGCCCCCGGCGGCCGCACCGCGACGGTGATCGGACTGAGCCTCTTCTTCCCGATGGGCTTCGTCTCCGGCGCGGTCATCCCCCGCGAGACCATGTCCGGTTCGATGCGTGCCATCGGTGACCTGACCCCCATGGCCCCCGCCGTGCGGGCGATCCGTGACGGCTGGGCCGGTGGCGCGACCTCCCCGGTTACCCTGGGCGTCATGGTCGCGATATCGATCGTCGCCGGCGGTGTCGCCCTCCGGGCGTTCCGGTGGTAGCGGCCGACGATCCCACCGTCGCACGGGGGGATCGCGTCTGGATCGCCCTGCCGTACCTGTTCATCCTGCTTCCGGCGGTCTTCTCCCTGCCGCGGGGCTGGAGGCCGGAGGTGCCGTTCCTGGTGCTGCTCGCCGCGGCCTGGCACTGGTTCATGGTCACGTCACGCCCCGGCCGGACCGGACGGCCGGCGGCGGTGATCGTCTATTTCGTCGTGATGCTCGCCGTCATCGGGATGCTGATCAGGATCGACACGCTGTTCACGGTGACGGCCCTGGTGATGTTCGTCCAGTCCTTCACCCTGATCCCGGGGTGGTGGGCGTACGCGGGGGTGGCCGCGACGGCCGGTGTGCTGGTCGTCGCCCGTCCGGGGCATGAACGGACCCCGGGCGAGATGCTCTTCGCCTTCCTCGCCGCGCTGCTGGTCGCCTCCGCGATCGGCCTGGTCGGCCAGGCCGTCCGCGAGCAGAACGAGAACCGCAAGGTGATGATCGCGAGGTTGCGGGAGGCCGGGGCCGAACTGACCGCCCTCGCGGAGGAGAACGCGAGCCTGCAGGCCCGGTTGCTGACCAGCGCCCGTGAGGCCGGCGTACTCGCGGAGCGGCAGCGGATGGCCAGGGAGATCCACGACACCGTCGCCCAGGGGCTGGCCGCCGTCATCACCCAGCTCGAAGCCGCCGACGCCGTGATCGGTGACGCATCCGCCGTCCGCGCGCGCCTGGACACGGTGCGGGCCCTGGCCAGGGAGAGCCTGAACGACGCCCGGCGCTCGGTTCAGGCGTTGCGCCCCGCGCCGCTGGACGAGGCCCAGCTCGTCGCCGCCCTGCACGACGTCGCCGGGAAATGGTCACGGGCCGCCGGCGTCCCCGTGTCCGTGTCGGTCACCGGCGACCCCCGGCCGCTGCATCCGGAAGTTGAGATCACCTTGCTGCGGGTGGCGCAGGAGGCGTTGACCAACGTCGGCAAGCACGCCTCGGCCACCCGGGTCGGCCTCACCCTGTCCTACATGGAGGATGTGGCGGTGCTGGACGTGCGCGACGACGGCTCCGGCTTCGTTCCCGGGGCGACGGACCCCTCGCAGATGAGCGGCTTCGGCCTCATCGCGATGCGCCAGCGGATCATCCGTCTGGCCGGCGCCTTCGAGGTCGAGACGGCCCCCGGCCAGGGGACGGGGATCTCCGCCACCGTTCCGGCCATCCCCGCGGGCGCGGATCCGGAATCGTCCGGCCGCTCCGGAAAGGCGCGGTGAGACATGCCGATCCGTCTGGTCATCGTCGACGACCACCCGGTCGTCCGTGACGGACTGCGCGGGATCTTCGCCGGGGACGACGCCTTCGAGGTCGTCGGTGAGGCGGCCGACGGGCCGGAGGCGCTCGTCGTGGCCCTGCGGACCGCCCCCGACGTCGTGCTCCTGGACCTGCGCATGCCGAAGATGAGCGGCGCGGAGGTCATCCGGCGGCTCCGCGAACAGGCGCCCGGCGTCCGCGTGCTGGTCCTGACCACCTTCGACGACGACACCGACGTCCTGCCCGCCATAGAGCAGGGCGCCACCGGCTACCTGCTCAAGGACACCCCGCGCGCCGAACTGTGCCGCGCCGTACGGGCGGCGGCCCGGGGCGAGACGGTGCTGTCGGCCACCGTGGCGGGTGTGCTGGCGGACCGGGCGCGCGCGTGCGGCCCGCACGCGACCGGGCCACGGGCGTCCGGACCTCGGGCGCTGAGCCGCCGGGAGCTGGAGGTGCTCGGGCTCGTCGCCCGTGGCGCGACGAACCGCGAGGTCGCCTCGAGACTGTTCGTCACCGAGGCCACGGTGAAGACGCATCTGCTGCACGTCTTCGCCAAACTCGAGGTGAACGATCGGGCGGCGGCGGTGGCGGCGGCGTACGAGAACGGCCTGCTCGGGCCGGGCGCCGCTGGCTGATCGTCGCGGGAGCGGCGCGCCGGTCCCGCGACGATCAGCTCTCGGGCGGCGCCCCGACGGGGCGAAGAGGGATCTCGGCCACCAACGTGGTCCCTCCCCCTTCCGGGCTCCTGAGGCTCATGCCGCCCCCCAGCGCCTCGACTCTGTCGCGAAGCCCGGTGAGTCCCGAGCCCAGGCCGGGGTCCGCCCCGCCGACCCCGTCGTCGACGACGGACACCCGCACCGTCGCCCCCACCTGGTGCAGACCCACGCGGACCCGCGACGCGTGCGCGTGCTTCGTCACGTTCGTCAGCGCCTCCGACACGACGTAGTAGGCCGCCGCCTCGACGCTGTCGTTCAGCCGCCCCTCCACGCCGACGTCCAGTTCGACCGGGGGATCGGAGCGGCGCGCGAGCGTCCTGAGGGCCGGTCCGAGCCCGGCCTCGGACAGAACGGCCGGGTGCAGGCCGCGCGAGATCTCCCGCAGGTCCTCCAGCGCGTCCGCCAGACCGTCGATCACGCGGAACAGCCGCGCCTTCATCTCCTCACGGCCGTGCGGCACGACGGCCACGGCGGCCTGCAGTTCGAGGGCGAGCCGTACGAGCAGCTGCTGTATCCCATCGTGAAGGTCCCGCTCTATGCGACGGCGCGTCTCGTCGGCTGCCGCGACGATCCGCGCCCGGGAGGCGGAGATCTCGGCGAGGTTCTCGGCGTTGGCGATGGCGATGGCCATGAGCTCGGTGAAGTCCATCATGCGGGCTTCGGTCTCCGGGGGCTGCGGTTCCGCGGCGGTCGACACCGAGAGCATGACCCCCCACAGACGGCCCTGGACCGTTATCGGCGCCCCGACCGTCGAGCCGATCATCCGGCCCCGTATCCACCGGTACCTGTCGTCGACGCGGCGGAAGTCGGTGACCCGGCCGGGCCGCCTGGTACGCAGCACCAGTTCGGACGTCGTCCCCTTCCTGATCGGCAGGCGCGTGCCCCTGTGGATCGGGTCATGGTCCGCAGACAGGTCATCGGGCGCCCGGCGCCCGGCGTCCGCGGAGCCGTCCCCTTCGGCCCCGCCGTTCCACAGCCCGACGACGGTCAGCATGCCGTTCGGCTCGTACCGGTTCACCATGACGTGCTCGGCCCCCACGATGCGGCCCATCTCACCCGCGACAGCACTGAAGAGCTCACGCGAGGAGATCCCGTGCGCGACGAGGGTGGCGACCCGGCGCAGGGCGGCCTGCTCCACCGCGATGTGGCGGAGCTCTTCGCAGCTCGCCCGCCTGCAGTCGGCGGCTCCGCCTTCGTTCGCATCCGCCGACTTGGCCGCCGCCCGGCGGTGGACGCGACCGGCGGCGAAACCCGCCGTCGCGGCGGCGACGCAGGAGAGACCGACCACGAGCCCCGATGCCCAGGACGGAGACTTCGTGCGGGACGGCGGCGACCTCACACCCGCGAGCACATGGCCACCCTACCTCCCCGACCGGCGCTTCCTGGAGTATGCGCAGGTGGCAGGCGGTCTGGCGAGGGTCGGCCGCATGACGGCCCCCGTCCCGGGCACCGTACGCTTGGCGGTGACCGCGACGAACCGCAAGGCGTTGTGAGGACGACGGTGCGATGAGCGGACGGAAGACGCGAATAGCGCTGGCCGAGGACGACGTGCTGCTCCGGGAGGGCATCGCGAGCCTGCTGCGGCACGAGGGATTCGAGATCGTCGCCCAGGCAGGGGACGCGGAGGAGCTCATGACCGCCGTCGTCGCGTCCCGGCCCGACGTCGCTCTCGTCGACATCCGGATGCCTCCGACCCACACCACCGAGGGCCTACAGGTGGCCCGGACGATCCGGGAGACCTTTCCCGAGACCGGGGTCCTCCTGCTGTCGGCCTATGCGGAGGTCGAGCACGCGATGGAGCTGCTGTCCGCCGGGAGCCGCGTCGGCTACCTGCTCAAGAGCCGTGTGGCCAGCGTCGCCGACTTCATCGAGGCGATCGATCGGATCTCCGGTGGAGGCTCGGTGATCGATCCCGCCCTGGTGCGGGAACTCTTCGCGACCCGCCACCGGGAGGACCCGTTGGAGCGACTGACCGCGCGCGAGCACGAGGTTCTGGCCCTGATGGCCGAGGGCCGCTCGAACGCCGGCATCGCCCACCGATTGTGGATCACCGAGGGGACCGTCGAGAAACACGTGCGCGCCATCCTCACCAAGATGCGGCTGCCCGATACGGGAGACGATCACCGGCGGGTCCTGGCGGTGGTCGCCTTCCTCGGATCCCGTTAGGGCTCCCCCCGGCCTCGGAGCCCTTCCCGGAAGGCCCGGATACCCGGAGGCGCCCCGGCCCCGCCCCCCAGAGGGGCGGCAGCGCCTCCCCCATCCCGCCTGGCCGCGACGACGGCGCGGACCGCCTGCGCGGAGAGGTCGGCCTTCGGGAGGAACGCCGTGACCGGTCCGGCCGACGCCAGGCCGGCGAGATCCTCCTCCCCGTACACCGAGACGAGGATGACCACCGCCCGGTTCCCCGGCCCGGCTCCGCCACCGGCATCGGCGAGCAGGCGCGCCACATCGATCCCGCGCTCCGGGCCCAGGTGGACGTCGACCAGCACGACATCCGGTGCGAGGTCGGCGAACAGGCGAAGAGCCTCCGCGCCGGCGCGGGCCGTACCGGCGACCGTGATCCCTCCGCCCTCCAGGATCTCCCTGGCGAGGGTGAGGAAGCGGTCGTCGTCATCGACGACCAGACATCGCAATACCACTCTTCCAGAATCCCGGCGGATGGCTCCGAAGGCATTGCAGCCAGCAGGTATATCGGGGCCCCGGTGGCATGAGGGCAGGTTGGGGGCTGGCCGCGATGACGGTGGCCGTACGGCGGGTGACAGTGAGTGGTGGAGGCTTCGAACGCAGGGAGATGATCGCCATGTCACGGAAAGCCCGTCCACACACCGGGACTCCCGACCCACTGTCGGCCCGAGGCGAAGGTCTCTGCGACGGTGTGCCGCTCCGGCAGCCGTACCCGTCTGAACTGCGGCGGCTCTTCACCGATGCCTCGCACGATCTGCGTACTCCCCTCGCGGGGCTGCGGGCCGAGCTGGAGGAGGCGAGGCTGCATCCGGAGCAGACCGGCCTCGCCGAGCTGGTGGAGCGCGCGCTGTGCAACGTGGACCGGTTGCAGGCCGTCCTCTCCGATCTCCTGCTGCAGACCCGGCCGGTGGAGGGATCGGCCGGCCGCGAACTCGTGAACCTGGCGGATCTGGTCCGTGTCGAGCTCTTCCGGCGGACGGGCCGATGGCCGGTGCACGCGTGGCTGCCCCGAGGGATCTTCGTGAACGCCGTGCCCTGCCGGCTCTCCCTGGCGATCGGATGTCTGCTCGACAACGCCCAGCGGCATGCCGCAAGCGGCGTGCTGATCGAGATCGTCCGTGACGGGGCCGATGCCGAACTGTCCATCGCCCACGACGGGCCGGGCGGCGCCGAGGCGGGCCGGGGACGGGTCCTCGCACCGTTCACCCACCCGGATCCCGGCCATGACCACGTTCTCGGTCTGGCGGTCATCCGTGAGATCGCGCATGCCCATGAGGGAACCCTGCGGACGGAGGACTTCGCCGCCGGCGGGGTGCGCTTCGTGCTCCGGCTTCCCCTGGCCGTCCGTACGTGACCGCCTGGCGGACGGCCCAAGCTGCCGTACGGCCGGCTCCCCCTCCGCCCCCATCCGGGTCCGCCGCGCGTTCCGGTGCCGCGGCGGACCCGCACACGTTCGAGGCCCGCTCAGGGCAGCAGCTCCCGGGAGATCGCCCGCATGGCCTGCTCGTGGGCCCATCCGGCGTCGCGGCCGGGCAGCCCGAGCAACACGTCGCCCGCGAGGCTGTCCATGATCCGGCAGATCCGCCCGGCGAAGTCCTCCGGATCGTCCAGCGGCCGGAACACCCCCTCCCCCGCCCCCCGGACCGCGAGGGCGGCCAGCTCGCGGACCCAGGTGCCGGTGAAGGAGGCGATCCGGGTCAGCGTCTCCTCGTCCCGGGGCGGCTGGGCGACGATCTGGGCCCACAGCCGCCAGCGGACGTCACCCGCGCCGCCGGGGAGGTACAGCTCCACCAGCCGCCGGACCGCCTCGAGCGGGTCGGCGACGGCCGCGAGCTCGGCCGTGCGGCGCTCGGCCAGCTCGTCCTCGCTGAGCAGGAGGGTCGAGACGAGCAGCCGGTCGCGCCTGCCGAAGTAGTACATGACGTGGCCGCTGCTCATGCCGGCCCGCTCGGCGATGTCGCGGACCCGCAGCCGCTCCGGCCCCACCTCGTCGATCGCCTGCAGCGCCGCCCGCAGCACGTGGGCTCGCACGTCGGGGCGCGCCGGCTTCGCAGTCATGGCTCATCACCGTACCTGTTTAGAATGCCGTTCTAAGTTTGAAATCCGTTCTAAGGGAGATCGCGTGCGGCTGACACCGACGGAACGCGACCGGCTCCTGCTGTTCACCGCGGCGGAGCTGGCGCGGGCGAGGAAGGCCAGGGGCCTGCGGCTCAACGTGCCCGAGGCCACCGCGCTGGTCGCCGACGCGGTCTGCGAGGCCGCCCGCGACGGTGCCCGGCTGGCCGAGGCCGTCGCGGCGGGCCGCGCCGTGCTGGGCCCGGACGACGTGCTGCCGGGGGTGGCCGACGTCGTCACCGAGGTGATGGTCGAGGCGGTCTTCGACGACGGCACCCGGCTGGCCGTGGTGACGGACCCGTTCGGCGGCGGCTCCCTCGGGGACGAGGCCCCCGGCGCGGTCATCGAGGCGCCCCGGGAGGCGCCGGTGGAGGAGGACGCCGTCGAGGTCGAGGTGGTGAACACCGCGACCGTGCCGATCAGCGTCACCTCGCACTTCCACTTCTTCGAGGTCAACCCGCGGCTGCGGTTCGACCGGGCGGCGGCCTACGGGCGGCGCCTGGCCGTGCCCGCGGGCTCGACCGTGCGCTTCGATCCGGGCGAGGGCCGTACGGTCCGGCTGACGCCCATCGGCGGCGCGCGGGTGGCGATCGGGTTCGCCGGGCTGGTGGACGGGCCGCTGGACGCGCCCGGCGCCTTCGAGCGGGCCATGGACAAGGCGCGGGCCTGCGGATATCTCGGCGGCGAGGAGGCGGGCGGGGCCGGCGGCTCCGTACGTCCCCGGCCGGCCGGACCGGCGGGAACGGGCGAGGGGAGCGGCAGGTGAGCGTGTACGGCCCGCGCAGGGGCGACCGGGTCAGGCTGGGCGACTCCGGCCTGGTGGTGGAGGTCGAGCACGACGCCCACCGGCCGGGGGACGAGTTCATCGCCGGATTCGCCAAGACCGCGCGCGACGGGCTGCATCTGAAGGCCGCCTCGGTCCGCGACACCTGCGACCTGGTGATCAGCAACGTCCTGATCCTGGACCCGTTCCTGGGCGTGCGGACCGCCTCGATCGGCGTCCGGGAGGGGCGGATCCACGCGATCGGCCGGGCCGGCAACCCCGACACCCTCGACGGCGTGGACGTGGTGGTCGGCACCGGCACCGCGATCGTGTCCGGCGAGGGGCTGATCGCCACGGCCGGGGCGATCGACACCCACGTGCACCTGCTCAGCCCGCGCATCATGGAGGCGTCCCTGGCCTCCGGCGTCACCACGATCATCGGCCAGGAGTTCGGGCCGGTCTGGGGCGTCGGGGTGAACTCGCCGTGGGCGCTGCGCCACGCGTTCAACGCCTTCGACGCCTGGCCGGTGAACATCGGGTTCCTGGCGCGCGGCTCGTCCTCCGGCGCGGCCCCGCTGGTGGAGGCCCTCGCCGAGGGCGGCGCGAGCGGATTCAAGGTGCACGAGGACATGGGGGCGCACACCCGGGCGCTGGACACCGCGCTGCGGGTCGCCGAGGAGCACGACGTGCAGGTGGCCCTGCACACCGACGGCCTGAACGAGTGCCTGTCGGTGGAGGACACCCTGGCCGTGCTGGAGGGGCGCACGATCCACGCCTTCCACATCGAGGGCTGCGGCGGCGGCCACGTGCCGAACGTGCTGCGGCTGGCCGGCGTCCCCAACGTCATCGGCTCCTCCACCAACCCGACGCTGCCCTTCGGCCGCGACGCGGTCGCCGAGCACCACGGGATGATCGTCTCGGTGCACGGCCTGCGGCCCGAGCTGCCCGGGGACGCCGCGCTGGCCAGGGACCGGATCCGGGCCGGCACGATGGGGGCCGAGGACGTGCTGCACGACCTCGGGGTCATCGGCATCACCTCCTCCGACGCCCAGGGCATGGGCCGGGCGGGCGAGACGGTGCACCGGACGTTCGCCATGGCGGGGAAGATGAAGGCCGAGCTGGGCGCCCCGGAGCGGCACGACAACGAGCGGGTGCTGCGCTACCTCGCCAAGCTGACGATCAACCCGGCCATCGCGCACGGCCTGGCGCACGAGGTCGGCTCGCTGGAGCCGGGCAAGCTGGCCGACATCGTGCTGTGGCGGCCGGACCACTTCGGCGCCAAGCCGCAGCTCGTGCTGAAGGCCGGCTTCCCCGCCTACGGCGTCACCGGCGACCCGAACGCCTCCACCGACATCTGTGAGCCGCTGGTGCTGGGCCCGCAGTTCGGCGCGCACGGCGCGACCGCCGCCGACCTGTCGGTGGCGTTCGTCAGCCGGGCCGCCGCCGAGGCCGGCGACGACCGCATGACCACCCGCCGCCGCCGGGTCGCCGTGCGCGGCACCCGCGGCATCGGCCCCGCCGACCTGGTGCGCAACGCGCGCCTGGGCGAGGTGCGGGTGGACGCGGCCGGCCTGGTCACCCTCGACGGCGACCCGGTGCGCTCGGAGCCCGCCGAGTCGGTCTCGCTGAGCCGCCTGTACTTCCTCTGACCGCCCCCGGGCCTCCTGCCCTGTCCCGTCCTGTCCCGTCCTGTCCCGTCCGGGAGGGTCCGGGAGGGTCCGGACACGCGATCCCACGACCCCGTCCCCGCCCTGGAAGGAGCCCCACGTTGTTCTTCATGCCGCCGGAGTGGCACCCGCACGAGCGCACCTGGATGTCCTGGCCGGTCCCCGGCTACACCCTCGACGCCGGGCCTGAGGCCGCGCACCGCGCCTGGTCCGCCGTGGCCAACACGATCGTCCGCTACGAGCCCGTCACGATGGTCGTCGATCCCGGCGAGCGGGACTCCGCCGCCCGGTGGCTGGCGCCGGAGGTCGAGGTGATGGAACAGCCGCTGGACGACTGCTGGATGCGCGACAACGGCCCGACCTTCCTGGTGGACGGGGCCGGCGGCCTGGCCGGGGTCGACTGGACGTTCAACGGCTGGGGATGGCACGCCCACGCCAAGGACGACCTGGTGGCGGCGGCCGTACTGGAGCGCGTGGGCGCGCGGCGGTTCCGCTCGGAGATGGTCAACGAGGGCGGCGGCATCCACGTCGACGGGGAGGGCACGGTCATCGTCACCGAGACCGTCCAGCTCGACGAGAGACGCAACCCCGGCTGGACCAGGGAGCGGGTGGAGGCCGAGCTGCGCGACCGGATCGGCGCGCGGAAGGTGATCTGGCTGCCGCGCGGCCTGACCGCCGACTACGGCCGGTACGGCACCGGCGGGCACGTGGACCTGCTGGCCTGCTTCGCCCGGCCCGGCCTGGTGCTCTGCCACGTCCAGCCCGACCCGGACCACCCCGACCACGAGGTGACCCGGGAGAACCTGCGGGTCCTGCGGTCGGCGACCGACGCCCGGGGCCGGGCGCTGGAGGTCGTCGAGCTGCCCGCCCCGGAGACCCGCGAGGTGGACGGCGAGCCGGTCGACTACTCCTACATCAACCACTACCTGGCCAACGGCCTGGCGCTGCTGTGCTCGTTCGGCGATCCGCGTGACGCCGCGGCGGCGGAGGTGTTCGCCCGGCTCTTCCCCGGGCGCGCCATCGAGACCGTGGACGCCCGGCCCATCTTCGCCCTCGGCGGCGGGATCCACTGCATCACCCAGCAGCAGCCGCGCCCGTGAGCCGTGGAACCTTCCAGGGGCCTTTTGTCCAGCGGGTGTCCTGATCCGGCCACCATAAGAAAAAGATCTTGTCAGCCTTGGTGATCAGTGCGAATACTTGCGGTTTGTTCTTGGTATCGAGGAAGGCCCCGCGCAATGAAACTCATCATTGTTCACAAGCCCGGCACAGTGGCACTGACGGGGGCCGCGAGCCCCAAGCACGTAGGCTGACGCCGGGAAAATCCGAAAAAACGTGGAACCGGCGCCCAGAGACGGGTGCCGGTTCCCGAAGAACGCGCAGAGGAGAACGGTGAGCCGGGGACAGTCACCGCCGGAGAACACGCCCCTTCCGCCATTGCTCCTGCCCCCCGTCGACGCCGACCGGCGCCTGCGCGGGCCGTACACCGCCGGGGGCGCGATCGTCGCCGCGCTGGTGCCCGCCGCCCGGCCGGAGCTGGTCGCCCGCTACGACATCGAGCTGCGGGCCATGGCGCCCGACATGGGCGAGCTGATCCCGGAGAGGCGCCGGTCGCTCGCCGCCCACCTGCCGCGGGCCGAGCGGATCCTGGTCCACGCCCCCCGGCGCACGCTGCGGCTGGCCAACGGGTTCGCCGAGTTCGTCCGCGAGCACCTGGCGGAGACCGGGCCGCGCACGCTCGTGGTGGAGAACGTCCACCTGGCCGACCCCACCGACCGGGAGCTGCTGGCGGTGCTGCGGCGGCGGATCGACCCGGGATCGCTGACCGTCATGACCGGCGAGCCCGCCGGACCCGTGGAGCCGACCGGGCTCGGGGATCCCGGGGATCCCTGGAAGGCCCTCACCCCCGCCGAGCACGACGCCCTCGCCGACGAGTTGGAGCGGGAGGGCACCGTCGGCGCCCGCCTCGGCGCGATCCCCTACCACCGCGAGCGCGGCGCCGACCCGCGCCGGGCGGTGGAGGCGCTGCGGTTCGCGGTCCGATGGTGCCTGGACGCCGGCTGCCACGACGCGGTGGCCGAACTGGGAACCCGCGCGCTGGCGCTGACCGACCCGGCCGCCGAGCCGGAGGTCTGGTGGCGCTTCCTGCACAGCACCGCGACCGCGCTCGGCGCGCTGAACCGCGAGGAGGAGGCCGAGGCCCTGTTCGACCGGGCCAGGCGTGAGAGCGTCTCCCCCGCCGTCCACGCCGCCGCCGCCTACTCCACCGCGATGCTGAAGGTCCGCCACCACGACCCGGCACGCCGCGACCCGGAGGCCGCGCTCGCCTGGGTCAACCAGGCGATCGCCATCTCCACGCTGCTGCCCGACCCGCGCGAGCGGGCTTTCAAGCTGGGCTTCGACCTCAACGGCAGGGCCCTGGTGGAGGTACGGCTCGGCCGCCCGGCCAGGGCCCTGGAGCTGGTCCAGGAGGCCGTCGAACTGGCCGGGCGCGACCTGGGGCCGGACGAGCACCCGATCCACCGGCTGGTGCTGCTGGCCAACCGGGCGCAGCTCGCCGTGATGCTGGGCCGCCCGGAGGAGGCGCTCAGGGACCTCGACGCGGTGATCGCGGCCGACCCCGGCTACCCCGACTACTACATCGACCGGGGCAACCTGCTGCACCGGCTGGGCCGGGAGGAGGAGGCGGTCGCCGACTACGAGACGGCGATGCGGGTCGGCCCGCCGTTCCCCGAGCCCTACTACAACCGGGCCGAGATCCGCTTCGCCGCCGGCGACCACCGTGGCGCCCTCGACGATCTGGACCACGCGCTGGAGCTGGACCCGGGGTTCGTGGACGCGCTGGCCAACCGGGCCGGGCTGCTGGCCGCGCTCGGCGAGTACGGCGGGGCCCGCGCCGACGTCGAGGCCGGGCTCGCGATCGATCCGGGCAACCCGTACCTGCTGTGCGCGCTGGGGCAGGTCGAGGCGGCCGGGGGGCGGCCGGACCGGGCGCGGGCCGCGTTCGACGGCGCCCTGGAGCGGGCGCCGTCGCTGGCGGCTGCGTGGGCCGGGCGGGGGGCTCTGGCGTTCGAGACCGGCGACCCCGCGGGCGCGGTCGCCGACTTCACCCGCGCGCTGGAGTCGGGGGACGATCCCGCGCTGCTGTACAACCGGGCGATGGCGCTGCGCGCCGCGGGCCGCGCCGGGGAGGCGTCCGCCGACCTGCGGCGCGCCCTCGAACTGGCGCCGGACGACGAGGACGTCCGCCGGGAGCTGGAGGACTGACGACCCGGCAGGGGCCGCAGCCCGTCACGGACCGGCCCGTCGCGGTGGGGCCGGTCCGTGACGGCCCGCGGCGGTCAGGCGAGCGTGCCGCCGAGGTAGCGTTCGGCCAGCTCGCAGGTCCCCCGGGTGTAGCCCGCACCCAGCTCGGCGGCGATGTCCACGCCGGAGTGGGTGCCGATCCAGGCGACCAGCAGCAGGCGGCGGAACATGACGAAGGTCCAGGCCTCCGCCTCGTCCTCGGCCGGCAGGCGCAGCACGTCCCGGTAGCCGCGCAGCCAGGAGGCGATCATCTCGGGGACCAGCGGGTCGTGCTCGATGAAGCTCAGCGCGGCGGCCAGGTCGTACAGGTACCAGCCGAAGCCGCAGTCGTCGAAGTCGATGACGCTGGGCGGCCCGTCGCCGGTCACCAGCAGGTTGGCCAGGCGCAGGTCGGCGTGGATCAGGCCGTAGCGGTCCGGGCCCCGGCCGAACCGGCGCAGCCTGCGGCGCAGCTCCGCGTCGAGCCGCCCCAGCACGGCGCGCGCCTCGGCGTCCACGCCGGGTCCGTCCTGCCAGCGGCCCCAGCGCGACCCGGCGCCCAGCGCGGCGGCGTGGTCCCAGTGGAAGCGGGTGAAGCCCGCCGGGCGCCGCCAGGCGCGCGCGTGCCGGTGCATCCGCGCGGTGACCGCGCCGAGCCGCCCGAACCCGGCCACCAGGCGGTCCCGCGGCGGCTCGGCGCCGGGCAGGAACTCGAACCGCACGCAGGCGCGGGGCGGCGCGCCGGGGACGGTCAGCACCCGGGAGCCGTCGGGGGCGGGCAGCACCCGGGGGGTGCGGACCCCCGCCTCCTCGCGGAGCGCCTCCAGCCAGGCCAGCTCGGAGCGGATCGCCGCGACGGAGTGGTAGCCGGAGCGGTGCACCCGCAGGATCGACCGCTCCCCGGTGTCCGGGTCGTCCAGCCGGAAGGTGGCGTTCTCCGACACGTTGATCAGCGTGACCCCGGCGCGGGGCATCCCGTGGAGCCGCGCCGCCTCGCGGGCGGCCCGGTGCGCGGCGGCCAGCGCACCGTCGCCGGCCGACAGGTCGTGGACCCGCTCCGGCCGGTCCGGGTACGGCGGGCGGCCGTCGTGCATGGATCCTCCGTAGGTCCTGTTCTGTGGATCTTTCGCCTACCGCGGTCGCCCAGGCGGCCCCTCGCCACGGCGAAGATCCACGAAACAGGACCTGGCGGTGCGCGGGAGCCGCGCGGCGAAGGCTTCGGATCCCGTATGGGATCTTGCACCGCCGGGCGGTGGCGGATACAAACCGAATTGTCCCGCAAAAGGGTGCCACGGCCGAAGGAGCCCGGTGAACATCGAACTCGCGCTGCGGATGTGTGAGGCGTCGGTTCGGCAGGCGGGGCGTGAGGGCGCCCTCGTCTCGGTGGCCGTGGTGGACGCGGGCGGCCACCTGGTGGCCTTCCAGCGCATGGACGGGGCGGAGATCGCCGGGGTGACGCTGGCCCCGGGCAAGGCGTACACCGCGGTGGCCCACCGGATGACCACCGCCGACCTGGCACGCCTGGTCCGGCCCGGCGGGGAGCTGTACGGCCTCCCCGGGGACAGGTACGTCTGCTTCGGCGGCGGCGTGCCGCTGCGCCACCCCGGCGAGGAGCGGCGGGTGGCCGGGGCGGTCGGCGTCAGCGGAGGCACCGTCGCCCAGGACGTGGCGTGCGCCGAGGCCGCCGCCGCGCTCTGGGAGGGAACCCCCCTGTTCCGAAAAAGGGATGTATAGCCATTAATAGCTTCCAGGGCTTTTTAGGAAACTGATTAGCGATACAAGCGGAAGCCCTTTATGTCGTCTCACTTTTGTCATTAGATTAACTCTCACGCACTGCCCCTGACGAATAGCCGGGTAAGCCCCGGATCGGCCGTCCGTCCGGAACGGACGGCGGCGGGCGCAGAGGCCGCCGCCTCCGGACGGTCCGGCCCGGGAAAAGTCACGGGAGAACGGCCGTATTCCGCGCGCCTTCCCCGCTCATCCGCTGATGCGGCGCGAAGCCGCCATTCAGCCATGCGCTAATTCCTCGGGAGGAATCGTGCGGTACTCACCACGACGCGCGCTGCTGGCAGCCGCCCTGAGCACCATGGGCGCCTTCGCCACGGTGTCCGGCGCCGCCGCGGCGGCACAGGACGACACCCATTCGGGCGCGGCTCCCGCGCCCGGCGGGGCGTACTGTCTGCCCGCGGCCGGCCGGCCGGCGGGCGGGACGGCCGCTTCGGCCCCCGGCGTCCCGTGCGCGGACCCGGTCGCGGCTCCGCGCTCCGGACCGGCCACGGACACCATGTCCCCGGCCTCGGTCCCGGCCGTCCCGCCCGGCGCCCCGGCCGAGGCGGCCGCGCCGCGGGCGGACCGGGCGCCGGTGACCGTGCCGGCGCCGCGGACGGATGCCGTCCAGGCCCCACCGGCCGTCGCCGGCGCGAACGCCGCCGGCACCGGGACCTGGCCCGTACCGCCGCCCGGCGCCAAACCCGGCGTCAGGCCCGGCCCGCCGCCCGGCCCGCCGCCGGGCCCGCAGCCGCGGCAGCTCTGCGGCCCGCCGTACATCGCCGACAAGCCGGAGCTGGGGCCGGTGTACCTGCCCAGGAGGGGGCTGCTCGGCAGCATCTTGCGCGGCTACACCCCGCTGGGCGGACTGCCGCCGTGGAAGTTCCTCTACCGCTACCAGGACGAGACGACCGGGTTCTACCGCTACCCGCCGTACTTCGGCTTCGCCACCTCCGGCGGCTGGCCCAACGGCAGGCCGCTGGTCACGACCGTGACGCTGCCCGTGGGCCGGAAGCTCGACCGCTTCGGCGGCGAGGGCGGCTCGTTCCTCGCGCCCTTCGGCGGCTCCTACGTCGGGCGCGCCCTGCCCCCGAGCAACCTCAACACCTTCCCGGCGGCGCCGGAGTTCCCGTGCAGCTACCACGCCTACACCGTGCTGAAGTCGTTCCGGGTCGACGCGGGCCCGGCGGCCCCGGCGTTCCAGCTGCGGGGCGGAGGCGTCCAGTACCACCTGCTCAGCAAGTACATCCCCGAGGCGCCGCAGGTCCCGGCGGAGCTGCCGGTGAGCTGGCTGGTCGCCAACGGCTACCTGGAGCCGTTCTACGTGCCGGCCTGACGTCAGGAACGCAGATAGGCCAGCACCGCCAGGACGCGGCGGTGCTGGTCGCCGTCCTCGGCGTACAGGCCGAGCTTGGCGAAGATGTTGCGGATGTGCTTCTCCACCGCCCCCTCGCTGATCACGAGGTGCCGTCCGATGGCGGGGTTGGATCTCCCCTCCGCCATCAGGGACAGCACCTCGCGCTCGCGGGGGGTGAGGGAGCCGAGCGGGTCGTCGCGGCGGCGCCGTACCATCAGCTGGGACACCACCTGCGGGTCGAAGACCGTCCCGCCGGACGCCACCGCGCGCAGGCCGCCCATGAAGTCGTCCACGTCCACGACGCGGTCCTTGAGCAGGTATCCCACCGCTCCCCTGGCGTCGGCGAGCAGGTCGTCGGCGTAGGACACCTCGACGTACTGCGACAGGATCAGCACCGGCGCGCCGGGCACCCGGCGGCGGGCCTCGACCGCCGCCCGCAGCCCCTCATCGGTGAAGCCGGGCGGCATCCGCACGTCCACCACCGAGACGTCCGGCCGGTGCTCGACGACGGCCCGCACGAGGGCGTCGCCGTCCCCCACCGCGGCGACGACCTCGCAGCCGAACTCCTCCAGCAGCCGGATCAGGCCCTCCCTGATGAGCACGGCGTCATCGGCCACCACTACCCGCACGGAACCTCCGCCACGATCACCGTCGGCCCGCCCACCGGTGAGTCCACCGTCAGTTCCCCGTCCACCGCCCTCAGGCGGTCGGCGAGGCCGGACAGGCCGTGTCCCTTGGCGACGTGCGCGCCGCCGACCCCATCATCCCCGATCGTGAGCATCAGGACGCCGCCGGTCCGCGCCAGCGTGACCGAGCACACCGTGGCGTGGCTGTGCTTGGCGGCGTTGGCCAGGGACTCGGCGACCACGAAGTAGACGGTGTTCTCGATGGCGGCGGCGAAGCGCCCGGTCACCTGGACGTCCAGCTCGACGGGGATCGTGCAACGGCCGGCCAGCGCCGCCAGCGCCGGGGCCAGGCCCCGGTCGGTGAGGATCGGCGGCGCGATGCCGCGCGACAGGGCGCGCAGCTCGTCGAGGGTCTCGCGGGTGGAGGTGATGGCCTGGCCGAGCATCTGCTCGACCGCCTGGGGGTCGCGCTTGATCTGGCGCTGCGCCCGGGACAGGTCCATGGCCAGGGAGACCAGGCGCTGCTGCGGCCCGTCGTGGATGTCGCGCTCCAGCCGCCGCAGGGCGTTGGCCTCCGCCGACACCGCCGCGGCCCGCCCCTCGGCCAGGTCGTCGATGCGCTCGTGCAGTTCGGCGACGCTGACCAGCATCGCCCGGCCCAGCCCGGCCCGGACCAGTGCGCAGCCGCGCAGGACGAGCGGCAGGGTGAGGGCGAACAGCACGCCGATGCCGGTGTTGAACGCCACCTCCACCCAGACGGCGTCGCCCAGCCCGAGCAGCTCGGGCAGCCCATGATTGCCCGGGATGACGGCGAGGATCCACCCGTAGATCGGGTAGGTGAGCCCGGTGATCGTGCCGGCCCACCAGGTCACGGTGAAGACGAAGGTCACGATCGCGACGGGGAAGGACACGATGCCGTAGAGCAGATCCAGCCATGACTGCCCGCTGGTCAGCGGGTTGACGATCCGGCGCAGCCGCCCGGCGCCCTCCGGGGCGGGCCGGTAGCGGGGCCGGGCCAGCGGGCGGCCGAGCACCTCCGGCAGCATCCTCCGCTCGGTGTCGGCCAGCCCGCGCGCCGCCAGCAGCGTCGTGGCGAGGATCGGCACGCCGATCCACACCACCGCGGTGCCCACCCCCGCGGCGAAGCCCGCGACCATGAGGGAGAAGAAGACGATCGAAATGGGGAAGCCGGCGAGCAGGTAGCGGGTGTCGGCGCCGGCCCGGCGCAGGAGCGGTCTCATAGGGCCAACGGTAGGTGCGGGGACATCGCCGATCGAGCCGGTGTGCAGGTGTGCGGGGGTGGGGCCTGCCCTACCCCGGGTGCGGAGGCGGCCCGCACCCGAAGACTGCTGCGGGCGTCACTGCGCCGGGCGGGGGCCGCGCGGGAGGGTCGGGACATCCCCTTTTCGAGGAATCGAGGCCCTCCCTTGACCGCCGTGATCCCCCTCCCCGCGGGCCGTACGGCGCCGCGGACCGCCCCGGTGACGGCGCCGGCGACCGCGCCGGCCGGTCGTCCCGCGCCCGGTTCCGTGCCGCCCCAGCGCACGGCGTCCGGCCGGCCCGCGCCCGGCGCGGAGCCCGGCCGCGACCTGTTCGTCGACGTGCTGCGCCTGCTCGGCATGGCGCTGGTGGTGCTGCAGCACTGGAGCATGCCGGTGCTGTCCTTCGGCGACGGCAGGATCGCCACCGGCAACGCGCTCGCGGCCGGGAACATGTGGCTGGTCACGTGGGTCAGCCAGGTGATGCCGCTGATCTTCTTCGCCGGGGGCGCGGCCGGTGCGATCTCCTTCGGCCGCGCGGCGCGGCGCGGTCTTCCGGCCCCCGCCTGGGTCGCCGCCCGGCTGCGCCGCCTGGTCCTGCCGGTGGTGCCGCTGGCCGCGGTCTGGCTGCCGCTGCCGCACCTGCTGCTCGCGATGGGCCTGCCGGAGCAGCCGGTGCTGACGGCCGCGCGGCTGGCCGGGCAGCTGCTGTGGTTCCTGGCGGTGTACGTGGCCGTGGTGGCGCTGACCCCGCTGCTGGTCAGGCTGGACGCGGCGTACGGGCTCCGGGTGCCCGCGGCGATGGCGGCGGGGGCCGTCGTGGTGGACCTCGTGCGCTTCGCCGGCGGCCTGGAGGCGGCCGGGTACCTCAACATCGCGTTCGTCTGGCCGGCGATCCACCAGCTCGGCCTGCGGTACGCCACGGGCCGCCCGCGCCGCCCCTGGCTGATCGCCCTGGCCGGGTACGGCGCGGCCGCGGCACTGGTGGCCGCCGGCCCCTACCCCGGCAGCATGATCGGGATGCCGGGCGCGGCGGTCTCCAACATGGCGCCGCCCACCCTCGCGCTGCTGGCGGTGGGCGCCGGGCAGATCGGGCTGGCCCTGGCCCTGCGTCCCTGCGCGATGGCGTTCGCCCGCCTCCCCGCGGTGTCCAGGGTGCTCGCCTGGACCGGCCCGCGGATGATGACGGTCTACCTGTGGCACATGAGCGCCCTGTGCGTCGTCACGGCGATGGTCGTGGTGGGCCTGGGGATCTCCACCCCGGAGCCGGGCGGCCCGGCCTGGCTGGCGGGCTGGCCCCACTGGCTGCTGCTGCTCGTCCTGGCGCTGTGGCCGCTGCTGCGCGCCTTCTCCCGGTTCGAGATGCCCCGGCCGGCCGCGCCGTACACCGGGGGGACGGTCCGGATCGCGGTGGCGGCGGGGCTGGCCGCCGCGGGCCTGCTCCTGTTCACCGCGTTCGGCTTCGTGCCGGGACCGGCGCCGCTGGCCGGCGCGGGGCTGCTGCTCTCGGCGCTGCTGCTCGGCCGTACGGCCGGGCCCGCCCGGCGGAACGCGGTGCCCGCCCCCGGGACCCGGCGGTGATCCGCGGGGCCCGTACGGCCGGCGTTCCCGCCGAAACGTGACCCGATCCGCCCCCCGCTGGTCCGACCACCGCCGGTTCTTCGGCAGTATTGAACCGTGAGCCTTGTAGATCGCCTGCCAGAAGAGATCGACGCCGACCCCGACACCATCTTCGACGCGTTCGTCGCGTGGAACTCCGAGCGGGGGCTCACCCTCTATCCCGCCCAGGAGGAGGCGCTGATCGAGGTCGTCTCCGGGAACAACCTGATCCTGGCCACGCCCACCGGGTCGGGCAAGAGCCTGGTGGCGGCCGGCGCCCACTTCACCGCCCTCACCCGGGACGTGCGCACCTTCTACACCGCGCCGATCAAGGCGCTGGTGTCGGAGAAGTTCTTCGACCTGTGCGCGGTGTTCGGCACCGAGAACGTCGGCATGATGACCGGCGACGCGAGCGTCAACCCGGGCGCGCCGATCATCTGCTGCACCGCGGAGATCCTCGCCAACGTCGCGCTGCGCGACGGCGCGGCGGCCGACATCGGCCAGGTCGTGATGGACGAGTTCCACTTCTACGCCGAGCCCGACCGGGGCTGGGCCTGGCAGGTGCCGCTGCTGGAGCTGCCGCACGTGCAGTTCATCCTGATGTCGGCGACGCTGGGCGACGTCAGCATGTTCGAGGAGGACCTCACCCGGCGCACCGGCAGGCCCACCGCGGTCGTCAAGAACGCCGAGCGGCCGGTCCCGCTGGTGTACTCCTACCGCCTCACCCCCCTGCACGAGACGCTGGAGGAGATGCTCGCGACCGGCCAGGCCCCGGTCTACGTCGTCCACTTCACCCAGGCCTCGGCCATGGAGCGGGCGCAGGCGCTGATGAGCATCAACATGTGCTCCAAGGCCGAGAAGGAGGCCATCGCCGCGCTGATCGGCAACTTCCGCTTCACCACCCGCTTCGGCCGCGCCCTGTCCCGCCTGGTACGGCACGGCATCGGCGTCCACCACGCCGGGATGCTGCCGAAGTACCGCCGGCTGGTGGAGCGGCTCGCCCAGGCGGGCATGCTGAAGGTCATCTGCGGCACCGACACCCTCGGCGTCGGCGTCAACGTGCCGATCAGGACCGTGCTGTTCACCGCGCTGAGCAAGTACGACGGCACGAAGGTGCGCCGGCTGCGCGCCCGGGAGTTCCACCAGATCGCCGGACGAGCCGGCAGGGCGGGCTTCGACACGATCGGCTACGTCGTCTGCCAGGCCCCCGAGCACGTCATCGAGAACGAGAAGGCGCTGGCCAAGATCGGCGACGACCCGAAGAGGCGGCGCGGCTACGCCCGCAAGAAGCCGCCGGAGGGCTTCGTCGGCTGGAGCGAGGAGACGTTCGAGAAGCTCCAGCAGGCCGAGCCGGAGCCGCTCGGCTCCCGTTTCAAGGTCACCAACGCGATGCTGCTCGCGGTGATCAACCGCCCCGGCGACTGCTTCGCGGCGATGAAGCACCTGCTCACCGACAACCACGAGGACCGCAGGTGGCAGCGGCGGCACATCAGCCAGGCCATCGCGATCTACCGGTCGCTGCTGGCCGGCGGCGTGGTCGAGCAGTTCGCCGAGCCCGACGAGCAGGGCCGCCGGGCGCGTCTGACCGTCGACCTGCAGGAGGACTTCGCGCTGAACCAGGCGCTGTCCACCTTCGCGCTGGCCGCCCTCGACCTGCTGGATTTCGAGTCGCCGACCTACGCGCTGGAGGCGGTCTCGGTCATCGAGTCCATCCTCGACGACCCCCGCCAGATCCTGTCGGCGCAGCTCAACAAGGCCCGCGGCGAGGCCGTGGCGCAGATGAAGGCCGACGGCATCGAGTACGAGGAGCGGATGGAGCTGCTCGCCGAGATCACCCACCCGATGCCGCTGGCCGACGAGCTGCTGGGCGCCTACGAGACCTACCGCCGGGGCCACCCCTGGGTCGGCGACTACACGGTCAGCCCGAAGAGCGTCGTGCGCGACATGTACGAGCGGGCGATGACCTTCTCCGACTACGTGCAGTTCTACGACCTGTCCCGCTCCGAGGGCACGATCCTGCGCTACCTCGCCGACGCCTACCGCACGCTGTCACGGACCATCCCCGAGCACCTCAAGACCGAGGACCTCGTCGACCTCATCGAGTGGCTGGGCGAGCTGGTCCGCCAGGTCGACTCCAGCCTGATCGACGAGTGGGAGAAGCTGGCCAACCCCACCACCGAGGAGGGCGCGGAGCAGGAGATCGAGACGAAGCCGCGGCCGGTCACCGCCAACCCGCGCGCGTTCCGGGTGCTGGTCCGCAACGCGATGTTCCGCCTGGTCGAGCTGGTCGCCCTGGAGAAGGAGGAGGAGCTGGCCGAGCTCGCCCCCGACGTCGACTGGCCGGCCGCCCTCGACGCCTACTACGACGACCACGAGGAGGTCGGCACCGGCCCCGACGCCCGCGGCCCGGCGCTGCTGCGCATCGAGGAGGAGAAGGAGCTGTGGCGGGTCCGCCAGGTCATCGCCGACCCGGCGGGCGACGGCGACTGGGGCATCGACGCCCAGGTGGACCTCGCCGCCTCCGACGAGGAGGGCCGCGCCGTCGTCCACGTCACCGGCCTCAACCGGCTCTGACCCGGCCCTGATCGTCTCCGGTGGCCGGTCCCGGTCCTCCGCGTGGGTCCTCCGGCCGTTCCCGGGCGGCCGGAAACACCCGGCGGGGCCGAGAGAATAGGGGCATGAGTGACGACGCGATCAGGCAGGTGCTCGGCCTGCTCTACCAGGAGGACACGCTGCGGACGCTGGCGGCGCTGACGCTGAACGGCGAACCCGAGGATTCGGGACTCGGCAAGGAGGCGTTACGCCGGGCGCTGGACCGGCTGGAACGCGGGGGCCTGGCCGTACGGGACGACGACGGCCGGTGGACGGTGCGCAGGGAGCGGTTCCGCGAGCTGCTGCACACCACGGCCAGGCCCGCCGAGCCGTCCTCCCCCGAGGAGAAGGTGCTGCGGTCGTTCCTGGTGGACGGGCGGCTGCGGGCGATCCCCACCAAGCGCGACAAGCAGATCATCGTGCTCGACTACATCGCCCAGGTCTTCGAGCCGGGGGTCCGCTACCCGGAGAAGGAGGTGGACGTCGCGCTGCGCGCCTTCCACGACGACTTCGCGGCGCTGCGCCGCTACCTGGTCGACGAGGGGATGCTGGGCAGGGAGAACAACGTCTACTGGCGCACCGGCGGCTCGGTCGAGCCCTGAGCGGCGTCCGGCGGCTCCGCCGTACGGCCGGCCGGTCACGCCTCCTCCGCGGAGGCTCGCACCCCGGCCGGGCCCTGCGGGGGCGTCCCCGCCTCCGCAGGACCCGGCCCGCCGGACCCGTCCCCGCCGGACCCGCCCCCGACGGACCCGGCGGGGGCGCGCAGCCGGTCGGCCAGCCGCCGCATCCGGCCGATGAGCTCGGGCGGCTCGTGGACGGTGAAGTCCAGGTCCAGCAGGCCGATGACCAGGGCCAGCCACTCCAGTGAGTCGCCCCCGGTGCGCAGCAGGCAGCTGTGCTCGTCGATCGCCTCCAGCCGCACGTGCTCGGAGGGCCATATCCGCTCGGCGGCGACGGCCAGGGGCGCGTACAGGGTGACCACCGCCCGGTGGCGGCTGATCGGCGCGACGACGGAACGCTCGACGTAACCTTCGGGCGGCTCCCGCGGGGCGAAGCGGACGCCGACCGCCCGCGCGCCGCTCATCCGGTCCACCCGGAAGGTCCGCCAGTCCTCCCGCCCGGCGTCCCAGGCGACGAGGTACCAGCGCCGTCCGGTGGACACCAGCCGGTACGGCTCGGCCAGCCGGGCGCTCTCGGCGCCGTCGCGGCCCCGGTAGCCGAAGCGCAGGCGCTCGCGGTCCCGGGCGGCCTGCGCCAGGACGGCGAGGGTCTCGGCGTCGACGGTCGGCCAGGGACGGGGCAGCGCGCCGGGCAGCGCCACGGTCTGGGTGTGCAGGGTGCTGACCCGGCGGCGCAGCCGGGAGGGCAGCACCTGCTCCAGCTTGGCCAGGGCGCGGGCCGAGGTCTCCTCGATCCCGGCCACCGTACCGGCCGCCGCGGTCCGCAGACCCACCGCGATGGCCACCGCCTCCTCGTCGTCGAGCAGCAGCGGCGGCATCGCGGTCCCGGCCTCCAGCCGGTATCCCCCGGCGGGACCGCTGACGGAGCGGACCGGATACCCCAGCTCCCGCAGCCGGTCCACGTCGCGGCGCAGTGTGCGCGGGCTGATCCCGAGCCGCCCGGCGAGCTCGGCCCCGGGCCACTCCCGGTGCGCCTGGAGCAGTGACAGCAGCCGGAGCGTCCGTCCCGTGGTGTCGCTCATGCCTCCACGATCCCACCGATCGCGGCCGGAATCTGACCGCGACCCCTCGTAGCGTCGTCCACATGAGTCACATCGAGATAACCGGCGCCCGGCAGAACAACCTGCGAAACGTCTCCCTGAAGATCCCGAAGCAGCGGATCACGGTCTTCACCGGCGTCTCGGGGTCGGGCAAGTCGTCTCTCGTGTTCGGCACGATCGCCGCGGAGTCGCAGCGGCAGCTCAACGAGACCTTCCCCGCGTTCGTCCGCAACCGCCTGCCGAAGTACGGCAGGCCGGACGCCGACCACATCGAGGGCCTGTCGGCCGCCGTCGTCATCGGCCAGCAGCGCATCGGCGGCAACTCCCGCTCCACCGTCGGAACGGTCACCGACATCCACCCCCTGCTGCGCCTGCTGTACTCCCGGATCGGCACGCCGCCCGCGGGCCACTCCAACGCGTTCTCCTTCAACGACCCGGCCGGGATGTGCCCGGAGTGCGAGGGCGTCGGCCGGAAGGTGGCGCTGGACCTCGACCGGGCGCTGGACCGGACGAGGTCCCTCAACGAGGGCGCGATCCTGCTGCCGGGTTTCGGGGTCGGCACCTGGTACTGGAAGACCTACACCGCCTCCGGCCTGTTCGACAACGACAGGCCGCTGACCGGCTACACCCCCGAGGAGTGGGACCGGTTCCTGTACGGCGGCGGGACGACGGTCTCCATGGAGATGCGGAGCGGCACGGCCTCGCAGAAGTTCGAGGGACTGGTCGTCAAGTTCGACCGCCTCTACGTCAACCGGGACGGGGAGCAGACCTCCAGGCGGGAGGAGGTGATGACGTTCACCTCCTCCCAGCCATGCCCGGCGTGCCGGGGCGCCCGGCTCAACCCGGCGGCGCTGGCCTGCCGGATCGACGGCCGCAACATCGCCGAGCTGTCCGCGATGGAGGTCCGCCACCTCGCCGAGGTCATCGAGAGGATCGACGGCCCCGTCGCCGCGGCGGTGGTCCCGCCCCTCCTGGACCGGCTGCGGCACATGGCCGGCATCGGCCTGGGCTACCTCACCCTGGACCGGCCCACCGCGACCCTCTCCGGCGGGGAATCGCAGCGGATCAAGATGGTCAAGCACCTCGGCAGCAGCCTCACCGACATGACGTACGTCTTCGACGAGCCCACCATCGGGCTGCACCCGCGCGACGTGGCGAACATGAGCGCGCTGCTGCGCGCGCTGCGGGACAAGGGCAACACCGTCCTCGTCGTGGAGCACGACCGCGACGTCATCGAGATCGCCGACCACGTGGTGGACGTCGGCCCGCGCGCGGGGACGCACGGCGGCGAGATCGTCTACGAGGGCGGCGTCACGGGCCTGCGCGAGGCGGACACCATCACCGGACGGCACCTGCGCCGCGTCCGGCCGCTCAAGGAGAGGTTCCGCGCGCCGACCGGCGAGCTGACCGTCACCGGCGCGAACGTGAACAACCTGAGGGACGTCACCGTCTCCTTCCCCACCGGGGTGCTCACCGTCGTCACCGGCGTCGCCGGGTCCGGCAAGAGCAGCCTGGTCAACGAGGCGTTCCTGACCGCGTACCCGAAGGCGGTGGTCGTCGACCAGTCCGCGGTCGGCACGTCGGTCCGCTCCACCCCGGCCACCTACACCGGCCTGATGACCGAGATCCGCAGGCTGTTCGCCGCCGCGAACGGGGTGAACCCGGCGCTGTTCAGCTTCAACTCCGAAGGCGCCTGCCCGGCGTGCCGGGGCCTCGGCGTCGTCCACGTCGACCTGGCGTTCATGGACGGCATCACGTCGGTGTGCGAGACCTGCCACGGGCGGCGCTTCCAGGAGGAGGTGCTGCGGCACACCCTGCGCGGCAGGTCGATCTCGGACGTGCTGGAGATGACGGTGAGCGAGGCCGCGGGGTTTCTCACCGAGCCGAAGCCGCGGCGGGTGCTGCGCTCGGTCGAGGAGGTCGGGCTGGGCCACCTCACGCTCGGCCGGCCGCTCAGCACCCTGTCCGGCGGCGAGTGCCAGCGGATCAAGCTCGCCGGGGAGCTCAGCAGGAGCGGCGGCGTCTACGTGATGGACGAGCCCACCACCGGCCTGCACATGGCGGACGTGGACCGGCTGATCGGAATCGTCGACGGGCTGGTGGACGCGGGCAACACCGTCATCGTCATCGAGCACGACCTCGACGTGGTCAAGAGTGCCGACTGGGTCGTCGACCTCGGGCCCGGCGGCGGCGACCAGGGCGGCGCCGTCGTGTTCGAGGGCACGCCCCGGGCGCTGCTGGAGGCGACCGGCTCCGTCACCGCGGAGGAGCTGCGCCGCGACCTGGCCCGATCGCGCTGACGCGCCGCCGTCCGGGGTACGGCCCGCCGCCGCGCGGGGGCGCGGGCCGCGCTGCCGGGCCGGGCGGGCCGCCGTACCGTGGACCGGTCAGCCGTAGTACTTCTTCGCGCCGTCGTGCAGCGGCACGGGGTCGGTCTTCGGGGCGTTCTCCCGGGTGATGGCCTTGGCGGCCGGGTGGACCCTCTCCAGGTCGGCCTTGTGGTCGAACAGCAGCCTGGCCAGGTCTCCCGCCAGCTTGGCGTCCATCTTCTCGTTCACCACGAGGAGGTTCGGCACGACGATCGTGGACACGTCGGACGGGGTGGCGTAGACGTCCTTGGCGATGGTGCCCGCGGCGTAGACCGGGCCGTGCTCGGCCCGCATCGGCTCCAGCACGGAGTCCAGCGGAACGAAGGCGACCTCGCCCTTCATGCTGGTCAGCAGGTCGGTGATGCCGGGGGTGGGCAGCCCGCCGGACCAGACCAGGGCGTCGAGGGTGCCGTCCTTGATGCCCTGCACGCTCTCGGGCAGGCCCAGCGACTGGCGGGTGACGTCCGCCTCGGGATCGAGGCCCGCCGCCTTGAGCATGCGCAACGCGATGACCTCGGTGCCGGAGTTGGGCGATCCGGTGGAGACCCGCTTGCCCTTGAGGTCGGCGACGGACTTCACCCCGGAGTCGGTGGTGGCCACGACCTGCGTGTAGTTGTCGTACAGGCGGGCGAGCGCGCGGATCGGCTGGGGGGAGGTGAACGCCCCCTTGCCCGCCACCGCGTCGGCGGCCGAGTCGGCGAGGCTGAAGGCGATGTCGGAGTCACCCTTGACCACCCGCTGGATGTTCTCCACCGAGGCGCCGGTCGCCTCGGCCGTCGCCTGGTAGCCGGGGAGGTTCTTGCCGATCTGGTCGGCCAGTCCGCCGCCCAGGACGTAGTAGACGCCGGTGGTGTTGCCGGTGGCGATCGACAGCCGCCCGCCCTGGGCGGCGGTCCCGCCCGTCCCCCGCTCGGCCGACCGGTCGCCGCCGCAGCCGCCGAGCGTCAGCGCCAGCGTCCCGGCGGCCAGCACGGCCGCCACCCGTTTGAATGTCATGATCGTCTCTCCCGTGCTCGTGTGACGAGATGCAGTGCGATGGCGAGAGCGAGGACGCCCGCCCCGGCCAGGGCCGGGAGAGGCGACAGGAACAGCAGCAGGACCGCGGCCACCCCGCACAGCGCCCGTTCGACCGGCCCGGCGGGACCGGCCAGCCAGCCGCCGGTGGCGGCGGCCAGCGCGGCCACGGCGAGCGCCGAGACCGCCGCGGCGGCCAGGATCTCCCCTGCTCCGCCCTGGGCGAGCAGCGCCGAGCCCGCCGGGGTCAGCACGAACGCGAACGGCACCAGGAACGCCGGAAGCGTGTACTTCCAGGTGGCCAGCATGGTCCGGTGCGCGTTGCCGCCGGTGATCGCCGAGGCCGCGAAGGCCGACAGCGCCGTGGGCGGGCTGACCTCCGACAGCACCGCGTAGTAGAAGATGAACATGTACGCCTCGGCCGGGGTGACCCCGAGGCCGGTCAGCGCGGGCCCGATGATCACCGCCGCGATGACGAACGACGCGGTCACCGGCACGGCCAGACCCAGGATCAGCACCGCCAGCGCGCACAGCAGCGCGGTGAGGAGGAGCTGCCCGCCGGAGGCGCCGACGATCAGCGAGCCGGCCTTGAGGCCCAGTCCGGTCAGGGTGACGACGGCGACGATCAGCCCGGCCGCGGCGCAGGTGGCCGCGACCGGCAGCACCCCCGTGGTGCCCGCGGCCAGCGCGTCGGCCGCCCGGCGCGGGGTCAGCCGGTGCTCGCGGTCCAGGAACGACAGCGCGAACGCCAGCAGGGTGGCGTAGACGACGGCGCGGAACGGCGACTGGCCCAGCGCCATCAGCACGACGATCACGAACAGCGAGCTGAAGTGGTAGCCGAAGCGGCGCAGCAGCGGCCACAGCCGGGGCGCGTCCACCTCGACCGTCCGCGTGCCGTACCTGCGGGCGTCGATCTCGATGGCCAGGAAGATGCCGAGGTAGTACAGGAGCGTGGGGATCGTCGCGTAGACCAGCACGGTCAGGTAGCTCACCCGCAGGTACTCGGCGATGATGAACGCCGCCGCGCCCAGCGTGGGCGGCGACAGGATCGCGCCGATGCCCGCCGCGGCGAGCACTCCCCCGCCCTGCTCCGGCGGGTAGCCCGCCCGGCGCAGGATCGGCCAGGCGACGCTGCCCACGCTCACCGTCGTCGCGACGCCCGAGCCGCTGACCGTGCCGAGCAGGAACCCGGCGAGGGTGACCGTACGGCCCGGCGCCGAGCGGGAGCGGCGGAAGGCCGCCAGGGAGACGTCCACGAAGAACCTTCCCGCGCCGGAGTGGTCGAGGACGGCCCCGTAGATCGTGAACAGGATGATGTAGGTGGCCGCCACGTCCAGCGGCACGCCGTACACGCCGTCGGTGCCCATCACGGAGGCGACGATGATCCGGTCGATGTCGTAGCCGCGGTGCCCGACGACCCAGTCGATGGGCAGGTAGCCGCCGTAGTAGGCGTAGGCCAGGAAGAGCAGGCAGACGACCGGCAGGATCCAGCCGACGGTGCGCCGGCACGCCTCCAGCACCAGCAGCACGACGACCGCGCCCACCGCCACGTCGAGGCTCGTGGGGTCGGCGGCCCGCCGGATGAACCCGTCGAACACGACCAGCGGGTAGAGGCAGGCGGCGAGCGACAGCGCGGCGAGCGTCCAGTCGGCGATCCCCGGGCGGGCCCCGCCGCGCCGCCCCGGCCGGTAGCAGACGAAGGTCAGCGGCAGCGCGACCGCGAGGAGGAGCATCCGGTACGGCAGGACCTGCCCGGGACGGAACACCTGGTACAGCGCGTAGAGCGACAGGCAGAGCGCGACGACCGTGACGGCCGCGGCCAATCGGCCGGTCAGGCGCCGGGCGGGCCGCTCGGCGTCGAGCTCCGCGAACTCGGCGATCAGGTCGTCGGTCGTGCCGGTGTCCGTGGGCGTGGTCTCCGTCAAACGCCGTCTCCAGCCGTGAGCCGCCGGGTCACTGACAGTGGATACCCGGGGAGCCGACGGCGGCCAGTCAAGGGAAGATCACATTATGATCACTTCCTCCGTCCGCCGCACGCGGTGACGGCCTTCGGCCGGCGGCTTCGTGCGGCGGCTTCGTGCGGCGAGCCGGACGGTCGCGCGGGCGCGAGCGGGGAGGCGGAAACGGAGCCGGGCGAACCCGGAACCACGGACCGGGAGGCCGGGACGGAGCCGGGCGGACCCGGGGAAGGCGGGCGGGCGGTCAGCCGCCCGAGGTGTCGGTCTCCGCGTCGGCGCAGGGGACCGCCATCTCGTAGGGGTCGTCCAGCCAGCCCGCGGGCAGGTGGACCCGGTCGCGCGGGTTGGTCTTGCCGCGCGGGGTGTCGGCCCCGTCGGGCCAGGGCTGGGCGACGTCGAGCCCGGCCAGCCCCTCGCGCAGACCGGCGAGGGTGGAGGAGGTGGCCAGGCCGCGGCGCAGGTCGGCGCCGACGACGAACCCCTTGAGGTACCAGCCGACGTGCTTGCGGAAGTCCGCCACGGCGTGCTGCTCGTTGCCGAACGCCTCGGCCAGCAGGGTGGCGTGCCGGTCCATGGTCGCGGCCACCTCGCCCAGCGCGGGCCGGACGCGGTCGTCGCGGCCCTCGCAGGCCGCCGCCAGGTCCGCGAACAGCCACGGACGGCCCAGGCAGCCCCGGCCGACGACGACGCCGTCGCACCCGGTCTCGGCCATCATCCGCATCGCGTCGCCGGCGCTCCAGATGTCACCGTTGCCGAGCACCGGGATCTCCGGAACCGCCTCCTTCAGGCGGGCGATGGCCGACCAGTCGGCCGTCCCGCCGTAGTGCTGGACCGCGGTGCGGCCGTGCAGCGCGATCGCCGCGACGCCCTCCTCAACGGCGATCCGCCCGGCGTCGAGGTAGGTCAGGTGATCGTCGTCGATGCCCTTGCGCATCTTCATGGTCACCGGGAGCGTCCCGGCGTTGCGCACCGCCTCGCGCAGGATGGCCCGCAGCAGGTTGCGCTTGTACGGCAGCGCCGAGCCACCGCCCCGCCGGGTCACCTTGGGCACCGGGCAGCCGAAGTTGAGGTCGACGTGGTCGGCCAGGTCCTCGTCGGCGATCATGCGGACGGCCCGCCCGACGGTCACCGGGTCGACCCCGTACAGCTGGATGCTGCGGGGCTTCTCCCGCGGGCCGAACCGGATCATCTTGAGCGTCTTGGCGTTGCGCTCCACCAGCGCCCGCGTCGTGATCATCTCGCAGACGAACAGCCCGCCGCCCTGCTCGCGGCAGAGCGTGCGGAACGGCGCGTTCGTGATCCCCGCCATGGGCGCGAGCACCACCGGCGGCCAGACCTCGAGCGCTCCCAGCTTCAACGACTCCACCTCGTGTTTCTACCGTACGGCGCGCGGCGGTACGAATCGGCTCCGTTCTCCGCCCGGCCGCGACGGCTCCCGGCCGGGCGGGGGCCGGCCGGGAGCCGTGGGATGACGGTTACGCAACCACTCGGAAAACCCGCTAGAGTTCTCTCGTCGCCGCGGGGCGGAGAGCCCCGGCGGAAACACGCGGAAGTGGCTCAGTGGTAGAGCATCACCTTGCCAAGGTGAGGGTCGCGGGTTCGAATCCCGTCTTCCGCTCGGAAGCCTCCCCCTCCGGGGACGAGGCGGCGGATCCGGGAGACCGCCCGATGTTCCGACCCCGGCGCGGACGATTAGCTCAGCGGGAGAGCGCTTCCCTGACACGGAAGAGGTCACTGGTTCAATCCCAGTATCGTCCACTCAAGAAATCCCAGGCCGATGGCCTGGGATTCTCTGTTTCCCCGGCCGATCCACCAGGTCTCCCGGCGGCCGATCCACCACTTTCCCGGCCGGTCCGCCACGGCGACCGGCCGGCTCGACGCTCCCCTCGTACCGGCGGGCGACCGGCCGCTTCGGCGGCCCGCTCACACCGGCGGGCGACCGGCCGGCTCGGTGGACCGTCCGGAGTCCCATCGCCCGGCGAACCACCCGAGCGCGATGTTCCAAGAGTAGCCGCGGCGGATCCGGTCGGCCACGTCGGCCGGCAGCGTGTCGAGGCCGTGGTGCAGCAGCCGCACCTCGGTGCCGTCCTCGACGGGGTGGAAGGTCACCTCGATCTCCATCCGCCCGCCGGGGTTGACCAGGTCCGCCCAGACGAGGCGATGCGGTGGCTCCCAGGCCACGAGCCTGCCGAGATCGACGTGCCCGCCGTCCGACCACAGCTCGCGCAGGAAACCGTCCTCGAAACGGATGCCGACCGCCCGGCCGGGATCGACCCAGCTGTGCGGTCCGCGGACGTACCAGCCGTCGATCTCCTCGGTGAAGATCCGGAACGCCGCGGCCCGGTCCACCGGCACGGTGACCCCGGCCTGGACGGAGCCGCTCACCGGCCGCCCCCCGCGCCGCCTTCCGCCCTGTCCTTCACGCCGTCCTCCGCGTCGCCTTCCACGCCGTCCTCCGTGTCGTCTCCGGCCGGGTCGAGCCGCCCGGCGGGCTCACCGGACGAGCGCCCACCCGACCCGCCGGACGAGCGCCCACCTGAGGAGTGCCCACCCGGGAGGTACTCGGTCGAGGAGTGCTCGGCCGAGGAGGCGACGCGCTCCACATGATCCCGGAACGAACCGAGTTGCTCGGCCCAGAATGCCTGCACCTGGTCCAGCCATGACTGCAGGTCAGTGAACGGCTCGCGGCGCAGCGTGTACAGCCGCACCCGGGCGTCCGCGTCACCGGACTCGGCGTGTACCAGGCCGCTCGCCCGCAGCACCCGCAGGTGCCTGCTGAGGGCGGGCGCGCTCATCCGGACGGCCTGCGCCAGTTCCCCGGCGGGCCGGGGCCTCTCACGCAGCAACTCGATCACCTTGCGCCTGGTCGGGTCGGCCAGCGCCGCCAGGGTGGCGTCCAATTGATTCACGGTACTGTTAATCATTGCCCACTTTCGTTAATCTGTTAACAGTTAACGACAACGACGATTATCACGGAGGCCGGCACATGGCCGTCGAACTGGGGTACTACACGCTGTCCGTCACGGACCTCGACCGGGGAGCGGCCTTCTACGGCCCGCTGTTCGGCTGGGAGTTCAGGCGGGAACACGAAACGTACCTGCACGTCACCAACACCGCGGTTCCGATGGGCCTCACCGCGAACGGACCCTCCTCGCAGCCCAATCTGTACTACGCCGTCGAGGACGTCGAGACGGTCGTGGAGATGGTCCGCAAGCTCGGCGGCACCGCTGAGGAGATCATGGAAAGCAAGTCGGGGCGGGGCTGCGCCATCACCGACGACCAGGGCACCGTGATCAGCCTCTGGCAGTCCGCCCCCGGCTTCGACTGAGCCGGGCCCCATGGTCCGGCGGACGCCCGCCGGCCACCCACCAGTCCCCGAGCCGCACCGGGCCGGACCGAGCCGGACGGCCAGCGCGCCGAAGGGATCGTGAGCAGGCCGCGCGAGGGCACGAGCCGTATCATTCACAGCGTGCCCCCAGCCAGCGGTCCCTCGGTCCCCCACCACGGCGACGCCGACGAACGTGTGCCCGGTGGACCCGTACCCGGCGGCCCCGGTGGACCGGGACCCGATGCTTCCGGTGGACCCGTACCCAGCGGTTCCGGCGCTCCCGGTGGACCCGTGCCCGGTGGACCCGGCGCTCCCGGTGGACCCGTGCCCGGTGGACCCGGCAGGCGGCACATGCCCGGCGGGCCCGCGCCGCGGATCCCCCCGCTGAGCTTCGCGTGGGCGTTCGCCCCGCTGTACACCTGCGGGCTCGCGACCCCCTTCGTCATCGGCCACGCCGCCGTCAGGCTCCGGAGCCGCGCGGCGGCCCTCGCCGCGGGCGCGTACGGCCTGCTGCTGTTCGTCTACGTCGTCGCCGCGGGCCTCCCCGGCAGCGGAGGCTCCCGATACGTCCTGGCCACGGCGATCTGGGTCCTCGTGGGCTGGCTGGGCGGCACGGCGCACGCGCTGGTCCTCCGGCCCGCCGTCTTCGCGCCCGGCCCGGCCCCCACGGCGATCCGGCGACCTCCGCCGGGTCCCCGCCCCCCGGGTCCGGCACGCTTCGAACCTCCGGGCCGTCCCGGACAGGCCGGCCGCCCCGGGCAGCCCGGACAGCCCGATCTCTCCCGGCCCCTCGACGACTCCGGGCATCTCAGCCGACCCGGGTCCGCGGCGCGTCGCCCCGCGCATCCCGGCCAGGCGTATCCTCCGCCACCGCGCCGGCCTCGTCCCCCGTCGCCGCAGCCCCAGGCGCCGCAGGCCCAGACACCGCAGCCTCCGCGGGCACAGTCCCAAGCACCCCAACCGCCGTCGGCGCGGCCCCAGGCACCCCAACCGCCGTCGCCGGCACCCCGGGCGTCCGCCGTCCCGCCTCCGATGGCTCCCCCGGCTCAGGCTGCTCCGGCGCCTCCGCCGGCTTCCTCACCTTCGCCGGCTCCTCCGCCTTCGATGGCTCCCCCCGCTCAGGCTGCTCCCGCGCCTCCGCCGGCCTCCCCGCCTCCGCAGAGCGCACCCCCGCCGCCACAAAGCGTGCCCGGCGGTCCGGCGCACGCCCCGTTCCCGCCGATCGGGCCGTACCTCCCGACGCGGCTTCTCGGCTCGGGCGGCCAGGGCTCCGTCTACCTGGCGAAGGGCCCGAACGGCGGGCCTGTGGCGGTCAAGGTCCTGCACGGCAGGCTGGTCGGCGGCCCGGACCAGCGCGAGCGCTTCCTCCGGGAGGCGGAGATGGCCAGGCGGGTGCGTCCCTTCGCGACCGCGCGGATCCTCGATGCCGGGGTCGTGGACGATCTGGTCTACATCGTCACCGAGTACGTGCCCGGCCCCTCCCTCGCCAAGCTGGTCTACGAGCAGGGCCCCCGGAACGGCGACAGCCTGACCCGGCTGGCGATCGGGACGATCGCGGCGCTCAAGGGGATCCACGCCGCGGGCATCGTGCACCGGGACTTCAAGCCGGCCAACGTCCTGCTCGGTCCGGACGGACCCCGGGTGATCGACTTCGGCTTCGCCGGGGCGCTGGACCGGATGGCGATGGCCTCGGCGGACAACCTCAGGGGCACTCTGCCGTACATGTCGCCGGAGCAGATCTCCGGCGAGCGGGTCGGTCCGGCCTCCGACATCTTCAGCTGGGCCTCGACCATGCTCTACGGCGCCACCGGGCGGGACGCCTTCGAAGGCGGGTCGCTGCCGCAGGTCCACCGGATGCTCGTCAGCCACCACCCGGACCTGTCGGTGCTGCCCCTGGCCCTGCGCGGCGCGGTGGAGCGGTGCCTGGCGAAGGACCCACGGCAACGGCCGACGGCGGCCGAGGTGATGATGGCGATCACCAGCTGACCCGGAGCGTCCTCGGGCCGCGTCTCACACCGCCGCGGCGGCTACTCGGCGTCGGCCTCCTCGGCCCAGTAGGTGGTGGTCCATGCGGCGCCGCACCGGCAGCGCGACAGCCGGACCAGTTCTCCCTCCTCGCTCATGGACAGTCCATGACTGAGGCGGACGTGAACGTGTGTGCTCATGACGGATCGACTTCCGGTTGGTCATTGGATGCCCCGGCCGGGCGCGGGTTCCTCCGCGCCTCCGGCGGATGCCGGACTACGGATACGGGTTCTTCCACGCCTGTCGGCGGACGCTGGGCGGTGGCCGTGGGCCGGACGGGGAAGCTGCCTCTCCTGTCTACCTCATTCATGGGTCGAAAGTCACATTTACCTGGGCATTTAGCCTCTAGCCGGGGGCTACGGAGGCGTCGGGGAGGGTTCCGCATTACGGTGCGCCCGGTTCCGGTTCACCTTCCCATGGGGAGAAGCCCCCGCGCCGGAACCGTCACGACGCCTTCCGCGGGACGAGCCGCCTGATCAGCGGCCAGGCCAGGAGGACCACGAGAACGGCGTAGATCGCGATGGACAACGGGCCTCCGACCAGACCCGACAGGTCGCCGCCGGACAGCTGCAGCGACCGGCGGCCCTGGAGCTCCGCACGCGGACCGAGGATCACGCCGACGATCAACGGCAGCACCGGCAGCCCGAAGCGCCGCATCGCGAAGCCGAGCAGACCCAGGAGGAGCAGCAGGACGAGGTCCAGCGGCTGGGAGTTGACCGCGTAGGCCCCCATGGACGCGAAGAACAGGATGCCCGCGTACAGGTAGGGCCGGGGGACGCGCAGCAGCTTCGCCCAGGCCGGCGCGAGCGGCAGGTTCAGGACGAGCAGCAGCAGGTTGCCGACGAACAGGCTCGCGATCAACGTCCAGACCAGAGCCGGCTGCCGCTCCAGCAGCAGCGGCCCGGGCTGGATGCCGTACGACTCGAAGGCCGCGAGCATGACCGCGGCCGTCGCCGTGGTCGGCAGGCCGATGGCCAGCATCGGCACCAGCGTTCCCGCGGCGGAGGCGTTGTTGGCCGCCTCGGGCCCGGCGACGCCTTCGATGGCGCCGTGACCGAACTCCTCGGGCCGCCTGGCGAGCCTCTTCTCCGTCACGTACGAGAGGAAGGTCGGGATCTCCGCCCCGGCGCCGGGCAGCGCCCCGAAGGGGAATCCCAGCGCGGTGCCGCGCAGCCAGGGCTTCCACGATCTGCGCCAGTCCTCGGCGCCCAGCCAGGGCCGGCCGACGGGGATGACCGGCGTGTCCGTGCGGCGCATGTGCGCGGCCACCCACAGCGCCTCTCCCACGGCGAAGATCCCGACCGCGACGACGACCACGTCGATGCCGTCCGCGAGCTGCGGGATGCCCAGCGTGAGCCGCTGCCGGCCGGTGACCCCGTCGATGCCGATCAGGCCGATCACGAGGCCCAGCAGCAGCGAGGCGAAGCCGCGCACGCGCGAGGAGCCGAGCGTCACCGACACCGCGACGAAGGCCAGCAGCATGATCGCGAAGTAGTCGGGCGCACCGAGGCCGATGGCGAACGCGACCACCAGCGGCGTCACGAACACGAGCAGCAGCGTGGCGATGGTGCCGGCGACGAACGAGCCGATGGCCGCGGTCGCGAGCGCCTGCGCCGCCCTCCCCGCCTTGGCCATCCTGTTCCCCTCGATCGCGGTGACGACCGAGGACGACTCGCCGGGCGTGTTGAGCAGGATGGAGGTCGTCGAGCCGCCGTACATGCCGCCGTAGTAGATGCCGGCGAACAGGATGAACGCCTGGGTCGGGTCCATGCCGTACGTCACCGGGAGCAGCAGCGCGACCGTCATGGCAGGGCCGATGCCGGGAAGCACCCCGACGGCGGTCCCGGCGACCACGCCGAGCAGCGCCATGAGCAGGTTGCCGGGGGACAGCACGTTGACGAACCCGTCGAGCAGGTTGCCGAGGTTGTCCATCACAGGATCCCCTGCAGCACGCCGGCCGGCAGGTTGACCCCGAGGCCGATCGCGAACGCGTAGAACGTGGCCAGCGACAGCACGATCGCGATCACGAGTCCGCGCACGTGGTGCCTGTTGCCCAGGGCGAAGGCCGCCCCCCAGAACAGGACGGTCCCGCTGATGACCCAGCCGAGGGGCTCGATCAGTACGGCGTTGGCCACGAAGGCGCCCGCCAGCAGCAGGACCGTCCGCCAGTCCACCGCCGTGGACAGGTCCACGTCCTCACCGGCCTCGGGTTCGCCGCGGCCTCCCCTCGCGACGTCCACGCCGTACACGACCGCGACCGCCAGAAGGGCCACGCCCAGGAGCACCGGCACCGGGCGGGGGCCGATGGGATCGTTGCTGCTGGTCAGAGGGGCGATCCTGAGAGCGTCGACGATCACCAGCGCGCCCAGCAGGGCGAGGAACGCGCACACGCCGTACTGCGCGCGGTCCCCGTCCCGGGGCCCGCCGTCCGCCGAGGGCCGCTCATCCGGCGAGAGCCGCTCCCCCGGAGACCGCTCGCCCGGGGAAGGCCGCTCGCTCCGCGAGAGCCGTTCACCCGCCCGCACGCCGGCGTGGCCGTCCTCGCGGCCCTCCCCGGGCTCGCGGGCGGGCTCGCTTCCCCCGCTCATGCCAGTCCGAGCTCTGCGAGGATGGAGGCGACGCTCTTGTCCTGCTCGGCCAGATAGGCGGCGAACGCGTCACCGGTGACGAAGGAGTCGGTCCAGCCGCGCTTGGTCAGCTCGGCCTTCCACTGCTGCGAGTCGTGCATCCGGGTGAGCGCGTCGGTCCACATCCGCCTGTCGGCGTCGCCGATGCCGGGCGGGGCCACGATCCCGCGCCAGTTCGTGAAGACCAGGTCGATGCCCGACGCCTTGAGGGTGGGGACGTCCTTCAGCACCGGGACCGGCTCCGTGCTGGTCACCGCCAGCACCCTCAGCTGGCCGGCGTTCACCTGGTCCAGGAACTCGCTGTAGCCGCTCGCGCCGAAGCCGACCTTGTCACCGAGGATCGCCGGCAGCAGTTCGCCGCCGCCGTCGTAGGAGACGTAGTTGACCTGCCGGGGATCGATCCCGACGACCTTGGCCAGCCGCATCGGCAGCAGGTGGTCCGGCCCTCCCGGCGACGAGCCGCCGCCGACCGTGACCTTCTTCGGGTCCTTCTTCCAGGCGGCGACGAGGTCCTCGATCGTCCGGTAGGGCGAGTCCTTCGACACGACGATCGCGCCGGCCTCCTCGATGAGCTTGGCGAGGGGGGTGGTCTGGGACAGCGTCGCCTCCGACTTGGACGTGTACGACGCGCCGACGACCCCCAGGCCCATCTGCATGGCCAGCTTGCCGTTGCCCTTCTCGTTGATCATCCGCTGGAGGCCCACCGTGCCGCCCGCGCCGGGAAGATTGAACACCTGGACGCCCGAAGCGATCTTCGCGTCCTCCATGACCTTGGCCGCCGTCCGCGCGGTGGTGTCGTATCCCCCGCCGGGGGTGTTGGGCACCATGAGGCGCAGCCCGGTGACCGGGCCGCCGCCCGCCGCCGCGCCGGTTCCCTTCTCCGCCGTCGCGCCGCAGCCCCCCGCCGCCAGGGCCGACAGCGCCGCGAGGGCGGCGAGGAGAACGCTGATCCGGTTTCTCACAATCGTCTCTTTCCTGGTGAGAGGTTTCGCGCCATGATTATGCGAGCCGGGCGGCAGGCCGTCTTCCTTCTGTGAGCAGCGGAGATTGAGTTCATTGTGGTCGTCAACGACCCCCTCCTGAGGGAGGGGGCTTCCAGATGCGGCACCGTGCCTGGAAGCCCTGTGTTGACCAGCCCGTGTCGATCATGGTGAAGGAGGTGCCTTCGGTTGGCGGCGTTTCACGTAGGTGAGCGGACCCACCAGGCCGTGCTTCCTCAGCGGCCTGCTCTGGAATCCGCGGGAGCAGACAACCCCCGGGGTGGGGACGAAACGGCTCGCGGACTCCCGGCTGTGCCGGGCACCGGCGTGGAACAGGGGCGAGGGGAGATCGGTCCGGGTGGCACCCGCCCGGACCGGCGTCACCCCGACGGCATTTCAGCGCCGGAGGGAGCGAACCGTGAGGTTCACCCGGCCGTGTTCGTTCTTGACAAGCACGGTCGTCCGCTTGATCCGTGTCATCCGGCCCGAGCTCGCCGCCTGCTGGCCGCAGGGCGGGCCGTGGTGATCCGGCACACCCCGTTCGTGATCCGGCTGAAGGATCGGACCCGCGCCGAGTCGACCGTCCAGGGCGTCGCGGTCGGGGTCGATCCCGGCTCCCGACACACCGGTATCGCGGTGTTCACCGAACATGGCGGGAGAAGAGCCGGGAAGTACAGCCTCCGGCTCGGCCATCGGGGACCGGCGATTCGTGACAAGCTCGCCACCCGCGCCGCCTACCGGCGGGGGCGACGTTCCCGCAACCTGCGCTACCGCGCCCCCCGTTTCCTCAACCGCACCAAATCCACCGGGTGGCTGGCGCCGTCGCTGCGCCACCGGGTGGAGACCACGATGTCGTGGGTGGGACGGCTGACCCGCTGGGCGCCGGTACGGGCCGTCCACGTCGAGCGGGTCTGTTTCGACACCCATGCTTTGTCGGCGGGCCGGCCGCTGGAGGGGGCGGAGTACCAGCGGGGCGCCCTGGCCGGATACGAGGTACGCGAGTATCTCCTGGTCAAATGGGGCCGAATATGCGCCTACTGCGGCGCGAGCGGTGTGCCGTTGAACCTCGACCACATCCATCCGCGCAGCCGGGGCGGCTCCGACCGCCTCAGCAACCTCACCTTGGCCTGTATCGCGTGCAATCAGGCCAAGAACACCACCCCGATCGGAGAGTTCCTCAAGACCAAGCCCGCCCTCTTGGCGAGGATCCTCGCGAAGGCGAAGACTTCGCTGCGGGACGCGGCGGCGGTCAACGCGACCCGGTGGGCGCTGTGGCGGGCGCTGGAGACGACCGGGCTGCCGGTGCACGCCGCCTCGGGTGGCCGTACGAAGTGGAACCGCTCCCGCACCGGCGCACCGAAGTCCCACACCCTCGACGCCTTGCACGTCGGCGACCTGGAAACCGTCACCACCTGGCCGTCGATGGTCCTCATCGCGCGCGCGACCGGCCGTGGCGTCTACTGCCGCACCCGCACCGACCGCTACGGATTCCCCCGGCTGCGGCTGCCCCGTACCAAACGCGTCAAGGGTTTCGCCACCGGCGACCTGGTCCGCGCCGCCGTGCCGAGTGGCAGAAACACCGGGACGCACATCGGCCGGGTCGCGGTCCGCTCCACCGGCAGCTTCAACATCACTACCCGGCACGGCACCGTGCAGGGCATCGGCCATCGGCATGTCCGGTTGCTCCAGCGCGCCGATGGCTACGGCTACACCGCTGAGCCCGAAGCGCGGCACCGTGCCACGTTTCTCATCGGCTCTGAAGGACCGGGTCTTCACGCTGAAGGTAGTTGATGAGATCGCGTGGCCCGACCCTGGCGGGCGAGTTGCTGGCCCTGCAACTCGTCATCGTCGTGGTGGTGCTGTTCGCCGTCGGCGCCATCTCGCTGGCCCAGTCCGAGGCGACCTTCGACCGGGTGGAGGGACGCCGGGTGACGGCGCTGGCCGAGCAGCTGTCGTGGAACCCCCTGGTCCGCAGCCAGATCGACCAGCCGGCGCCCGCCGAGGTGCTCGCCCCGCTGGTGCAGTCGACGCTCACCGAGTCCGGCGTCACCTCCGTCTCGATCGCCGACGTCGGCGGCAGGATCGTCGGTTCCTCGGACGCCACGCTGCTCGGGACGCCACTGCCGCTGAGCGCTCCCGGCGCCGCCCGGACCCGGGGCTGGTCCGGTTACCTCCCGGTCGGCGGGACCCGTGAGCTGGTCGCCCAGGTCCCGGTGCTGGGGGCCGAGCCGGAGGACCACGGCCGCCACCTCGGGACCGTGATGATCGGGGTCGCCGCTCCCACCGCCTGGCAGCGTCTGGTCGGCGCGTCGTCCTACCTGCTGGTCCACCTGGGGGTCGCCAGCGCGCTGGGGGTGCTGGGCTCCTGGCTGCTGGCCCGGCGCATCAAACGGCAGACCCTCGGCATGGAGCCGCGCGAGATCGCGGGGCTCGCCGAACACCGGGAGGCCATGCTGCACGGCATCGCCGAAGGCGTCGTCGCGCTCGACCCGCAGTTGCGGCTCACGCTGGTCAACGACATGGGCCGGACGCTGCTGGACCTCCCCGGCCACTGCGTGGGGATGACCCTGCGGGCGCTCGGCGTCGAGGGACGCCTGTACGACGTGCTCGCCGGGAACGAGGAGGCCCGCGACGAGATCGTCATCCACCGTGGGCGGGTGCTGGTCATGAACCGGATGAGCGTCGTCAAGGACGGACGGCGCCTCGGCTCGGTGACCACCCTGCGCGACCGGACCGAGCTGGCCCAGCTGGAGCGCGAGCTGGGGTCCTTCCGCAGCTCCACCGAGCTGCTGCGCGCCCAGGCCCACGAGTTCGCCAACCAGCTCCACGTCATCTCGGGACTGATCCAGGTGGACGAGCACGACGAGGTGGTCCGGTACATCCGGGCGCTGAGGAAGCACCGCGAGTCCCTCGACCTGGCCCTGGCCACCAGGGTCCGTGACAACGCGGTCGCCGCGCTGCTGACGGCGAAGTCCGCGCTCGCGGCCGAACGCAGGGTCGAGCTCCGCCTGTCCGACCGCACCACCCTGGACCGGCTGGACCCGGTGGACGCTGCCGACGTGGCGACGGTGACGGGTAACCTGGTCGACAACGCCATCGAGGCCGCGGTCGACGTGGCGGGCGCCGCGAGCGGCGAACCGGAGGCGTGGGTGGAGGTCGAGCTGCGTCAGGACGCCTCCAGTGTCGAGATCGTGGTGCGCGACTCCGGTCCCGGCGTCGCCCCCGAGCTCGCCCGGGAGGTCTTCACCCGGGGTTTCACCACCAAGGCCGCGCTGGGGGGCGAGCGAGGGATCGGCCTGGCGCTCACGCAGCTCGTCTGCCGCCGCCGCGGCGGTGAGGTGGCCGTCACCAACACCGCCGACGGGGCGATGTTCACCGCCCGGATGTCCGTCGGCCGCGTGCCCCGGGAACTGCTGGAGGCGTCCCTGTGATCGACGTGCTCGTCGTCGACGACGATTTCATGGTCGCGAGGATCAACAGCGGGTTCGTCGGCAGGGTCGGCGGGTTCCGCGTGGTGGGCACGGCCGGCACCGGGGAGCAGGCCCTCACCCGCGTCGGTGAGCTGCGTCCGGACCTCGTGTTGCTCGACCTCTACCTGCCCGATGTCTTCGGGCTGGACGTCATCAGCCGGATCCGTGCCGGGGGCCACGACTGCGACATCATCGTGATCAGCGCGGCGCGCGAGATCGAGGCTGTCCGCGGCGCCGCCCGGCGGGGGGTGAGCAACTACCTTCTCAAGCCGTTCGACTTCGACGACCTGCGCGTACGGCTGGAGCGGTACGCCGCCCGGCGGACCGAGCTGGGCGGCGTGGTCATCAGCAGCCAGGCCGACGTGGACCGGGTCCTCGCCGGGGCCGGGCCGTCGCCCTCCCCGGTCCTGCCCAAGGGCATGAGCGTGGAGACGGCGGAGCTGGTCCGGCGGGAGCTGTGCGCGGCGGACGGCACATTGTCGGCCGGTGAGTGCGCCTCCCGCGTGGGCATCTCCCGGGTCAGCGCCCGCCGCTACCTGGAGCACCTCGTCACCCTGGGACACGTCCACGTCTCCCTGAAGTACGGTGCCGCGGGACGCCCGGAACGCCGCTACCGGTGGGACCGCCCCCGGTGATCTCCCGGTTCCCCTCCGGTGAGGGAGAACGCGTCGATGTCGCGTCCCAGAAGTACGGGGCGGCGGTGAAGGCCCGCGAACCGCTGCCGCCGGCCGGTTCCCGGCTTCCGGGGGCGCCCGCCGCGCCGTCCGCCCCGGTGCCGCCCTCCTGAGGTTCCGCGAGAGGAGCCGGCCCGCGTTCCGGCGCGACGGCGGGTGCCGGGGCGGCGGGCGTCATAACCGGTGTGATCCAGGATCATGATCCGTTAGCGTTCGTACCCGGCACCCGTCCTGAACCCTCTGGAGGCCCGATGTTCGCCCTGCCCCTCACCGAGCACGCCGAGCTGCGGCCGCTCGACCCCTGGAGGGCCGAGGAGTTCCTCGCCCATCTGGATCGGGCGCGCGAGCACATCACGCCGTGGGTGTCGCCCCTGTTCGCCGCCTCCGACGTCGCCGGGGCCCGCGCCCTGTTGCAGCGCTACGCCGACAGATGGGCCCAGGACGCGGGCGGCATCTGGGGGATCTGGCTGGAGGGAACGCTCGTCGGCGGCGTGCTGTTCGTGTCGTTCGACGCGGCGCTGGGGCTCTGCGAGGCGGGCTGCTGGCTGGAGCCCGCCGCCGAGGGGCGCGGGCTGGTCGGCCGCGCCGCCGGGCGGATCATCGACTGGGCGGTGACGGAACGCGGCATCCAGCGCGTGGAGTGGCGGACCAATGCCCGCAACACCCGCAGCATCAACGCGGCGAAGCGGCTGGGCATGTCGCTCGACGGCACCCTGCGCCAGGTGTACCCCGGCGACGGCGGCCGCATCGACATCCAGATCTGGTCGGTACTGGCCGAGGAGTGGCGGACGCGTGAGGCGCGGGCGACCGCGGAACGGACCGGTTCAGCGAACTGACGACGGTCTCTCGTGACCCCGGAGCCAGGGCCCGCCTCCGGGGTCACGCCCCGCTTCCGTGCGGCGCGAGGTCGGTGGAGGAGAGGTCAGGACCGGCGGGGCTTCCCGGTGGCCTTCGCGGAGACGGCCGCGTGCTCACCGTGGTCCGCGTCCGGCGTCCCCGTGAGCTCCGGGGGCCGGTAGCCGAGCTGCCGGAGGATCGCCGTGAAGTAGGCCTTGATGGCCCCGGCGTCCTCGGTGTCGGGGTAGGAGCCCAGGTGGTGGAGCACCGAGCCGTTGAGGATCTCCTGCAGGACGGCGAGGTCGGAGTCCGGCGGGAGGTGGCCGCGCTCGCGCGAGCGCCGTAGCGCGGCGTGCTCGGCGGCTGCGCGCCGCTCGCCGTTGGCCCCCCGGTACGCCCGGAGCAGCTCGGGGTAGTCGTCCACCGCGCCGTAGAGCCGGCGCAGCATGCGGCGGTTGCGGGAGTCACTCAGATAGACCGCCCAGTCGTCGAGCATGCGCTCCACGTCGGGCCATTCCAGCGCGTCGGGGGCGTGGTCCCGGTGCACGGACTCGATCGCCTGGATCAGCAGGGCCGTCTTGTCCGGGAACCTGCGGTAGACGGTGGCCCGGGTGACGCCGGCGCGCTGGGAGACCCGTTCGATGCTGGTCTCGCCCGCGCCGCGCTCGATCAGGAGGTCGAGCGCGGCCGTGAGGACCGCCACGTCCACCTCCTGACTGCGTGGCCGCCCCGGCAGGCGCGAGGTGCGCGCGTCGCCGGTCATGCCCCGGCTCCGCACCGCGTGAGCGCGGCGCCGTCCTCGCGGCGGCCGGGCGTCTCGGGTTCGGCGGCGACGCGCCGGCCGGAGCCGGCGGGCCTCTCCCGGTCGGCGATCAATTCCGCGGTGTCCTTTCTCTCAGGTCCCGGTCCCGGTTCCGGTCCCCCGGATGAGACGTTAGCCGGTCCTCGTGACCAGGGCGTCGAACGCCCGATCGGGCAGGATCCTGTTCAGCGTCAGCAGCGTTCCCGCCAGATGGCCGACGTGGTAGCGCGGTCTCGGCCTCGGGGACTCGATCACGGACCTGATCGTCTCGGCGACCACGGCGGGGTCCGATCCCCGGGTGGCGCCCTCGGCCCGGCTCGCCATCGTCTCGGCCAGCGCGCCGTACGCGCCGCCGCCGGAGACGGCGCGCAGCCTCCGGGATGTGTCCTCCTCGAACTCCGTCTTGATGATGCCCGGCTGGACGACCACCACGCTGACGCCGAACGGCCGGCACTCCTGGCGGAGCGAGTCGGAGTACGTCTCCAGGGCGTGCTTCGACGCGTGGTACCAGGCCACGAGGGGGAGGGAGATCTCACCGGCGATCGAGGAGACGTTGACGATCGTTCCCGATGACCGCTCGCGCATGTGCGGCAGGACGAGCCGGGTGAGTTCGGCCGGTCCGAAGAGGTTGACCTCGAACAGGCGACGCGCCTCCTCCACGGGTACGTCCTCGATCGCGCCGTGCAGTCCGGCTCCGGCGTTGTTGACCAGCACGTCGATCCGGCCCTGCTCGTCGAGGACGGTTCGCACGACGCGCCGCAGGTCGTCCTCCCTCGTGACGTCCATCGCCAGGGCGTATCCCCCGGCGTGGCGCAGGTCGTCCATCAGCCGCACACGGCGCGCGACGCCGTACACGATGTGACCGGCCCCGCTCAGGCGCAGCGCGGTGGCGCGTCCGATCCCCGACGAGGCTCCGGTGACCAGACAGACCCTGCCCGCGACCCGTCTCCTCCCCCAGCGGACCATGTGTCCCTCCCGGATCTATTTGAATACAGGTATGTACTGTATTGTAATTGAACCTGGAGGCGATGTCATCCGGACGGCCTCCCTACGCCGCGGACCCGCACGGGTGAGCCGGAGCGCTCTCCGCCGGGCCCGGGGCGGACCCGGCCCGCGCACGAAAGACGAGAACCAGCCATGGACGCCTGCATACTCGGGTTCCACGACGTCGACAGGACACGACTCGCCCTGGCGGGAGGCAAGGGCGCCAACCTCGGCGAGCTGTCCGCGATCCCCGGCGTCCCCGTGCCGTACGGGTTCTGCGTCACCACCGAGGCCTACGAGGAGGTGGTGGAGCGTGACGCGTCGGTCGGCGCACTGATCGGAGAGCTGTCCGGACTGCGGGCCGACGACCGGGCGGGGATCGCCGCAGTCTGCGGGCGGCTGCGGGCCGCCGTCGAGGGCCTGACCGTACCCGCCGGGGTCCGGCGCGACATCGCCCGTCACCTGGAGGAGGCGGAGGCCCGGGAGGCGGAGGCCCGGGACGCGGACGCCGGCGGCCGGGGCGAGACGGCGGGCGGACGGGGCGCGGCCTACGCGGTGCGCTCCAGCGCCACCGCCGAGGACCTGCCGTCCAACTCCTTCGCCGGGCAGCAGGACACCTACCTGAACGTACGTGGGGCCGACGCGGTGATCGACGCCGTACGGCGGTGCTGGGCCTCCCTGTTCACCGACCGCGCGGTGGCGTACCGCATCCGGAACGACGTCGACCACCGCGCCGTACGGCTGGCGGTGGTCGTCCAGCGGATGGTCTTCCCGGACGCGGCGGGCATCATGTTCACCGCCGACCCCGTCTCGTCCAACCGCACGGTGGTCTCGATCGACGCCGGGTTCGGCCTGGGAGAGGCCCTCGTCTCCGGGCACGTCGACGCCGACACCTACCGGGTGCGAGCGGGACGGATCATCGACAGGAGGATCGCCACGAAGACGAAGGAACTGCGCGCGCTGCCGTCCGGCGGAACCCGGGAGCACCCGGTCGAGCCCGCCCGGCGGGACGCCCCGGTGCTCGGCGACGAACAGATCCTGGAACTCGAACGCCTGGGACGGCGCATCGAGGCGCACTTCGGCGCGCCCCAGGACATCGAGTGGGCCCTGTGCGACGGCGCGTTCCACATCCTGCAGAGCCGCCCCGTCACCACCCTCTACCCCGTGCCGCCCTCACCCGCCGGCGCACCCGCCGGCGAGAAGCGGGTGTACGTCTCCTACGGGCACCGGCAGATGATGACCGACGCGTTCGCCCCCCTGGGCCTGTCGTTCTTCTCCCTCCTTCACGACAGGCTCGGCCGTACGGCGGGCGTGGTGGCCGGCAACCGCTTCTACAAGGACGTCTCGGCCGAGCTCACCTCGCATTGGGCCAGGCCGGCCATGCTCAGGAGCCTCGACCAGGTCGACGTGCTGATGGCCGACGCGCTGCGCGCCGTGCTGAAGAGGAAGGACCTCGTCGCCTCCCTGCCGCACGGCAGAACCTCGATGCTGGACTTCGGCAAGGGCGGCCCGTTGCCGATCGCCCGCCAGTACCTCAGGCTCGCCCGCGAGGACGACCACCGCGTCGTGCCCGAACTCATCGCGCGCACCGAGGCCACGGTGGACCGGCTGCGGCGCGGCATCGCCGGAAAGACGGGCGACGAGCTGTTCGCTTACATCATCGACGACCACGACGTGCTGGCCGAGCTGACCTTCGACCCGCGCAGCGTGGCCGCGGCGTTCATCGGCATCCAGGCGGTGAACTGGGTCGACAGGCACATGGAGGCCTGGCTCGGCGAGAAGAACGCGGCCGACGTCATCGCCCGGTCCGCCGACCACAACGTCGTGGCCGCCATGGGTCTCGACCTGCTGGACGTCGCCGACGCCGTCCGCGGGCACCCCGGCATCGTGCGCCACCTGGAGACCGCCGGGCGTGACACCCTCCTCACCGGCCTCTCCCGGTTCGAGGGCGGCGCGGCCGTACGGGACGTCATCCTCGGTTACCTGCGCCGGTACGGCATGCACTGCGCCGGCGGCATCGACATCACCAGGACCCGGTGGAGCGAGGACCCGACGCTGCTCGTTCCGCTAATCCTCGGCGACGTCAGGAACTTCCCGCCCGGGGAGCGCGGCCGCAGGGTGGAACGGGGCCGCGCCGACGCCGAACGCGCCATGGAGGACCTCCTGCACCGCGTCGGAAAGCTGCCCGGCGGCGCGGGCAAGGCCAGGAAGGCGGCCAGGAAGATGAGCCTGATCCGCCACTTCATCGGCTACCGCGAGTACTCCAAGCACTCCCTGCTCCTGCGCTACGGGATCTACAAGACGGCGCTCATGGAGGAGGCCGCCAGGCTGGCCGCGCGAGGAATCGTCGAGCGGCCCGAGGACGTGTACTTCCTGTCCATCGAGGAGTTCAGGAAGGCGGTCGTCACCGGCGAGCTGGACCACGCGCTCATCACGGCCCGGCGGGAGGAACACGACGCCTACCGGAGGCTGACCCCGCCACGGGTGATCACCTCGGAGGGCGAGGTGATCACCGGCGGCTACGACGCGGGAACCCTCCCGGAGGGGGCGCTGGCGGGCGTCGCCGTCTCCTCCGGCGTCGTGGAGGGACGGGCACGGGTCGTCCTCAGCATGGCCGACGCCGATGTGCGGGAGGGGGACATCCTCGTCACCGCCTTCACCGACCCGAGCTGGTCCCCGCTGTTCGTCTCGGTGAGGGGCGTCGTCATGGAGGTCGGCGGGGTGATGACGCACGGCGCCGTGGTGGCCCGCGAGTACGGGCTGCCCGCGGTCGCCGGGGTGGAGGCGGCCACTCGGCGCATCGGGGACGGGCAGCTCATCCGGGTGAACGGCTCCGAAGGATACGTGGAGATCCTGCCGGACTCCTGACCGCGGCGACCGCCCCGGGGCGACGCGGGCGACGCGGGCGACGCGGTCCGGTGGCCGCGACGACCGCCGAGACGGCCCGTGGTCAGGCCCGAGGGGGCGTCATCCTCCGGCACCGCCGAAGCTGATCTCGTTGCCCTCCGCGTCCCGGTAGGTCACCTTGGTCACGCCGCCGTCGTACGTCTCACGCCTGGCGGGCTCGACGCCTCGCCGCGCGATCTCGGCGACCCGGTCGTCCAGGTCGTCGACGAACGACAGCACCAGGGCGTTCCCCGCCCGTTCCGGGTCCTGAACGATGTAGACGTACCGGTTCTCGGCCATCTCCCACACCGCCTCGACGTCGTTCGGCAGGAACGAGGGCTCCCGGCCGAAGAGCCGCTCGTACCACGGCAACGCCGCGGCGCAGTCGGTGACGGGGATGCCGACGAAGAGGTCACGTGCCATGCCGTCCTCCGTACGGGGCCGAGGTGTCGTCGGCACTGATTCTGACAGCGCCGGAAACCCCTCGGCACCCATCCGCGAGGCAAGGAACTCCAAGGGGGCCGTTGCCCGGCCTCACCCGCCGAGTTGCCGGCGGGCCTCCTTCTCCATCATCGCGGTGAAGCGCGCGTCGCGCTCGCCCTCCGCGCGCCGGGCCGTGTAGACGACGGTGTACCCGTCCGGGTCGGTGACGCGCAGGTCCCTGGTGTTCCACGGGGTGTCGGCGGGACCGTCGACCGTGCCGCCGCCGTGTGCGCGGGCCCGGTCGGCGAGGGCGTCGAGCTGCTCCAGCTCGGCCATCACTCCGATCGTCCAGCCCTCCCCCGGGTCGGCCTTGCCGGGACGCACCAGGATGTCCTGGTACCGCCAGCGGCGCAGGTGCACCAGCGCGGGCTCGCCGCCGGGTCCGGGCACGGTGAACAGCGATATGAAGTCCAGCCCGTTGACGTACCAGTCGACCGTGCGGTCGAGGTCGGCGACGGTCAGTGAGACGAAGGCGGGCATGCCGTAGATGTCGCGGGTGATCTCCGCGGGAATCGAATCCATGCGGCCCATCGTCGAGTCTCCAGCCGCTGGAAGGTCAAACGCTCCCCGGCTCCTCTCCTCGCCGGGCGGCGCGCGGGGTTCCTCGCCGGGCGGCGCGCGGGGTTCCTCGCCGGGCGGCGCGCGGGGTTTTCGGACACGCGCCTCGCCCGGTACGGCGCGTCCGGGGGCGGTCTCCGGCCAAAACGTGGTGCGGCGTCGTGGGAGATCGAAGTCCTCGGCGGCCAAGAGGCGAAACCGTCCTACGAGGCCGCACGCCTCAGACTGCGGAGAACCCACGGCGGGCAGTCCGCGGTCGACTCGGCCTCGGCGACGGTGAGCCAGACGAACCCGGCCACCTCCTCCACCGAGGCGGCCACGGGCTCGGCGTGCGCCGGTAGCTCGCCCCGGAACACCACGTTGATCACCGGGTCGCCGTCGTCGGTCACGAAGAACCCGCTTCCCGCATAGACGAGCGCGGCTCCCGTCATGTCGACGCCGATCTCCTCCGCCACCTCCCGGCGCGCCGTCTCCTCCAGCACGTCGGCTCCGGCTCCGTCGAGTTCGACCTTGCCGCCGACACCGGCGAGGGCACCGGGAGCATGGGACTCCCCCATCCCACGCCGGATGAGCAGCCAACGGCCGTCCCTCTCCAGGAAGACCTCGACGTTCACGACGAAGGCCGGTCGGCCTCCTCGCGTCGTACAGGCCGACACGCCGGACATGTGAGTACTCATGCTCGGAACCCTACGCGTGAAGGAAAACGAGAGGTTCGTGGATCCGGAGGAGGCCGTCCCGCCCCGCGGGCCTCCGGCCGGTGTCATGCGCGCGTTCCCCCGAGCGCGGCGGTGAGTTCGCCGGTGGTGGTGATGGCGTGGGCGAACGTGGGGCCGTTCAGCTCGTGGGCGGCGTGCATCATCTCGGGGAGGAACGCCGCGGTGGCGTCCCGGACCAGCGTGACGTGGTAGCCGAGCTCCATGGCGAATCGGCCGGTGGACTCGATGCAGGTGTTGGCCAGCAGGCCGACGAGCACGACGTGGGTGACGCCGTGCTGCTTGAGCTGGAAGTCGAGGTCGGTGTTGGCGAACCCGCTCTGCGCCCAGTGCTCCCCGGCCACCACGTCGCCGGGCTGCGGCTGGAAGTCGGGGTGGAACTCCCCGCCCCAGGTGCCGCGGGCGAAACTGTGCCGCCCCATGATGGCGCGCTGGGTGGGGTTGGGGTGGTTCCACGTCTCGTAGTCGCCCGGCTCCCAGCGGCGGTGCGGGACGAACATCACCCGTACGCCGGCGTCCCGGGCGGTTTGGATCACGGAACGCAGATGGTCCAGCAGCCCGACCTGCCTGGCCACGGACTCCACGCGCGGCCAGATCTTGCCGCCTTCTGACAGGAAGTCGTTGTAGGGGTCGACCAGCAGGACGGCGGTGTGGCGGGGGTCGTATGTCTGGGACATGGCTCCGCTCCGGTGTGGATGGTGAAGAACATCCGCAGTCAAGGCTATTCCCCTCCCCCGAGGATCAGAGCGTCGGGTGAGGCGATGACGTCACTCCGCCGCGCGCGCGGAGCACCTCGCGGCCACGCCGCGACTCGGGGAAACGGCCGAGCATGGCGCGCAACTCGACCGCGCCGACGTTCGAGCCGAACGGCTCCGTTCCCGGCTCCATCCGGACGCCTTCGGCGAGCGGGCCGGCGATCACCGGGTCGAAGCCGAGCGCGTCCACGATCGAGGCGGCGACCTCGACGTCGTCCGGATCGTCGCCCGCCACGGCGACCGCGCGGCGGCCGGGCGTGCCGGCGGGACGGGCGCCCTCCTCCAGATCGTGGTAGCCCATGTGGTTGAAGGCCTTGACGACCCGGGCGTACGGCAGGAACGCCTGGACGACCTCGCTGGAGGACGTACGCGGGTCGGTGAGATCGTCGCGCACGCCGTCCACCTCCCACCAGTGGTTCATCGCGTCGAGCACCAGCTTGCCGCGCAGCGCTTCGGCGGGGACGTCGCGGTACTTGCCGAGCGGCAGGGCCAGCACCACGACATCCGCCTCGGACGCGGCCTCCGCCGCGGTCACCGCGACCGCGCCAGGCGTGACGACCTCGACGATGAGGGAGATCCGTGCGGCCTCCCCGGAGCCCGCGATCAGGACGCGGTAGCCCGCCGCGACTGCGAGGCGGGACAGTACGGTGCCGACCTTGCCGGCGCCGAGGATGCCGATGGTACGGATGTCACCGGGTTTCATGGTCGCTCCAGCTCGTGGGTGGATCACGCGTGGACCGGGTCCGCCGCGAGCAGCTCGCGTACGCGCGGGGCGACCTCCCGGCCGAGCAGCTCGATCGTGCGGGCACGGGCGTCGCGGGGAAGATGCAGGATGTCGTACTTGAGATCGAAGCGGCTCAGGTGGAGATCGCGGGCCACCTCGGCGATCCTGCGGGCGACCGTCTCGGGCGATCCCACGAAGAGCGCGCCGTGCTCGATCTCGGCTTCGTAGCGTTCCCGGTTCGGCGCGTAGAAACCCCGCTCGGCCGCGAGCGCCTCGACGACGCCCTGCCAGTATCGCCACCAGGTCTCGACGGCCTCCTCGTCGGTGTCCGCGACGAGACCGAGCGAGTGCTGGCCGATCGGCAGCTCGGGACGGCCGAAGCGCTTGAGCGCCGTGAGGTACAGCTGGACGTTCCGGGCGAACCGCTGGGGCCGCCCGCCGATGACGGCCATCATGAGGGGCAGGCCGTGGCGGGCGGCGCGCACCACGGAGTCCGGGCTGCCGCCCACGCCGATCCAGGTGGGGATGCCTCCCGGTCTCATCCGGGGGTGCAGCCGCTGCCCGGTGAGAGGCGGCCGCACCGTTCCCGACCAGGTCACCTCCTCCTCGCGCTCGAGACGCAGGAAGAGATCGAGCTTCTCCTCGAACAGCCGCTCGTAGTGGGCCAGGTCATAGCCGAACAGTGAGAACGACTCCGTCGCGGAGGCGCGGCCGAGCACGATCTGCGCGCGGCCGTCGGACACCGCGTCGAGGGTGGAGAACTGCTGGTACAGCCGGACCGGGTCGTTCGTGCTCAGCACGGTCACGGACGTGCCGAGCCCGATGCGCCGGGTGGCGGTGGCGATCGCGGCGAGCAGCACCGGGGTCGCGGAGTCGTTGTGCCCCTCCCGGTAGTGCTCGCCCACGCTGAAGACGTCCAGCCCCACCGCCTCGGCCAGCCGGGCCTCCTCCACGAGCAGGCGCACGGTCTCGGCGTCGCTGAGCACGCGTCCGCCGTCCGTCGCCACCTCCCCGAACGAGTTGAGCCCCAGCTCGAAGCGTGGGTGTTCGGCCTTGCCGGCGATCACGTTTCCTCCTGCTTGCGTCGTGTGTGTGGTGTACGGAGGCCGCCGTGCGGCCGGGATGTGCGGAACGGCCCCGGCCGGCACGGAGTGTGTCGGACGGCCCCGGCAGGCACGGGGTCAGGCGGCCTGGCGGAGCGGGGCCAGGGCGCGGCTCCAGGCGACGATCTCGTCGAGCATGGTCGCGAGGGCCGCCACCTGATGCTCACCGGCTGCGAGCTTGCTGAAGTCCTGAAAGTCGGTGAACAGGGACAGGGTCACGTTGGTCCGCACGTCGGCGAGCTTGAGCTCGCCGGCGATCAGCCGCAGGTGCTCCGCCGCCCGGGCGCCGCCGACGCTTCCGTAGGACACAATGCCGAAGGCCTTGTGGTTCCACTCGGCGTACAGGTAGTCGATCGCGTTCTTCAGCACGCCCGAGATGGAGTGGTTGTACTCGGGCGTCACCATGACGAAGCCGTCGTAGGAGCCGATCTCGGCGGCCCACGTCCTGGTGTGCTCGTTCTGGTACTGGCCGTAGGCCGGCGGCATGGGCTCGTCCAGGTGCGGGAGCGGGTAGTCCAGCAGATCCACGATCTCGAAGGTGGCGTCGATGCGCCGGGAGGCGTTCTCCAGCACCCACCGCGCCACCTGTTCGCCGTTGCGGCCGGGGCGGGTACTTCCGAGGATGATGCCGATACGGATCATTGCGGGGTCCTTTCAATGCAGATGCCTCTTATGGCGGTCGGCACCTGCCGATGGCAGATGGTGCCGTCCCGCGGAGTGCTGGGAGAGGCCCGGTCGCCCCGAACGTGCTCCGGCCGGCGGTCACAGCGTGTCCTCGCGGGTCCTCGCCCAGGACGAGGACCCGGCTGGCCGGGGCTTTCGATCACCCGCCCGGCCGGCGGTGGACGGCCGTTCCGGCACGCCGGACGTACCGATCATCTCCCGTGCGTACGCCGACGGCCTGGAACGGGACAGCCGCGGCGACTTCCGCATACTTGGATACACACCGCTGATCGGTAACTTCAATTGAACCTGGGTCACATGAAGTGAACCGACGGGTTCTCAGTCGAGATCGCCGATATCGGGGTCGGCCGCCTCGTCGAAGACGCGGCGGTTGGCGCGGATCGTGTCCTGGTTGTCGGCCGCCCACCGGGTGAGCGTCAGGACGGGCTCGGACAGGGTCCGTCCGAACGGGGTGACCTCGTACTCGACCCGCGGCGGGATCTCCGCGAAGACCACGCGCTTGACCAGCCCGTCACGCTCCAGGCCGCGCAGTGTCAGCGACAGCATGCGGCGGGAGATACCGGGTGCCGTCCGCAGCAGCTCGGTGAAGCGCATCGGCCCCTTGTCGAGCAACCCGATGAGGATCAGGCTCCATTTGTCACCGACCCGGTCCAGCACCGACCGCAGAACGTCCGGGTCGTGCTCTAGGCACGCCCTGCCCAGCGAACGCAGCACCTTGTCCGCCTCAACCTGGTGCGACATGGGGCCCCCGCCTCCTCCGTCACCGACGGTGATCAGATCACGTCGCTGTCACCGGTTATCGAAGGGTACATCGGCAGGCAAAAGGGTTGATCCCTTGATCAGATACACCAACCCGATAGAAGGCCCCGTCATCGCCGGAGTGAGCACACAGCAGGGCCGACCCGCAGAGACCGCTGCGGACCTGGCGGAACTGCCCGGTCACCGTCCGGGCGGGTCAGCCGAGAGGAGATCGAGGACCGCGGGCGATGGCCCGGCGCAGCTCGTAGCGTTCGGCGATCCTCATGCCCGCCCACCTTCCTCATCCGTCACCGTCGGGTCGGCAAAACACGTTCGAGCGACCGCAGCAGGTCCCGGACGTCGCGGGTGTCGGGGTGGCCGGCGCCGCTTTCGGCTTCCAAGTCGGCCAGCAGGGGCCGCAGGACCGCACGCGCCCGCTCGTAGTCGCCCAGCCGGATGAGGAGCGTGCCGAGTTCCCTGCGCAGTTCCAGGACGAACCCGTCACGATCCCCCAGCACCGGCCGCGCGTCGCGGAGCAGGCCGTCCATCTGCGAGAGCGCGACCCGGTGCCGCCCGAGCGCCGCCGCGCAGAGCGCCCGGTTGAGGCGGCAGCCCAGCACCGCCGGGTGGACGGCTCCCAGCAGCGCCGACAGCCGGGGCAGGAGGTCGTCGTAGTCCTCGGCCGCCCGCCGGTAGTCCCTGGCCGCGAAGCGTGAGCCGGCCAGCCGCATGCGCAGCGCGAAGACCACCGGATCCTCCGGCGCAAGGACGCCCCCGGCCCCGGCGAGCGCGCTTTCGAGCAGTTCGACCGCCTGACTGAACCGCCCTTCGAGGGCGAGTTCCTCGGCGCGCTCGTTCGCCGCCCGCAGCTCCGCCTCAGAGAGGCTCCGCCCGGGTCCGGCATCCCGTATCGAGGCGCGGGGGCCGGTCAACGCGGTCTCGGCGACGCGCTCGGCGACGGCGGCGTACATCCGCAGCGGGTCGGGCGACGGCGGCGCGGCCGTCACACCGGGCAATGGCGGTGGGGCCGTCACGAACGGCAGCAGCCTCCCGTACACCTCCGCCGCGTCCACGGGCCGGTCGGCGGCGCTCTTGGCCAGCAACTCCAGGACCAGCCGTTCGATCTCGGAGGGCACATCCGCGCGGAGCGACCGCAAGGGGGTGGGCGCCTCGGTGTAGTGGCGGCCGACCTCGGCGGCGGTGTACGCCGACTCGAAGACCCGCGACCCGGTCAGCAGCTCGTGCAGCACGCAGCCCAACGCGTACAGGTCGCTTCGCGGACTGGCCAGACCCGTGACGGCCAGTTCGGGCGACATGTAGTGCGGCGTGCCGACGGTATGCCCGTCCTGGGTGATCTGGGTGACGTCCGCCGAGCCCAGCATCGCGACGACGCCGAAGTCGAGGACCTTGACCGTGCCGTCGGCGCACAGGACCAGGTTGGTCGGCTTGAGATCGCGGTGGATGAGCGAGCGGGCGTGCGCGACCGTCAGGACCGCGCAGATCTGGGCGGCGATCGCCGCCGCCCAGGCGACCGGAAGCGGGTGGTGGCAGGCGATCAGGTCGTCGACGCGGAAGCCCTCGACGAGTTCCATCACCAGGTAGAGGTCACCGTCATGGGTACCGAGGTCATGGATGACCGGAACCCCGGGATGCCCGATCCGCGCGGTGACCCGGGCCTCACGGCGGAAGCGCCGCTCGGCCTCCTCACGCAGTTCCGGGGTGGGGAACCGCTCCGTACGGATGAACTTGACCGCGACATGCCGGTCCAGCGACCGGTCGAAGCCCTTCCAGACCTCGCCGTAGCCGCCGCGGCCGAGGTAGTCGGCCAACTCGTACCGGTCACCGACGACGTCTCCCCGGTTCACGCGGCCTCCTCCAGGAAGAAACTTGTCCCCTCCCGGAGGAGGCCCGTCCCCCTGGAGGGGAGATCTGTCCCCTTTGGGGGAAAATGCGCTTCCTCCGGGGAGAGACCCATCCCCTCAGGGAGAAAGCACCTGACGGCCGTCACAGTCCCTCGCTGTCGCGGATCATCCGGTAGACCTGCCGACGCCCGATCTCGGTGATCCGCGACCGGAACAACGAGTCGTCGTAGAAGCGCTGCATCAGGCCGGTGTTGCCGGTGTGCCGGTCGATGACGACCTTCTCCAGGTGGTCGGCGAACACCTCGCCGAAGTTGGCCTCGTCGTTGACGAGGGCGGCCTGCCGGAGCGCGTCGGCGCCCGCCGCCTCACGGAACTGCTGCTCCACCCAGACCTGGTCCGCCTCTGACAGGCCCAGGCCGTACCTGTCGTTGAACGCGGCGATCAGGTCGCGCAACGAGGCCGTCTCCGGCTCGGGGGCCGCGCCTCCCCCGCCGTCCGGGCCGGGGATCGTCACCTCCTCCGCCTCGGAGAGGCTGATGTCGTGCTCACCGGTCAGGCTGATCCTCAGGTGGGTGAGGTCGATCTCGCCGATGTCCACCGCCGGGTCCTCCCGGCGCGGCAGCCGGTTCAGCAGGAAGCGGCCGAACAGGTACAGCCGCTCCAGGTCGGGGTCGACGTACGGCACGACCTGCGACAGGAAACCGTACAGGCGGACGTATCCGCGCAGGTCGCCGCGGAATTCCTCGGCCGCCTCCCCACCGTTCTCGGCGTCCTCGCGCTGCCGCTCGACGAAGCGCCGCACCGCGGGCCCGGTCAGCCGGTACAGCTCGGCGTGCGCCTTCTCCAGCTCCCGCCGGGTCGCCGAGGTCCGCTCGGCCCGCAGGTAGCCCTCGGCCAGGGCCTGCATCTCCGACTCCACCAGCAGGGCGTGCCCGAGCACGGCCGCCTCGCGGGTGTACAGCAGGTTGGGGTCGATCCGCTCGGTGGCGCTGCCCTCGTAGTACGGCCGGAACGCCTCCTGGATCTCCTCGGCCTCGTTGGCGAAGTCGAGCACGAACACGTCGCCCTGCGACTTGAGCCGGTGCGTACGGTTCAGCCGCGACAGCGTCTGCACCGCCGCCACCCCGGCGAGCTTCTTGTCGACGTACATCGTGGTCAGCAGCGGCTGGTCGAACCCGGTCTGGTACTTGCCGGCGACGACCAGGATCCGGTGCTCCGCCTTCTCCGCCGCGCCCGGCGAGGAGTCGTCGGCGCGGCAGTAGCCGAACCGCTCCGGCAGCTCCCGCTCGCTGAAGCCGTTGAGGCGTGCCTCGGTGTACTCCACCCCGTCGACCTTCAGCGTCTGTGAGAAGGCGATGAGCGTGCCGCAGTCGGAGTAGCCGTTCGCGGCGACGTGGTCGCGGATCGCCTGGCCGAGCCGTACGGCGTGCTCGCGCGAGCGGGTGACCACCATGGCCTTGGCCCGGCCGCCCATCCGCCCGGCGGTGTGCCGGCGGAAGTGCTCGACGATGATCTGCGCCCGCTGCTGCATGCTCGTCGGGTGCAGCTCGGCGAACCGGGTGAGCAGCGCCTGTCCCTTGCGCCGATCGACCTCGCGGTCGTCGGGCTCACTGCTGGCCAGCCGCCAGAACGTCGCGTAGGTGACGTAGTTCTTCAGCACGTCGAGGATGAAGCCCTCCTCGATCGCCTGCCGCATGGAGTAGGTGTGGAAGGCACGCGGTTTGCCATCCTCGCCGGGCACGCCGAAGAGGGTCAGCGTCTTGCCCTTCGGCGTCGCGGTGAACGCGAAGTACGACAGGTTGTCGTGCCTGCCCCGGGCGAGGGCGCTCGCGGTCAGCAGGTCGCCGTCCTCGTCGATGTCGTCGGTGCTCGCAGCGCCGGCCGCGTCAACAGGCGCGGCATCTGGTGTGGCACCGGACGCCCCGCCAGTCACGTCGCCGGACGCGGTGCCGCCGCCGAGCTTGAGCAGCACCCGCTTGAGCGCCGCCGCCCCCTCGCCGGACTGTGACGAGTGCGCCTCGTCCACGATGACCGCGAACCGCCGACCGCGCAGGCCCTCGATCTTCTGCAGGACATGAGGGAACTTCTGCAGGGTGGTGATGACGACCTTGGCCGTCTCCCCTTGCAGCGCCTCGGCGAGCTGGTCGGAATGCTGGTCGATCCGCCGGACGACGCCCGGCGTGTGCTCGAACTGGTAGATCGTCTCCTGGAGCTGGCGGTCCAGCACCACCCGGTCGGTGATCACGATGACCTTGTCGAAGACAGGCTGGTCAGGCTCATATCCCTTGGCCAGCGCGGTCTCGTCGATCCCGGCGAGGGCGGCCGGGGTGTGCAGGCCGGACAGCGCGTGCGCGAGCCAGGCGATCGTGTTGGACTTGCCCGACCCCGCCGAGTGCTGGACGAGGTAGTTATGGCCGGCGCCGTACCGCCTGGCGTGCCCGGACAGGGTCTGTACGGCGTGCCACTGATGGAACCGGGGGAAGATCAACGGCAGCCGGTGAGCCTTACCCGGGGACGGCTTGCGGCCCTTGCCCTTCCTGACGTCCTCGTCGTCGACGTGCAGGAACCGCCTGAGCAGGTCGAGCCAGGTGTCAGGGTGCCAGATCCGCGTCCAGAGGTAGGCGGTCCGGTAGGCGCTCGCGCCGTACGGATCACCCAGGTCGGCTGCGTCGAGCACGCCGGGGGCATCGGGGTTGCCCGCGCCGCCCGGCCTGCCGGGGCCGGCCGTACCCATGTTGAACGGCAGGAAGCGGGTCCGCTCCCCCGCCAGCCGGGTGGTGACGAACACCAGGTCGGGGTCCACGGCGAAGTGGACGAGCGTCCGCCGGGCGAACAGCAACTCCTGGGGGTCGCGGTCCTCACGGTACTGCCGCTTGGCGTGCTCTACGGTCTGGCCGGTGAGCGGGTTCTTCAGCTCGGCCGTGGCGACCGGGATCCCGTTGACGAACAGGGCCAGGTCGAGGGCGTCGGTCGTCTTCGCCGAGTAGCGGAACTGGCGGACCACGCTGAGGATGTTCTTGCCGTACGGTTCCAGCGCGTCGGCGGCGACGGTGTGCGCGGGCCGGAAGTAGGCCAGCCGGAACAGGACGCCCCGGTCCTTGACGCCGTGCCGCAGCACCTCCAGCGCGCCCTCGTCGTCGATCGCCCTGGCCACCCGCTCGACCAGCCGCCGCGCGGCCACCGCCTCGTTCCCGGCATGCGCGACGACCAGCCGCCGCCACTCCTTGGGCTGCGTCGCCCGCACGAAGTCGAGCAGCTCCTGCGTGTTCAGCCCGAGGGCGTGGTCGTAGAGGTCGTTCGAGCCCTTCAGCCAGCCCGCGCCGATCAGCGCCGACTCGATGACGTCCTCGAAGACCTTCTCGTGGTGCACGGGGGGCACGGTCACCGGTCCTTCAGGTTCTGAGGTTCTCAGGGGTCTCGGGTTCCTCGGAGGGGAAACTTCAGAGCCCCCAATTGAAACAGAAGGGACGGGGCGATGGGGGATATCAGTGGAACGTTCCGAACATTCCTCCCCAAGCGGACTGCCCGAGAGCGGTTGCCTGGAGGGCACAGTCGGGGAAGCACGTGAAGCGCGGGGAGTGAGGCGGGAATCAGCTAGCGGAAGAGGGCTCGGGGGTGCCGTTAGGCCAGATGCAGGGCGACGAAGCCCCCATGCTGAGCACTACATCGTCACCGTCATAAGCGGACAGCAGTGAGAGCAGGAAGTCGTCAGGCCTGGAGCGCCCCGTAATGTTCCGGCCGTTGGCGGAGACTCCGGAGATGCGATATCCCTGCTGTTCCCAATAGCTTTTGATCTGGCCAACGACTTCAGAGACCTTGTCCTGGGGGATGCCTCGCAGGTAATAGGAGCGATTCACCACGATTCGATCTTCCGACCCGCCATCGGTCGGATCTAGGCACATATTGGGGTTGAGACTGGGAGCATAAAGGTCAAGGCGGGGTTTCGGCTGGACGACGGCAGCCGTTTCCTTGATGAGTTGCTCCACACGAGCCAACGCCTGAGCCTCAGTCATTGTCGGCTTGTCCACAGCATCTCCTCCAGTACAACCGGTCACGATCACAACGACGACGACGATTATCGCGGCGAGACGAGACATCTATTCACCTGTCGGCGTAGGCGGGGGTTGCGGAGCGGGTGAGGGTTGCGGGGCAGGCGGTGGCCTGTCGACCGGCATCGCACCCGACGGGTGTGGCGACGGAACAGGATGAGCCAAGGGAGGCGGAGGCGCAGGCGGCCCAGGGAAAGGAACAAGGTCGCCATATTTGCCATCGATCAGGTAACCGATGTTGGCGAGGGAATCAGATTCATCGTCCCAATAGCTGGAGTGAGCTTTGAAGTTTCCTGCGAAGTCTCCGGTATCCGGGACATAGAACTGCTTAGCGCCGAACCTCGGTTCACTAGGGTCGGCTCCAAGGAACGGAACAATGGTTCCCACGTCTCCTACCGGGTCGTTAGGAGCCTCTCCCACCCACACCGAACCGACTCCCAGCTCTTTCGCCTTCCTCGCGCTTGCGCCTGGACTGCCTACAAAGATCAATTGATCCGCGAAGGAATGGGGACGCAGTTGCGCGGCATCGCCGACCGTCGTCGATCCGTAGCTGTGCCCCAGGACGGTGAGGCGAGCTTCGCGGTTCGGAGCATGGGCGGCATGCAGACCATCTGTGAAGCTTGCCAGCAACGGGCCGCCCTTCCATGCGGCAAAGGGAAGCCCAGGCGTCTTGTCATGGATGACGAGATTTATTCCCCACTGCGGGGCGTCGTAGCCGACCCAGGCGATGGAGGCGACCTTCTTGCCCAGCGCGAACCTGTTCGCCTGGTCCCAGGTGACGGCGGCTCGTTCCGATTCGGCACCCCCGAACCCATCCAGTTTGGTGCCGGTGCCGGGAACATAGACGGCTACGTTGTCAGCTTCATCAGGGTTTCCGAATGAGACGACGGCCTTACCCAATCCTCCCGGTTCGAGTTGCAGCAGGAAGGCCGGAGCGCGGCCGTTCTGCCCACCCCGTGCCATCCCCTTCTCCACCGCCGCGAGCTGCCGCATCTTCAGCTCCTGCTCCTCAATCGACCCCTTCACTCGCTCCGAGGACTCGCGCAGTTGCTCCAGTCTCTGGCTGAGGCCGTACTTCTGCTGAGGATCGCGGATGCCCGCCATCTGGTCGCTGAGCTTCTTCATCTCCGCTCCCAGCGCGGCCGAGGAGGCACGGAGACGCTGCAACTCCGGTGGGATCACGGCTTTCTGGGCGGCGAGGTAAGCCCGGTTGGCCTTGTCACGGTCCACCGCGGGGAGCCCGTTCAGGCTGCCGACCAGGCCCGGGGAGGCGTTCATCAACTGACCTTGCGCCAGTGGACCGAGCTGCCGCCACCACACGCTGAGCCGTCCGGCGAGCGTCTTGTCCTTGCCGGTCTTCTGCAGGTCCGCCAACGCCTTCAGCGCCGCGACGTCCCCACGGGCTGCGGCGGCGGTCAGCTTGCCCACCCCGTTGGAGTCCGGCGCATGCCCGCCGAACAGGCCGAAGGCGGCCGTCGCCTGGGAGGCGGTGCCGATGTCGTGGGTCTGCTGGATCACCGCCAGCCGCTGCCGCAGGTCGCGGACCTGCTCCTCGGCCCAGACGCCGGCGTCACCTACCTGCCGCACGGAAGGCGAGGCGACGCACAGCGCCGACAGTTCGGCGGAGAGCCGCTGCCCGGCCCCGATCAGCTCCGGCCCGGCCCGCTGGAGGTCGGCCACCAGGCGGCCCATCGCGGCGACGTCCATCCCGGAGAAGGAGGACGGCCGGGCCGCCGCCGTGCCGACCGACGTGGAGAACGAGGGCGCCTGCGCCTGGCCGCCGAGCTGCCTGATCCGCCGCGCCATCTCCTCGGCCGCGTCCTGGAAGGCCGACTGCAATGCCGTACGGCGGGCCGCGAGTGCCTGGGCGAACGCCGGCGCTCCCCCGCCGACCCAGGCGTTGGCCGCCATGTACCGCACGGACGAGTCCAGCGCCGCCGCATGGCTCCGGCCGAGCTGAGTGATCCGCGACAACGCCGCTTCCAACTCCGCAGTCGCATTCGCCGCCACAATGCGCCAGAGTCTCACGCAAGGCCATCCAGGATCAAGGTCCGGCGTTGAAGTCTCCCGAAACAGACATTCCCGATATACGGTCCCTACAAAATCAATTCAACACCGGAAGCGACCAGGTTCCTGACACCCAGCCGCCCGCCCCGAGCAGGCCACTGAAAAGCGGCGGCCCGGCCCGTCGATGCCGGGCCGGGCCGATTACGGCGCCTCCTACCGCTCGAACCAACCGGTTCTCTTACTACGAAACAGGATGAAAAGGATGGCAAGAGCAAGCGCCAGGCCCACAACGACGATGTTGACCACTCCGAACAGCGTGAACGCGGTGCCACCGTACTCCAGCGCCGCAAGCCCCTCGATCACGACGGCCGCCACCCAGGCCCCCCGCCGCCGCATGGCGATGAGGACCGACAGCGGACCCGGTACCAGCAGGGGAACCGGGAACAGGTAGATGTACCAGGGCAGGACGTCGAGGCTGGGCAGCCCCATCATCACGAGGAAGGCGAACGCGATGAAGGTCATCACCGCCCCGAGGCCCGTCTGAAGCCACATGAGCACCATCAGGGCCGTTATCTCCACCGGCATACGCTTCTTTCTCGGCGCGCTCTCCGGCCGGGATAACGGTTCTACGGGGATGTGCGGGTCGGGCACCGGACCTCCGGATGTCGAAGCGGATGCGGAACGGCTCGCAGGCGCCCTTTCCGAGAAAAGGATCCCCGAAGGTAAGCCGCCGGAGGAACGTATCAGCGGAGGCCCGATCAGACAGCCGTCATGCCCTTCTTGCCGGATTTCAAGGACGACGGCGTGAACCTCAACGCTCGCCGCTCGCAACCGTTCCGGTGCCCGCCACGACCTCGTCCGGGCACGCTGAACGCATGCATTCCGAGTTAAAGAAAGAGAGCGTGGAAGAGGCTCTCCAAGCGTGCGCGACGCTGAGCAGATACCACTACACGCCCAACCCGGACCTTTTCCTGCTCGGCGAGCGGTGGATCACCCGCGCGGAGCGGAGCGTGGCGTCCGTTCGCCGCTTCGTGCGCGACACGGCCGGCGACTGGGACGCGGCCGGAGACGCCCCGGAGATCGCCGAACTGCTCGTCTCGGAGCTGGCCACCAACGCCATGGCGTACGGCACGGCCGACGCCCCCACCCGCAACGTCATCCGGGTCACGGTCGGCAAGCTGGGCGCGCTGCTGGTGGTGGACGTCTACGACTCCTGCGTCGAGATCCCCCGGATGCGCAGGCCGTCCGACCTGGAGACCTCCGGCCGCGGCCTGTCCATCGTCGAGGACCTCTCCTGCAACTGGGGCTGGACCCTCAACCCGTACGGCAAGTCCGTCTGGTTCCAACTCCTCGCCTGGCCCTGAGCGCCCGATCGGCCGGGACCCCGGCCGGTGAAGGCCGGGGGCGCCGTACGGCGAGCCTCCGCCGAGGCGGCGTCGCGAGTGCCAATCTCCCGATCGGGGTCGGCGACCGATCGCCGTCGCGGTGACGGTCGAATCCGGCTTTCTCATCCACCCCATGCGCGCACCGGATTATCGATGGCGATATATCCGGGCAGACCAGATCAGAGCTCCAAGCCAAGCAGATCAACCTTTCTTGCAATTCATCACAACCGATGATATGGAGTAATTGATACCTTCAATCGAAAAGAGGGCGAATGAAGGCTGTCCGGCGGCTGGGAAAGACTCCGGAAGCGCGCGGCGACACCACTGCCGCCACAGGGTCACCGGATATCATCGAATTGGATGACGGAAACTTCGCCGTCATCGGGACCGATATCACCGACCAGCTCGGCGTGAATCCACTGCACGACGCACGATGTGCCCCGGACGAACGGATCGTACTGATCTCACGCGCCACGCTGATCTCGGCGAAGAGCGACATTCCGGAGCAGTAGATGCGTCCTCCGCGGTGGGCAACGGCCTCAGGCCGGCGACTGGACCTCGACGAGTTCGGGACGTGCTTCCTGGATGCCTGGTCACGCACGGACGAACGGTTCCTCAAGCTTGAATGCTGGCAGAGCTACCGCGAACGCGACATCACCACCTCCCAGGCCGCCTACGAGCGGGGTGACCTCACCGAGGCCGAACGGCTGCTCCGGACGGAGTCGGAGGCCGAGCGGTCGCTGTACGAGGACGTCGAGCGAAGAGGCATCGACTACGCCCGGATCCGCCTGATCCAGGAGCCGTTGACGCCCTATCTCGACTACGAGCTGATCGCCTATCGCATTCGGGTGAAGGTCGGCGAGAACATCGAAGTCGTGCGTTGCGACCCCGCGATGAGACTCCCCGACGAGGAGCATTTCGATTTCCTCCTCTTCGACCGGCACACGGCCCTGATCCATGATTACGGGGAGATCGGTCTCCAGTCGGGAGGGTGGGTGACGCACGACTCCGATGTGATCGCCGCGCTGGAGAAGAAAGCGGTCGCGCTCCGGCGGCGGGCCGTACCGTTCGAGGAGTTCATGGCCGACATCTGATCGGGCATGGACGGCGGCCGGTCCTCCGGATACGTTCCGATGATGAGTCGCCGCCGGTGGTTGAGAGCCGTCGCCCTTTCCTCCGCTCCGATTCTCGGTATCGCATTGGTCGCGATTGTGCTGGTCATACCTGCGATTCTGTTGCTCCGCTCCGACGCCGCGACCCTCGACAAGTGGTCGAAGATCGGAGAGGCGCTGTCGCCGATCGGCGTCTTCTTCTCCGGCGTCGCGTTCATCGGCATCGCCCTCACCCTCTTCCTCCAGGGCCGGGAGCTGCGCAACCAGCGCGAGGAGCTGACCATCGCGCGTGAGGAGCAGCAGCGCAGCAGCGAGATCGCGCTGCGTGAGCTGCACACCAGTTTGATCAGGATGGCGATCGACGACGCCGAGCTGCGGGAGGTGTGGCCGCTGATGTCGCCGGGGGTCGAGGCGACGAAGAAGGACCACTACTGCAACCTGATCCTCAACCTGCAGAAGGTCGCCTACGAGACCCGAACCATCGAGCTGGCCGAACTGCGCGGCGCGCTCAGCCACCTGATGGAGAGCAGGGACATCTACCGTTTCTGGCAGAAGGCCCGGACCGTACGGGTGACGGTCACCCGGGGCGACGAGGGCGAGGACTTCTTCACCGCCGAGGTCGACCGCGCCTTCGCCGCCGCCGTTCCCCCTCAGGCCAGAGGCGTTCTCCCCCGGCTCCAGAACGCCGTCACACGACTGCGAAGCAGGTAGACCCGAGAGGGGCGATATTCGCCTCACCCGCCGAGTTGCCGGTAAGCCGCCTCCGCGTCATCGGAGATCAGCGGGGCGTTTCCCGAAGGTGTTCGGCGCAGCAGCGGGCGGCGTCCTCGCGAAGCCGCTCGTAGGACCGGTTACGGCCCAGCGGGCTCCTGGTCAGCCCGAGCGTCACGGCCCGGTCGAGGACGTCCGGGGCGTCGGTCTCCCGATAGCGGCGGCCCGAGCCGCTGACCTCCTTCATCAGGATCTGCTTGGGGTCGGTCAGCTTGCCGGTGTCCCGGCCCCGGTGGCGGGCCGGGACCGACCAGGTGCCGCAGAGGGCGGTGAGGGCGTCCGGGAACAGCAGCAGCCACGACTCGATCTCCGACACCGCCAGGGCGTAGTGAGCCGTGCCCAGCGCGGACTCCAGCGCCTTCTCCACCCGCAGCCGGACGAGCGGATACCGGTCGTCGTCGACCGCGTCGAGGTCCTCGTGGACGAAGACGCACGCCACCGTCGTGTCGTCCCGTACGGCCCGCGCCCGGACCTTGCGGGCGAGCGTCTCGGCACGCGCGGTCAGGTTCGCACCGGTGGCCTGACGCAGGCGCACCGGGTCGCTGATCTCCACGACCCGACCCCGCATGTCGGGGCAGAGGTCCTCCAGCAGGATCCGGATGCCGAGCCGGTCGTTCCGGTCCTCACCGGCGACCACCACGACCGGTTTCCTGGCCGGCCGGGCGCGGGTGCCTCCGCGCCTGCTCACAGATCGCCGCCTAACGCCCCGGAGAACCACAGCTCACCCAGCGGCATCCCCTCGCTGGCCCGCACGATCTCCTCCACCCGGGCCGTCGGGATGGCCGGGATCAGGGAGGAGCCGTCCTCGCCACGTTCGCACACGATGAGCTCCTCCGGCCTGAGCCGGTCGGCGAGGGCCGGCGAGTGCGTGGCGATGATGAACTGCGTCCGCTCGCTCGCCTCCCGGACCCGCTCGACCAGCAGCTCCAGCGCCTGAGGATGCAGGCCGTGGTCGATCTCCTCCACGCAGGTGAGCGCCGGAGGATTCGGGTCGTGGAGCATGGCGAGGAGGCCGAGCAGCCGGATGGTGCCGTAGGAGGCGTCGAGCAGGGGGGTGCCACCTCGCAACCCCCGCTCGCGCAAGGTGACGACGACGGTGTGAGCCGCCCCCCAAGGGTGCTCGAAGTCGATGGCTTCGAGGTGAGGAAGGACCTCCACCGCGTCGGCCTGGAGGCGTTCCCAGGGCTCTTCGCCGGCGTCTCGCAGCGTCATCAGGAACCCGGCGAGGTTGGAGGCGTCGTCCTCGATGGCGTCATGACCGCTTTCCACGACACGGGACGGCAGACAGGCGCGGGTGACATCTACATCAAAGACACGGAAACCGGCAAGAAAATCAGCCAAGGCTACGACCTCCTGGCCTCCAAGCTTCTCGGACAGCCGAGGCAGGGTCGATAGAGCACTGGTCAGAGCGCTGAGGGTGAGTGCACTTCCTCCAGTGGATACGATCCTAAACGGAGGGGGTAGTCCCCCGATATTCCTGTCGCTGACCACGCCATCTTCCTTGACCTGGATCTTACGTCTGCCGCCGTTCGGCAGCGCCAGGTCGAAAGCCTCCGTTCGCTTCAACAATCGATCGTTCAGCACCATCTCGTACTCATCTGGCTGGTCACTGGCGAATGCTGACCACCTGCCTTTGAGACCGACCATGACGCGGTGAATCTCAGGATCGCCGCCACGGAAGACCAGCCGGTCAAACCCCCCACGCCTATCAAGGGCTGGACCCAGATCACTGCGGACGACGTCAGCCAAGAAGTCGAACACCTTCAGAACGTTCGTTTTTCCCGCGCCGTTCGGTCCGACCAGCACGTTGACCGGATTGAGGGGCAGCGTCACGTCCCTCAGGCTGAGGAAGTTCTGCACCTTCAGTTCGCTCAGACGCCGTACCATGATCCCCCGCTCTCCGGCCGGCTGGTACGGAGGTCGCGCCGCCGACCGTCCCCGGCTGTCGCGCACCATCTTCCCCGCCTCCGCAGCAGTGATCCAACAGGTTGACGAGCGTAGCGGTACGGAGATCCCATTCGGCGGTGAAGCCGTGAGACTCACCGGCCGCCGAGGGGACACCTCGGCGGCCGGTGACTCGGTAGGGGCAGAAGCGGGTCAGTGGCGGTCGAACTCGCCGGCCTTGGCGCCGTTGAGGAAGGCGTCCCACTCGGCGGGGGTGAAGAACAGCTTGGGGCCGTCGGGGTCCTTGGAGTCACGTACGGCGATCAGGTCGGGGTGCCCGTCCTTGTGACCGGTGCCGTCGCCGACGCTCGTCAACTCCGCCACTTCAACGCAATTGCCGCCATTGTCTCCGGAGAAGCTTGACTTGACCCACCTGGCGTTGCTCAGGTCCATTTCTCGACTACCGCCTTCTTGATGAGATCGATAGACATGTTGATCGGCAGCGCCTCGCTACGGATGGCGTCGAAACGCTCCAGGGCCACGGCGACGTCCTCGGGGTCGTTCGTGGTGATACCGCGCACGGCCGTCTCGGCATACAGTACGTCGCGCCCCGTCTCCAGGGTGGCGATTGCGAAGCCGCCCATCAAGCCCGAGTGCATGCCGTTCGGAATCACCTGAACGCTGAGGCGCTCGCCGGTCATCGACACGAGACGCTCCAACTGCTCTCGCATCACCTCCGGCCCACCGACCGGGCGGTAGAGCATCGCCTCGTCGATCACACACCGGAAGGACGGCGGACGCGGGCTCTGCCGAGCAAGGATGGTCTGCCGGTCCATGCGGGCCTCCACCGCCGCTTCGTTTCCGCGCAGCAGCACGCGGGCGTACGCCTCCGTCTGGAGCAGGCCGGGGAATACCAGTGGCTCATAGGTCCGGAGGGCGATCGCTTCCTGTTCCTTCTCGCGCCAGGGGCCGAACCAGGAGGGAAAGGTCTGGCCCTTCCGCCAGTCGAGGAGGCGGTGCAGGGCCCCACCCGTGTTGAGGACCTTGTCGCAGGTTTCGGCGAAGTCCGGGCTGGCGGGGAGCTGACCGGTCTCTACGCCGCTGATCAGCGACTCGCTGAAGTGGATCTTCTGGGCTAGCTGCCCCTGAGTGAGGCCCGCTCCCTTGCGGTAGTGACGAAGCTCCCGGCCCCAGATCGCCTGGGGGGTGTAGATGTTGGCCATTTCGCCCTCCTTGCCCGACTTCAAGGACAGCGCCGACAACCCAGCGCTCACCTTCCGCAACCGATCGAACACCCAAGGTAACTGAAATTCGGCGTGCTGAACATATTCACTCCGAGAAAGGCGAGGTGTTCAGAGCGGACCATCAGGGCATGCGGAAATTGTCGGACTTCAACGCACGCCAAAACCTGTATTTTTTCAGTTCAGCGAGAGGGGGTGCGAGAGCGGCAAGCGCCCATTGGTTCGCGACTAGGCCGCCCAACCTCCAGCTCACCGAATCAGGCCGAGCCTCACAGCCCATAAAAGTTGCTTCCCAATTGAATAAAGTACAGCTACGCCGGTCACCTCATGTTGTCGCCATATCAATTTGCCCGGTGACCGCCGCCACAATCAATGCCTGCTGCCTTTCTGAAATTAAGAGGATCTGATTCTTTAGAACTTTCATCGTTCGCTCATATCGACCGAATTCCACATCGATGCGCCGCGCAATTTCTTCTTGCTCTTGCCGCGGAGGGCAAGGGACGAGAAGATCAAGAAGGGCTCCAATGTTCACCCTAGCAAAAATGCTACCAATCTGAAGCGCCTCTAGCTGACTTTGCGCCATAAAATTCAGCACGTAATAAAGGTAAAGCTGACTCTCGGATTTGCTAGTTATCCTGCAGACGTCTTGCCCCATAGTAAACGGCTCATCCGTATCTACGTAAGAGGCGATTCCAACAGATGCGTTTCTGCTATAAATAATGTCTCCGCGCCGCGGCCTTCGCGGCCCATCGGCCAAATCTCTAAAGTCATCCCCATCTACGAAACGATGAGCTCGACTCAAGTCAAGCCTTCCGACCGTCACATCACCGGGACTCACCACAGGGTAACCATGGTCTACGTAGTCAGGGGTTCGATGCTTACAGTCAACTATCGACCATCTCCGCTTTAATGGAAGAACTCCCCAATGAATTGGGACACTAGGAACCCAGGGGCTACCGGTTTTGCGCCTGGTTGCCGACGAACTTTCACCCGCCACTAAAGATCTTATAAAAGCTGAACGTCGTTCCGATATTAAATTAACTTGACGTTCACGGAGCTCTTTCAAAGAATGCAAATATGCGATTTTAGCATCTAGATACTGGACGATACGCCGCTGCTCATCAGTTGGAGGCAGAGGAAGCCTCAGTTGCTCAATATCCGGCATATAGATCGTTTTATGCGTTGACCCTGCCGCCACCCGGCGAAGGTCAGGCGCCATCGCCCTCAGAGCATGCAGCAGATAACGCGGCTCGATCTTCGGGCCGCAGGTCCAGGTGGCGAAATCTTGGCTGGTCGCCATGTCCTGTCCCATGATCGCTGAGAAGCCGACCGACGCCGTGCGGGAGAGGATGACCGTCCCCGCCGGATGGAGAACCGCCGCCGAGTTGGCGAGGCCAAGGCGGCTGATCTTCTCCTTGGTCTCCACGACCGTGTCGCGCGTTCCGTCCCGGAGTTGCCAGACGTCGGCCAGAGTGATCCAGGGGATGGTGCAGTCTTCCCAGTACTCCGAGTGCTGGCGACTCGGCGTGTGGCCCGTGCCCAGCTTGGCGACGTACCTGATCGGTACAGTAGGCCACTTCGACTGTGCGAGCCACGGGGCCAGATCAGCGCCGCTCATCGAGTCACCTCACCCAAGAGCTTCTGAATCTCCGCCTCCAGCGCCCGAAGCTCCGCGTCGATCTCCTCCAGCGGCCGAGGCGGCGTGTACACGTAGAAGTGCCGGGTGAACGGGATCTCGAACCCCAGCTTCGTCTTCGTATGATCCACCCACGCGTCTGGCACGTGCGGCAGCACCTCGCGGCGCAGGTACTCCTCGATCTCCGCCTCCCGCTCCGCCGGGGTGGAGTTCATCGAGGTCAGCGGCACGTTCTCGTTGTCCCGCAGGTCCGGGTCGGGCAGCGGGTTGTTCTTCCGGTCGGTCTGGAGCTGGCCCTCGGGGTCGCCGGCCGCGACCTCGGCCCAGACGGCCTTCTCCACCGGGGCGGGGAGCTTGCTCAGGCCGTGCTCGGCGAGGGCGGCGTCCAGTTTGCCGGCGAACTCCAGTTTGGTGCCGCACGCCGTACCGGACAGGGAGCGCAGGGCGGCGAGCAGCGCGTCGCTGTGGTCGAACCTGGCGACGGCCTTGGCCTCGGCGACCGCGTCGGCGGTCGCGTCGGTGACCTCGAAGCGCTGGCGGAGCGGGCGTTCGACGGTGACGCGCTGGTAGCCGAAGGCGTGGCGCGGGAAGACCTTCACCTTGGCGTGGTGCTCGTGGTCGGCGTCGGCCGCGACGGCGAGGGCGTCCTTGTAGATCGCGGTCAGCTCGTCGATCCGCTCGTCGGGGATCACCTTGCGCTTGTCGCCGAGGGACTTGCGCATCTTCGTCCAGCACTCCCGGGCGTCCAGCAGGATCACCTTGTCCTTCAGGGCGGGGGCCTTGCGGTTGGACAGGATCCAGAAGTAGGTGGAGATGCCGGTGTTGTAGAAGAGCTGGTCGGGCAGGGCGACGATGGCCTCCAGCCAGTCGTTCTCCAGTATCCAGCGGCGGATCTCCGACTCCCCCGAGCCGGCCGCGCCGGTGAACAGCGGGGAGCCGTTGAAGACGATCGCGATGCGGGAGCCGCCCTGCTCGACCGGCTTCATGTGGGAGATCATGTGCTGGAGGAAGAGGAACGAGCCGTCGTTGATCCGGGGCGTCCCCGCGCCGAACCGGCCGGCCCAGCCGAGGTCGCGGGCCTCGTCCTCGACCTGCCTCTGCACCTTCTTCCACTCCACGCCGAACGGCGGGTTGGCCATGAGGTAGTCGAACCTCTTGTCGGCGTGGCCGCGGTGGGTGAAGGAGTTGCCGAGGATGATCTGGGAGGGGTCCTGGCCCTTGAGCATCATGTCGGAGCGGCAGATGGCCCACGATTCGGGGTTGAGCTCCTGGCCGTGGACCTTCACCGTGGCGTGCGCGTTGTAGCGGGTGATGTGCTCCTCGGCGGCCGACAGGATGCCGCCGGTGCCGCAGGCCGGGTCGTAGATCGTGCGGACGATGCCCGGCGTCATGATGTCCGCGTCGTCGGGGGCCATGAGGAGGTTGACCATCAGCTTGATGACCTCACGGGGGGTGAAGTGCTCTCCCGCGGTCTCGTTGGAGATCTCGGAGAACCTCCGGATGAGCTCCTCGAAGATGTAGCCCATCTGATGGTTGTCGACGACGTCCGGGTGCAGGTCGATCTCGGCGAACTTCGCGGTCACGAGGTAGAGCAGCCCGGCCTCGTCGAGGCGGGTGATCTGCTCGTCGAAGCGGTACCTGTCCAGCACCTCGGCGGCGCCGCCGGAGAACCCGCCGATGTAGGAGCGGAGGTTCCGCGCGACGTTCTCGGCGTCACCGATGAACCTGCCGAAGTCGAGAGGGCTGCGGTTGTAGAAGCTCGCCCCGGCCACGTCGCGCAGCATCCGGTCCACGGCCTGCTCCGGCAGGCCCCGGTCCTTCAGTTCCCCGGCCCTGGCCAGGACTGCCTGCTTGGTGGGGGCGAGCACGCAGTCGATGCGGCGCAGCAGGGTGAAGGGCAGGATGACCTTGCCGTACTCCGACTGGCGGTAGTCGCCGCGCAGCAGGTCGGCGACCGACCAGATGAAGTCCGCGTACCTCTGGTGGTTACCGCTCACGGCTCTCCTTCTTCACGTCGTGCGGGGGGCGGACGGGTCGTCATCGACGGGCGGGCGGAGGCCGCCGTGGGTGAGCCCGTCGGCGGTCAGCCGGATCAGATTCTCTCCCACTTCGGCCGCCTCCCGCAGCGCGGCGGCGAAGGACGTCAGCCGCCGGAACGCCTCGCCGTACGCGCGCTGTTCCTCGATGGGCAGCAGCGGCACCTCGGCGCGGCGGACGTCCACGCGGATGCCGGTGCTGGACGCCGGGCCGTAGTGGCGGAGGTTGGCCGGGCCGCTCAGGAAGCCGGCCAGGAAGTCGGGGTCCAGCGTCTCGGGGTCGGTCCGCAGCAGGTGTAAATGAGTGCCGAGTACGGCGCCGCCCCGGGTGAGGACCCGGGCGACGGGGACGCGGACGATCTGGGGCACCGCGACGTCGCCCGGCCGGGTCAGGATCTCCCGCCGCACCGCGTGAGCGGGGGTGCGGCCGGAGGGCGGCCGGTCCAGCACGACATCCTCGGCGGTCAATACGGCGGAGCCGTCGGTGACCTCGGTCTCCTCGCCGGGGCGGACAGGCGCCTGCTGGTGCAGGGTGAGCATGCCGCGCCGCAGGAGTTCCGACAGCGGCATGAGCGGCAGGTCGCGCGGTTCGGTCCGAACGGCGGGGGCCAGTTCGGCGACGGTGCGCAGCAGGTCGGCGAGGCGGTCACGGGTGCCGGTGACCCGTTCGGGCGCCAGGTTCGCGGCGGCGGTGGACAGGTGGCGGGCCGGGGTCAGGTCGATCTCGTCGTCCAGCAGGTCGATGACCGGCACCGTACGGCTCACCCCGGGTTCGTCCAGCTCCTTCCCGGCGTCGAACCGCCGCCAGGCCGCGACGGCCGTCTCGGCGTAGTCCTCAGGCCGTCCCGAGGTGTCGGCCATCAGGACGTGGCGGGGGGTGCGGGGTTCGGCGGGTCTGCGCAGCACCCACAGGTTCAGGGCGACCGCGACGTTGGGCACGGCTCCGGCGGGCAGTCCGATGACAGCGCGCAGCGCACCGCGGCGCAGCAGCTGGCCGCGGATGCGGCGGCCGGACCTGCGGTTGCCCACGGCCGGCGGCATCAGCAGTACGGCGACGCCGTCCGGGCGCAGGTGGGCCAAGGCGTGCTGGACCCAGGCGAGCTCGGACTCCATCCGGGGCGGCAGGCCGTACTCCCAGCGCGGGTCGGAGGTCAGCTCCTCGTAGCCCCAGGCGCGGTCGTTGAACGGCGGGTTGCACACCACCGCGTCGGCGGTCTCGCCGGGGAATGCGTCGGCGCGCAGGGAGTCTCCGGTGCGGACGTCGGTGTCGTCGCCGCGCAGGGCGAGCCGTACGGCGGTGAGCCGGGCGACGGCCGGGTCGGATTCCTGACCCATGACCCGGACGGCGGGTGAGCGGTCCAGCATCGCGAGGAGGTGGTCACCGGCGCCGCAGGCCGGATCGAGGACGCTGCGGACCCGTCGGCCCGGCGTCCCCGGGCCGGAGGCGCCGCGGACCCGCGAACCGGCCGATTCCTCCGGACCGGGCGAACCACCGTCCTGCGGACCGGCCGGTTCCGATCCGCTGTCACCGCGGGCCCGCGGACCCGCCGGTTCCTCCGCGCCGAGCCCGGCCAGCTCCAGGGTGAGCTCGATGATCTCGCGCGGGGTGAGGTGGAGCCGCCGGGAGTGGGTCTCGAAGTAGCGTTCGCGCAGGAACTCGAAGGCGTCGGATGCGCCGCGCTCCACGCCGAGCCGGGCGACGGCGCGGATCAGCGGAACCCGGTCCGGGGACAGGGCGGCGGGGAAGGACGGTGTGACCTCGCCCGCCCTCGCGAGGAGGGAGGGCATCACCTCGCGGACCCTCGGGGGGAGGCCGACGGCGAGCGCCGCGTCGTCACCGGACGCGAGCTCCGCCCAGTCCTGGGCGCGGCGGTGCGTGTAGACGAGGAACGCGCCGAGGTCGGCGATCAGGTCGGCGAGGTCGTCGTCATCGGCGACGGCCCGCAGGTCCTGCCAGAGCCACTCGTCGGGCGGCAGTTCCCGGTCATGGCCGGAGGAGCCGGGCGAGCCGGGTGAGAGCAGCCAGGCGCGGACCTCTGCCAGGGAGAAGGCGGGGCTGGTGGCCGTACCGCCGACGGGTTGCGGGAAGTCGGCGAACCGGCGCCGCCAGTTGCTCACCGCCGCCCGGCCCACCCCGGCCAGCCGCGCGATGTCGGCAGCGGTCACCTGGACGTCTCGCCGCATGTCGGCCGCCTCCCGGGGTCTTTCCGAACGTGAACCAAACCCTAACGCTGGACGTCTCTTCCCGGCAATGTCGCGGAAATCGTTTGTTGATTGAATCAACACGTGCTCTACTAGGTGGCGTCGGTCACACCACGCTACTGGGCGAGGCGACGTGGCCGGCTGTACCCCGTATGCGTTCATCCCCCTGAGGAGCCCCATGTTCAAGCGTGTTCTGGCCGCGCTCGTCCTGGCCGCCGCGACCCTCACCACCGGCGCCGTGAGTGTCGACACCGCCCACGCCGACACCGCCTACCGGGGCGAGGGCGACGAGGTCGTCCGCGTCCGCCTCACCAAGACCCCCGGCCTGCTGCAGTTCCGGCACGACGGCGAGGCCAACTTCATCGTCTTCACCGTCACCGCGGCCGGGAAGAAGCAGGAGCTGCTGGTCAACGAGATCGGCCCCTACAACGGCACCGTCATGTACAACACCTATGGCGGCAAGGGGACGGCGGCACTGGAGATCAAGGCCGACGGCGCGTGGAGCGCGGTCTTCAAGCCGCTGAGCAAGGCCCGCTGCTGGTGCTCCGGAACCGTCCGCGGCACCGGCGACCAGGTGCTCAAGCTCTCCCCCACCCGCGGACTGCGGACCGTCCGCTCGACCTTCAACGGCGAGGGCAACTTCATCGTCCACAGCTACACCCGCCCCGGCTCCTACGGCGACCTGCTGTTCAACCAGATCGGCTCCTACCGGGGCAAGGCCCTGCTGCCGTCGGGCACCCGCCTGGTCACCGTCCACGCCGACGGCTCGTGGGTCCTCACCCGCAACTGACCCGTTCCACCCCTGCTCACACGCTTGTGGAACGAGCCAACGATTTCACCATTCGCACCACTTTTCTCCTTCCTGCGCGTCATCATCGGTGGTCCGCGTACGTCTCTCCCGTGACATGCGCCCCACTCCCCAGGGACGTGCGACTTCCCCAGAGAAGGACCAGCGTGAAACTTCTCCATGCCGCCGATCTGCACATCGACAGCCCGCTGCGCGGGTTGTCGGCCTACGAGGGCGCCCCGGCGGGAAAACTGCGGACCGCCTCCAGGCACGCCCTGGAAAACCTCGTCGACCTGGCCGTTTCCGAGCCGGTGGACGCCGTGCTGCTGGCCGGCGACGTCTATGACGGCGCCTGGCCCGACTACCAGACCGGCCTGTTCTTCGCCACGCAGATGTCCCGCCTCGGCCGCGAGGGCATCCCGGTCTACATGGTTTACGGCAACCACGACGCGCAGAACCGGATGACCAGGAGGCTGCGGCTGCCGTCCAACGTCCACCTCCTCGACACCAGCGGGCCGCAGACCGTCCTCGACGAGGCGCGCGGCCTGGCCGTGCACGGCCAGGGCTTCGCTCAGGCCGCCGTCACCGACAACCTCTCCCTCGCCTATCCCGCCCCGCGGGCCGACCTGTTCAACGTGGGACTGCTGCACACCGCGCTGACCGGGCGGGAGGGGCACGACCGCTACGCGCCCTGCTCGGTGGGCGACCTCACGGCCAAGGGCTACGACTACTGGGCGCTGGGCCACGTGCACCACCGCGAAGTCGTCTCGGAAGACCCGTGGATCGTCTTCCCCGGCAACATCCAGGGCAGGCACGCCCGGGAGACCGGCCCCAAGGGCTGCACGCTGGTCACCGTCGAGGACCTGCGGGTCGTCTCCGTCGTGCACCACGACCTGGACGTCGCCCGCTGGGAGCACCTGAGGATCGACGTCTCCGGGGCCGCCGACGTCGACTCGGCCATCGACCTGGTGATCCGCGGGCTCCGCGAGGTCCCCGGCGACCGGCTGCACGCGGTACGGGTCAGCGTCACCGGCCCCAGCCCCGCGCACCTGTCCCTGTGGCGGGAGCGTCCCCGGTTCCTCAACGAGGTACGGCTGGCCGCCACCGACCAGGGCGAGCTGTGGGTGGAGAAGGTGCGGATCGAGACCCGGCCGCCGGACGCCCCGGACGAAGGAGCCGCCGGGATCATCCCCGACCTGCGGCGCACCGCAGACGCGCTGCGCGCCGACGGGGACGCGCTGCGGAAGCTGGTCGAGACGAGCCCGCTCTACCCGCTGCTGCCGGCGGACGTCTTCGACCGGGACGGCACCCACCTCGGCGACCCACGGTGGCTGCTGCGGATCGCCGACGACGCCTTCGAACTGCTGGAATCCATGGTCACGGAAGGGCGGAGCCACCGATGAGGATCGACCGGCTGGACCTGGTGGCGTTCGGACCCTTCACCGGGATGTCCCTCGACCTGTCGGCTCCGGGCGTCCACCTGGTGACCGGGCCGAACGAGGCGGGCAAGTCGACCGCCCTGCACGCCCTCGACCAGCTCCTGTACGGCATTGACGTGCGCTCGCCGTACGACTTCGTGCACGCCAAGGGGGCGCTGCGGCTCGGCGCGCTGATCAGGAAGAGCGACGGCGGGACCCTGGAGTTCGTCAGGTCCAAGGCCCGCAACACACCGCTGCTCGGCCCGGACGGCTCGGCGGTGGGCCAGGCGGAGCTGGACGCCGCCCTCGGCGGCGTCGACCGGACCACCTTCCGTTCGGTGTTCGCCCTGACCAGCGCGGAGCTCCGCCGGGGCGGTGAGGAGCTGGTGCACGGCGGCGGGGACTTCCGGCAGGCGCTGACCGCCTCACGCTCCGGGCTCCGGCTCTCCGAGACCCTGAGAGCCATCGACGAGCGCATGGCGGAGCTGTACAAGCAGCAGGGCCGGCGTCCGGTGATCAACATGCGGATCGCCGAGCTGCGCCGCGCCCTGGAGCGGCAGCGCGCGGCGCTCCTCCGGCCCGAGGAGTACACCCGGCGGGAACGTGAGGTCGCCGAGGCCGAGGAGGCTCTCGCCCGGCTGGCCGGTGAGCTGAAGGAGGCGAGGAGGGAGGAGTCCCGCCTGGAACGGCTGAGCCAGGCCCTCCCCGCCCTGGACCGGCGCCGCATCCTGCTCTCCCGGATCGAGGAGGTCCGGGGGGAGGGCGTCCTCGCGCCGCAGGAGGCCGCCGACCGTCTCCCCGGACTGCTGGAAGAGCTGGGGAACGCGCGGAGAACCCTGGACGACGCCCGGCGCCGCCTCGCCTCGACGACGGACGAGATGAGCCGGCTGGTCGTCGACGAGGACCTGCTGGCCGTCGAGGGCACGATCGAATCCCTCTTCCAGGACCACCGGGACGCCCGGAGCGCGGCCCGGCGGCTGGCGAAGTCGGCCGGAGACGCCGCCGAGGCGCGGCGGACGGCGGAGGCGCTGCTGCGCCAGGTGCACCCCGACGCGCGCTTCGAAGACGCCGCCCGGTACGACGTGCCCCGGTCGGTGCGCAAGCGCGCCCAGGAACTGCACGACCGGCACACGGAGCTGGAGACCGCCCTTGCCCGGGACCGGCGCGCGGCGGGCAGGCTGCGGCGGAAGCTGGAGGAGGCGGAGAAGGAGCTCAGCGGGCTTCCGGCCGCCGAGGAGACCGGGCCGCTACGGGCCGTCCTCGCCGCGATCCCCGATGATCTGCTCAGCCGTATGGTGGCCGACGACGAGGATGAGCGGCGGCTCCGCGGCGCCGTCGAGCAGGGGCTACGCGACCTGAAGCTAGGGGCGCGTCCCGAGGCGGAGGCGGGAGGCGTCACCGTGCCCTCCGAGGCGGAGATCGGCGCGCACGCCGAGGCGCTCGACGAGCTCAAGAGGGATCGGCGTGACCTGGCGAGACGCACGAAGGAGCTGGCCAGGCGGCTCGACGCCGACCGCCTGGAGCTGGCGGGACTGCTGAACGTCGACCCTCCGCCCACCGGGGACGACCTCGCCGCCGCCCGGTCGGACCGTGACGCCCTCTGGCGGGAGATCCGCGACGGGCGCCGGGAGCGGGTGGAAGAGTTCACGCCGGCCGTCGCCAGAGCCGACCACCTCGCCGACCGGCTGCGCCAGGAGGCGGACCGGGTCGCCAAGCGCTACCGGCTCGAACTCCAGATCGGTGAGGGAGAGCGCGAGCTGGCCGAGTGCGCCGGGGAAGAGTCGGAACTCGATCGCCGCGCCGAAAAACTGACGGGTGAATGGGCCCGGCTGTGGGAGGACTTCGCCGGTCCCCGGCCCGCCAGTCCCAAGGCGGCCCCCGCTGTACTCCGGGCCGCCGAACGGCTCCGGGAGGACGCCGACCGGCTCGCAGCTGTGCGCGCCGGGCTCGCCTCCCGCCGGGAGCAGGCTTCCCAGCACATCGCGCGGCTTCGCGAGGTGCTGCGGGTCACGGGAGAGGCGTCTTCACTCGGTGCCGACAACGCCCTCGCGGAGCTGCCCGAGCTGCGGGAGCTCGCCGAGACCAGCCTGAGCCGGCAGGAGAGGGCTGCGCGGGAACACGCCGCCCTGGCCGACCGGGTCACCACCGCTCGCGACGAGCTGGCGGAAGCCGAGGCGCAGGTCGCCCAGGGCGAACACGAGCTGGACGTCTGGCGCGCCGACTGGGACGGGTTGCTAGCCCGTGCCGGACTGGCCGCCGGGCTGGAGACCGCGGAGGCCGTCACCCGCCTGGAGTCGCTCGAACAGGTGTCCGCCGCGGTCCGCTCGGCCGCCAGGAGCGACAGGGAGATGGAACAGGACACCGCCGTGGTCGAACGGTTCCACGCCTCCCTGGAGAGGGTCGCCCGTGAGTGCGGCAGGCGGCTCCCCGATGCCGAGGCCGAAAGGTACGGGTTCGTGGCGGACCTGCACCGGGAGGCGCAGGAGAACCGTTCGGCCGCCGACCGGCGCGCCCACCTCCAGGCCGGGCACGCCACGCTGGAGGCCGACGTCGATCACCACCTGCGCACCACCGCGGACCTGGACGCGGAACTCGCGGCCCTCGTCGGGAAGGCGGGGGTGGCCGACGCCGAAGCGCTGGGCGAGGCCGTACGGCGCCGCCGCCGGCACACCGAGCTGGCCGCCACCCTCGCCGAGGTGACCGCGACGCTCCCCGTCAAAGAGGACGCTCTGCGCGCTCTGGAGAGGGAGGCGTCTGACACCGACCCCGGTCATCTCCACGCGGACCTGGAAGATCTCGCGGACCGGATCGGGGATCTGGACCGGGAGCGGGCCGAGCATTCGGCGCTTCTCGGTGAGAGGAGGAGCCTGCTCGCGCAGCTCGACGGGTCGGCTGAGGCGGCCCAGGCCGCGGAGGACGCCGAGACGGCCGCTGCGGCGTTGGTCGAGGAGAGCGAGGAGTATCTCCGGTTGCGGGTGGCCAGGGAGATCGTCACCTCGTGCATGGAGAAGTATCGGCAGGAGCAGCAGGATCCGATCCTGACCAGGGCGAGCGCGCTTTTCCGGCGGCTGACCCTGGGCGGCTACGCCGGGCTGGAGCTGGACGAGGACAGGGACTCCCCCGTGGTGCTGGCTCGGCGCGGCGACCGGCCCCTCCAGGTCGAGCAGCTCAGCGAGGGCACCAGGGACCAGCTCTACCTGGCGCTGCGGCTGGCGTCGCTGGAGCGGTACGCCGAGGAGGGGCACACGCTTCCCTTCGTCGTGGACGACATCTTCATGACCTTCGACGACCAGCGCACCCGGGCGACCCTGCGCGTGCTGGAGGAGATGGCCGACCGCTTCCAGATGATCGTCTTCACCCATCACGACCACCTGGCGGAACTGGCGCGGGCGGAGCTTCCTGAGGGACGGCTGCACCTCCATCCGCTGCCACGGTTCAGGCCGTTCGTGTAGCCGGGTCCGTCCCCGGGCCCGCAGCAGGGCGCGGGGACGGACGCCCGCCCGCAAGGGCAGGCAACGGAAACCGCACCGGAACGCTATTTCTGTCAGATTGACAAAAAGCTAGTCTCACCGCATGACCGACGATCGCTGGGTTGCCCCCGCCGTACTGCTCGCCGTTGACCTGGTGATCCTGACGTTGCGCGGATCGCGGCTGCACGTGCTGCTCGTCGAGCGCGGCGTCGAACCGTACAGGGGCGCGGCGGCGCTGCCCGGCGGTTTCCTCGGCCACCTTGAGGAGGACCTCACCGCCGCCGCCCACCGGGAGCTGCTGGAGGAGGCGAACCTGGACGCCGAGACCCTGCCCTTGGAGCAGCTGGGTGTGTACGGCGAGCCCGGTCGTGACCCTCGCGGCAGGGTGGTGTCGGTGGCCTATCTGGCGATCGCACCGCGCCTGCCGGAGCCGACCGCCGGTACGGACGCGGCCGACGCCAGGTGGCAGCCGGTCGACCGGGTGCTCTCCGGAGAGCTGGAACTCGCCTTCGACCATCGGCGGATCGTCACGGACGGCGTCGAACGTGCCCGCGTCAAGATCGAGCACTCCGCGCTCGCGACGGCGTTCTGCGGGCCGATCTTCACGATCACCGAGCTTCAGGAGGTGTACGAGGCCGTGTGGGGCATCCCCCTCGATCCCCGGAACTTCTATCGCAAGGTCCAGAAGACCGATGGCTTCATCGTCCCGGTCGGGTCGGCGCGGAAGGCCGCGACCGGACGACCGGCCCGACTGTTCAAAGCCGGTCCGCGTGCGGTCCTGTATCCGCCGATGGTCCGGCCCGCCGAGTCGTCGAGCACAGAAGGAGCAGTGAAGTGAGCCGTCCCCCGATCGTGATCCTCACCGCGCTGGACCTGGAGTATCAGGCGGTCCGCGAGAGACTGGTCGATCCGCGTTCACATCGGCACCCGCAGGGCACCCGCTTCGAGGTCGGCCGGCTCGCGGACGGCCGGTGCAAAGTGGCCTTGGCCCACGTGGGCATGGGCAACCAGGCAGCGGCGGTGCTGGCCGAGCGCGCCATCGCCGAGTTCGCCCCGGCCGCCCTGCTCTTCGTGGGGGTGGCAGGCGCTCTGTACCCCCACATCGCTCTCGGCGACGTGGTGGTGGCGACGCGGGTCTACGCGTACCACGGCGGAACGAGCGAGGACGACGGCCTCAAGGGCCGTCCCCGCGCCTGGGACATCTCACACGCCGCCGACCAGGCCGCCCGGCACCTCGCCCGTGACGGTTCCTGGAAACGCCGTCTTCCCGCTGACGGTCATGGCTGCGAGGTGCGCTTCGCACCGATCGCCGCCGGTGAGGTGGTGCTGAACTCCAGGATCTCCGCGCACGCCCGCTGGATCCGGGAGCACTACAACGACGCTCAGGCGGTCGAGATGGAGGGCGCCGGGGTGGCGCAGGCCGGGCATCTGAACCGGTCGCTGCCGGTGGTCGTGGTCCGGGGCATCAGCGACCGGGCCGACGGCACCAAGGAGAGCACCGACCGCGAGTTGTGGCAGCAGCGGGCGGTGGCCAACGCGGCGGCGTTCGCCGTGTCCCTGGCCGAGGAACTGGCCGCCGAGGCGCGGGACGACGCCCGGCGTACGACGACCGAGACGAGGAGGCCGGCGATGCCCGAGACCGTCAGGAACGTCGCGAAGGGGAACGCGCGAGTGGGAGTGCAGGCCGGCACCGTGTACGGCGGAATCCGGATCACCCCGGAGCCCGCCCCGCCGGCCGACCTGGCGGAGGCGCTCACCGGTTTCCGCACCCGGCTCCAGCGGGCACGGGACGCCGGTCACCTGGACGACGACACCTATACGGCGGCGGAGGCGGAACTCGCCGTGGCCGACAAGGCGCTGGAGACCGACACTCCGCAGAGCCGGGGCACGCTGACGCTGGCGCTCAAGAAGCTGCGAGGGCTCATCGGCGACGTGGCGGAACTGGCCGCGGAGCTGGCGATCATCATCGGCCTGGCCCAGGGGCTGTCGTGACGGCTCCAGGCGCCTCCACGACGAACACCGCCGATGGTTCCGCGTATGTCGGAGCACAGGTGGGAACGGTCCATGGTGACCTTCATGCCTATGTGATATCCGCGGACGCCTCCCCCGAGGAGAAGTTCGAGGTCGGTGTCCGGTGCCTCGACGGTGACATGATCAGCCGGGCGTGGCGACTCATCAGTGAGGCCTTCATGGCCGGGTACCGCACCGACAAGGTCTGTTTCTATCGGCTACTCGCTCTGGTGAGCGGCAGGACCCGACGTGAACTGTCCAAGGAAGAGACCGCCGTGCTCCAGAAAGCGCTGAGCAGCCAGCACGTCGCCGGTGACGACGTGTGGGCGGAAGGGCTTGAGGTCCTCCACCGTCTGCTGGACTCCACGAGGAAGTCTGATGCGGACAGTCGCGTTCTCCTGAAGGAGGTCAACGAACTCGACCCGATCCAGCGCAGCTTGATTCTGCGGCACTTGGAGTCCTTCCTTGAAGGACCACTCAAGAACCAGATGTGGCACCAGGCATGGAGCCTGGCCGAAGAGAAGCGCATGGCCGGTGATCGAGCGGACCGGGTCTGGAAGTTCTTCGAACCAACGCCGGCCAGACCTCAGGCCCGCCAATCGCGGCCTCCCGTGATCCCCATGCCCGTCTGGATCCGGGCAGGGACGGCGACGGCCGTCTTCGCCATGGCGTGGATTCACATCGGCTACCTAGTGGTCCAGGCGGGCCGTATCTCCGCGTTCCTCGCCTACCTGCTCAGTGTTGCCTGCGGTTTCTTCGGCGCGCGTGACGGTGTGGAGTGGCGTTTCCGTGTCACACGGCGTCGCGCGAAGGACGAGGAGTACGGGACACCCCGGCCGCGTGCGACTAACGCGTCGCCTGGTGGCTTCGCACGGCAGGTGGAGCATCGCTTCGATCACTACTTCGCCATATACGTTCCACAAGGCGTCGACCGCGATTTTTGGCTGGCCACGACGGCGGGAATTCGCAGAAGCCTCCGTGACGAGGTGGTTACGGTCTATCGGGAGTCGAGGATCGGCGTCGAGAAGATCGCCTGGCTGATCCGGCATCGCGCCGGCGACGTCAGGACGCGATGGAAGAACGGCACGCTCTGGAGCTACCGCGACGAACTCACCACACCTCCGTCGGTGAAGGCGGTGACGGTCTTCGGGGCGACCGCCTTCGTCGCCGGAGGGCTTTGGGCGGTGGGTGTCGCGATGTCGACCGGCCCTCTGAGCGCGGCCGGTTCGGCGGGCGTCGCACTCGCGGGCGGGTGGATCGCCGTCCGCGCTTGGCTGTACATCATCCTGGAGCATCGCCGGTATACCGCCGACATGGTGGAGAGCATGCAGACGAAGGAGAGCGACGAGGTGGCCTTCGCCCGGTGGCGGGAGAAGCTGGCCGACAAGCCCAAGGACCGGGAGATGGCCGCTTGGCTGGACTACGACCGGAAAGTGCTGCTGAACAAAGCGTTACAGCACTATGAGCTGAAGATGAGTGACGTCATCGCTCACGCCTTCATCGAGACGCCCGCCGCTTCAAGCGCACGTGCTCGAGCGTTACGCGGCCCCTGGCGTTACAAGAAATATCGGCTCCTCATGTTCCTTCTCACCGCGGACGGGGTGCGGGAGCTCACCATCACGCTCGATTTCGAGCAGGGTTCGTTCCATATCCGGCGGCGGGCCAACTACAGCTTCGAGAAGATCGCGGCCGTACGGGTGAGCCAAGGAGACGACGGCGGACAGATGTTCGAGCTTGCGCTCGTCAACGGTCAGGAAATCCGTGTCGAGGCGACCGATCCAGGGCCCGAAGAACTCCAGCCGGGAGAAGAACCCAAGATGGTGTCCGAGGCGACGTTGGACGCCTCGGGCCTTCACCGTACCTTGCACATCCTGGAGGGGATCGCCGCCGAAGGGAAGGGGTGGATCACCCAGGAACACCACCGCGAGGGAAAGGAACGAGGAGCGGCGTGAAACCACAGGAGGCTTGAGGGCACATCCGCCCACCGGGCCCCACAATCGATCACCGCCATGAGCTCGCGCAGGTGACGGGGCCTCCACGGCGGGCGTTCCCGCGCGTGTTCCGCAGGGCGTAAATCCGGTGAACGCTCCCGGTCATCCCGCTAACGTGACCCGGGTGACGAAACCCCCCGAGCTCTACGTGGCCGTCAACGTGGAGGCGGACGGGCCCATTCCCGGCCCCTACAGCATGATCTCGCTGGGGATGGCCGTCGTCGGCCGTCCCGAGCTGACCTTCTACACCGAGCTCAGGCCCATCTCCGACGACTTCGTGCCGGAGGCCCTCGCGGTCTCCGGGCTCGACCGCGACCGTCTGGTGCGGGAGGCTCCGGCGGCCGAGGACGCCATGGCCGCGGCCGCGCGCTGGGTCAACGGCCTGCGCCGGATCGGCCGGCCGGTCTTCCTGGGCGGCCCCGCCGTCTTCGACGGCATGTTCACCCACTGGTACTTCCTCCGCTTTCTCGGCAAGAGTCCCTTCAACGCCTCGGGAGCCGGTCTGGACCTGCGGAGTTACTGGATGGGGATGACCGGTTGCGAATGGGCCGGTTCGCGCAAGAGCGAGATCAAGCAGCGCCTGAAGATCACGGACCTTCCGCATACGCACCACGCCGGCGAGGACGCCGCCGAACTGGCTCAGGTCTTCGACGCCGTGCTGAGCAGCCGCCGGGACGGCGAAGCCGCTCGGCACGAGGCGCAGCGGCCCTCTTCTCCTTGAGTTCCGGACCGCTTTCCTGGGCTCCGGGGACCGCCCCCTGAGCTCCGGACCGCGCCGCCGGCCACATCACCGCCGTCCGCCCGGCCCGGGCCCAGCCGCCAGGACACCCGCGCCGCCGGCGTACGGGATCGGCCTTTATCGCGGATGAAGCATGAAAGGAATTCCGTCAGTCGGCGGTCAGGCCCACAATGCCCATTTCGGCCCGTAGCTTTCCGTGTACACACAATTATAGGAGGTCCACCACCCCCACTGGATGCCGAGGTTTCCGCCATTGAGGCAGTCGGAGTAGAGGTAATAGACGTATCTGATGCTGTCGGCCTGAGCGGGGGCCGTCCCCACCGACAGCGTCAGGCCGGTGGCCAGTGCCGCGGTGACGGCCAGCGATCGAGCTCTGCCCATTTGACTCTCCCTCGGGTCTCGCGACGGACATCCTGGAAAGAATGACAGTGCCGCCCGCCCCCGGCGAGTCCCTGAATTCTCGCGGCGCTCCTGCGAAATCGTGACCTCGCCGGATATCGCCGGGGGCCTTCGACGTCTCTGAAACATTCACACGCGGGACGCCGACCCGGCACGGGGGATCCGAGCCGGCGGTCACCACGTCGTCGCGGCGGCGACCGGCCTCCTGCGGTGTCAACGCCGCCTGAAGGGTGCCCCTGACGCGATGGCCGCAGTACGGTCCGCCACCCCGATCAGGTTCCTCCCGGAGGTCACGTCGCGGTCCATGAAGAAGACGTCCCGGTTCCGCGGCGGCAGGGGTGATCGAGGACACGCCGGCGGAGGGCTTCGAGACGGGCGTCGTCCCGCCGTACAGGCGTCATGACCGAGGTGAGCGTCGGGGTGATCGGTGTGAACACGGCCGCCGGGGCGGTCAGCGCATTTCGCCTCACGGGCTGAATCGAAGGCGGATAGAGAGGGGACGCCGAATTGTTCCCGCAGCGGTGAATATCGTGAAGACGGCCGAAGTCGAGTAAAGTTGTGCCGCAACCACGGTCGGGGTCCCCGCTTGAGAACGGATGCCTATTTCGTGCTGCCCTTGGATTGGTGCACAACCGAGGCCGAGCGACTCGCCAAACGCCCTGAAACCACCGAGCAGTTCACCGAGGTTCGCTTCGGTGCAGGTTTCGGCCCATCCGGATTACCGCACATCGGGACGTTAAGTGAGATTGTCAGGACGGCGTTCCTCCAGCGCTCCTTCGGCGAACTGACCGGCCGGCCGACCCGGATCGTAATGGTCTCGGACGATCTGGACGCTCTTCGTAAAGTCCCGGAGTCCTTTCCCCGGCAGCGTATGCTCGCCGAGCATCTGGGCCTCCCCCTGTGCCGGGTGCCCGATCCGTTCGACGAGGCGGAGAGCCTGGCCGAGGGCGTCAACCGGCGGATGCTCGCTCTCCTCGCCGATTTCGAGATCGAGTGCGAGTTCGTCCGGAGTTCCACCGCGTACCTCTCCGGCGTCTACAACCCGACCATCCTCGAGTTCCTCGGCGCGTACGGCGCGGTGAACGAGCTGGTGGCCCGGTCCGTGGGCGTGATCCGCCGACGCTCCTACAGCATCTTCATGCCCATCTCGGAGGCCACGGGGCGGGTGATCGAGCACATCCGCGTGCTTGAGGTCGACCCATCGACCGGGACGATCACCTATGAGATCCCCGAGGACATCCTCATCCAGCGTCCAGGGGATGAGTACAGCGTCGAGCCGGACGAGTACTACGAGGGCGAGCCGATCGGGGTTCCGGCCACCGTCTCCGTGCTGGACGGCCGATGCAAGCTCCAGTGGAAGGCCGACTGGGCGATGCGCCTGATCAACCGGTCGATCGCCTACGAGATGCATGGGGACGACCTGGCGGATTCGGCGCGGGTGGTCACCCGGATCTGCGCGCATTTGGAACGGCCTGTCCCGAGCTTCTACAAGTACGGCCTCTTCCTCGATGATCTTGGCCGGAAGATATCCAAGTCCAGGGGAAACGGCTTCGACCTCGGCCAGGTCGACCGCTATCTCGACCGGGCGAGCCTCCTTGGGTTCCTTCGGCTCAAGCCGAAACGCAACCGCCGGTTCGCCCCTGTACTCGCGCCGGACCTCTGCGGCCCGGCCTATCGCAAGCTGCTCCGTATGATCACCGCCTGCAGCCCGGTGGATCTCTTCTCCGCCCGGGAGTTCGCTGTTCGCTACCTCGGGCGGGCACCCGCCGAGCTCGACCAGGTCTGGGCTTACTACTGCGACTTCGTCCGGTCCGCCCGCCCGCCGTTCGTCCCGGCCCCGAGCGAGGCGGAGTTCCTGCACGCCCTCGGCCATGAGCTGAGCGGGTTGAACGCCCCGATCACCGGCCGTGTGCTGCGCGCCCTGATTCCCGAAGGCCTCTACCCGATCGTCTACAAGGCGCTCACGGGCGCACCCCGCGGCCCACGGCTCACCACCTGGCTGGAGATCACCGGCCTTGAGCGGAGCGTCGATCTGTTGCGCCGTTGCGCGGCCCAGACCCTCTGAACCCTCACAGGAGTCGTACATGCAGGAGCGCGTCATCGACTTCGCCGACGTGGCGGAGCGGGCGTCGAAGTTCGCATCCGTCCTCCGGGAACGGGCGGAGAAGATCGTGGAGAGCCTGTCCGGATACGAATGCGCCGGCGTGGCGCTGGACGAGATCGACCGCTCTGTCGAACTGCTCGACAACCTCCATCGCAACCGCACCTACTTCCGCCGGCGGATCGGCGGTGTCACCAGTTTCCTGCCGCTGAACCAGCCGCTTTACGCGACGGCCTGTTTCGGGATCGTCCCCGCCCTCATGGCCGGGGAGGTGGCGGTCCGTCCGCCCACGGCGATGCAGCCGCACTATCGGGCACTCGTGGAGACCATCGAGCTCACCGGGTTCTTCCCGAACCTGCACGTCTCGTATGCGGGCAGGGAGGAGTTCGTCGCCGAGCGCGCTCGCACGACCGAGGCGATCATCTTCACCGGATCCCCGGAGAACGGGTTGAAGGTGCGGCGCCACTTCCGCAAGAAGACCCTGTTCATTCTCAATGGGGCGGGCCACAACCCCCTGGTCATCGCTGAGGACGCGGACGTCGAGGCCGCCGTCACCAGCGCTCTGCGCGTCGTGCTCTACAACCAGGGGCAGGACTGCGCCGGGCCGAACAGCATCCTGGTGCACACCGGCCGGACGGCGGAATTCCAGTCCAGGCTGCTGGACGAACTCCGCCGGATCGAGCCGCTGGTCGGCCCCTATGACGACCGCAGGAACATCGTCGGCCCGAACAGCGATCCCGACCACACGATCAGGGTCGCGCAGATGTTCCAGGAGAACAGGAGGTACTGCGTCCACGGAGGCGAGATCAACCCGGTCACCGGGCTGATCCGGCCGACGGTCTTCGTCCGCCCGTTGAGGGAGGGGGGAAACTTCCGTGAGTTCTTCGCGCCGGTCTTCTGCCTGCAGCCCTATGAGACGGACGCGGACCTGGCCGAATACTTTGAGGACGAGAAGTACGGGCCGAACGCGATGTACGTGTCGCTCTTCGGCGCCAGCCCGTACACGGAGTCGCTCGTGGACACCCGCTGGCACACGGCGGAGTCGATCCTGCGGGGAACCGACCTGCACCTGACCGAGAAGGGATACCTCCCGTACGGGGGTATGGGACCGGCCGCCTCGTGCGTCTACGTGAACGGTGAGCGGGTGGAGGGCGCCACGTTGCCCCAACGCGACATCTACCGCCATCTCGTCGAACCATCGCTGGCCGGTGCGGAATGACGATCGCGTCCGCCGTCCCGCGGGTCGAGGCGGCCGCCGCGATCGGAACGGCGGCCATGGTCGGCCTGGCCACGGGCTTCACCACGCCGCTCGTGTCGCTGAGGCTGGATTCGATGGGAACCGGGTCCAGCCTGGTGGGGCTCGTGGCCGCGATGCCCGCGGTGGGTTTCCTCGTCAGCGCGCCGTTGACCCAGGTCCTGGCCCGCAGGGTGCGAGCACGGCGCCTGCTGCTCGGCGGAACGGTCGGCTCGGCCGTCAGCATCCTCTGTCTGGCGCTCACCTCCGATCTGGCGGCCTGGGTCGTACTGCGACTGTGCATGGGCGTCGCCACCGGGATCCTTGTGATCATCGGTGAGACATGGATCAATGCGCTGGCGCCGGACTCGGCCCGGGGGCGGCTGGTGGCCGTCTACACCACCGTGTTCACCCTGTGCCAGACGGCGGGCCCCTCCCTGCTCGCAGCGCTCGGGCACGAGGGGGCGGCTCCGATCGTGATCGCCGCCGCCGTCCAGCTGACCGCGGTGATTCCGCTGCTCCTCGCCTCCTGCGTGATCAGCGGTCTCGACGTCGAGGACCGCATGAGCCTCCTCGGGTTCATGCGAGCCGCCCCGGTGATCGTCGTCGCGGTGCTGGCGTTCGCGTTCTTCGACAGCGCGGTGCTGACGTTCCTGCCGCTCTACGGTCTGGATCACGGCATGACGGTCGCGACGGCCTCGATCATGGTCACGATCGTGTTCCTCGGTGACACCCTCTTCCAGATCCCGCTGGGCTGGCTGGCCGACCGGTTCGACCGCCCCGCCCTGCACCGGTACTGCGGGCTGGGAATGCTGGCCGCGGCGCTCCTGCTGCCGTTCCTGATGGGAGCACCGATACTGCTGTGGCCCGCGCTGCTGGTGCTCGGTGCGGCGGCGGGCGGCATCTACACCCTGGGGCTCGTCCGAATGGGGGATCGCTTCAAGGGAGCGCGTCTCGCCACCGCCAACGCCGCGGCGGGCCTGGTCTGGGGGCTCGGCGGGGTGGCCGGCCCCCTGGCCGGCGGAGGCGTGATCGATCTGATGGGATCCGAAGGGCTGGTCGCGGTGCTGATCCTTCTGTCCTTCGCCTTCCTCACCGCCACTCGCGCCTCGATCCGTGACGGCGTGTCCGGGGGTCGATCGTGAAACCGTCCCGTGGTGAGGCGTGGGGTTGCGTCCGCGGACGCGGTGCATGAGCGGATCCCGGCGGTCACCCCGGCGGTGGAGTGCTTCCGGCCAGGGCGGCAGGTCACGTCCTCGCCGAACCGGTGGGGGCGATGAGCGGCGGAAGGACTGGGCGCCGGGCCCCACCCCACGCCTCCCGCCTGGCCGGCGTGTCCCAGGTCACGCTCACGACCGCGCGTACCGGGCACGCGGGGGAGGTGAAACCTTCAGGCCGGCACCGGCCGGAAGGCCATGCCCCGCCGGGGGCGGGCATGGGGATACGCTCGCCTGCGTCGTCCGGAACGACGGGAGAGGCGGTTGTGCCGTGCGGGAGGTACGGAGGGCCGGGCCCGGGGAGGCTGCCGAGGCCGCCGGGGTGCTGGCACGGGCCTTCGACGGGTACGCCTGGACGAGCTGGACGGTCGCCGCCGACCGGCACCGGGAACGACTGGCCGGGTTGTTCCGGATCACGGTCGAGGAGGTCGGCCTGCCGTACGGGGAGGTGTGGGCCGCGGACGGCGGCGACGGGCGGATGGCGGCCGTGGCGGTGTGGCTGCGGCCCGACCGCCCGGTGCCCGGCGAGGTCTGGCAGGGGCTCGCCGACCGGGAGGAGGAGCTCTCCGGAGACCGCCACGCGGCGATGCTCGCGGCGGAGTCCGCCTGCGCGGTGCTGCGGACCGGTGAGCCGTCGTTCGTGCTGGCCACCGTGGGCGTGCTTCCGGAGCGGCAGGGCGGCGGGGCGGGTACGGCGGTGCTGCGCCCCGGCTTGGCCGAGGCGGACCGCGTCGGCCTGCCCGCTGTCCTTGAGACCTCGTCCGAGGGCAACGTGCGCTTCTACCGGCGGCTGGGGTTCGAGGTGACGGGCGAGATCCGGGTGCCCGGCGGCGGCCCGCGCGTCTGGGCGATGCGCCGCCCGCCGGCTTCGCCGTCACGATGAGGCGCCCCGCTTCGTCATCATGAGGCGCGCCGTATCAGGCATCGCGTGGTTCGGGCGGGTTCTCCTCCCCGCCGCCGACAGACGCCGCGGAGACACGCGCCGAGTCGCGTAACCGCCGGGTTGGTGGTGAGATCGTGCCCGGTTCCAAAAGGGCGAATGCCCGGAACCGACACGAAGCTCACGTCCGGCTGTGAAAGGACCCGTCACGTGACCGACGAGACCGCGCTCAACGCGCTGCGCGAGGCGGCCCGCCTCTCCCCGGAGAACCTCCCGCTGCGGCGGCACCTGGCCGGCCTGCTGCTGGCGGCGGGCCGCTTCGCCGAGGCCGCGGACGAGCACCGGGCGGCGCTCGCGCTCTCCCCCGGCGACGTCGATCTCACGATCGGCCTGGCGGAGGCGTACGTCGGGCTGGGCGAGTACAACCGGGCGCTGAGAACGCTCGACCCGCTGGTGGACATGCCCGACCGCCCGATACGCATCGACATGCTCATGGTCAGGGCGGCGCTTCCGGTCAACAGACCGGGCGCCGTCCACTGGTACCGCCACGCCGTCGGCCGTGACCCGTCACAGGCCGACCCCGAGCTCGCCGCCCGGCTCGGCCTGGAGGACGCCCCGCCCGCCGCCCCGGTGCCGCAGGCTCCCGTGCCGCCCGCTCCGGCACCGGCCGCGCAGCCGCCCTCGCTGATCCCCGCCCCCGCAGCACCGGCCCCCGCCTCACCGTCCACCAACCCGCTTCCCCCGCTGATCCCCGCCTCGCCGCCACCCCCGTACACGCCGCCGCAGCCCGCGTACGGCGCGCCGTACGGCTCGGCGGAGGCGGAGCCGACCGCGGAGGTGGAGCGCTCCCGGGTGGACTTCTCCGACGTGGCCGGGATGGAGGAGGTCAAGGAGTCGCTGCGGATGAAGCTCCTGCTGCCGGTCATGCAGCCGGAGCTGTTCGCGGCGTACGGCAAGCGGGCCGGCGGAGGGGTGCTGCTGTACGGGCCGCCCGGCGCGGGCAAGACGCACCTGGCGCGGGCCGCCGCCGGTGAGCTGGGCGCGGCGTTCATCGACGTCGGGCTGGCCGACATCCTCGACATGTGGACCGGGTCGAGCGAGCGCAACCTGCGCGCGACCTTCGAGATGGCCCGCCGGAACCGTCCGTGCGTGCTGTTCTTCGACGAGGTGGACGCGCTCGCGGCCCGTCGTTCCGACATGCGCCAGGCCCACAGCCGGCAGATCGTCAACCAGTTCCTCGCCGAGCTCGACGGGGTGGACGAGCACGCCAACGAGGGGGTGCTGGTGCTGGCGGCGACCAACGCCCCCTGGTACATCGACGTGGCCTTCCGCCGCCCCGGCAGGTTCGACCAGATGGTGTTCGTGCCGCCGCCGGACGTCGCCGCGCGGGCCGCGACGCTCTCGCTGATGTGCCGCGACAAGCCCCTGGAGAAGATCGACTTCGACAGGGTGGCCAAGGCCACCGAGGGGTTCGTCGGCGCCGACCTCAAGGGCCTGGTGGACCGCGCGGTCGAGGCCAAGCTGCAGGAGTCGATCCGGGCGGGCCGGCCGGTCCCGCTGTCCACCCCGGACCTCATGGCCGCCGCGAGGACGATGCGGCCCACCGCCGTACGGGAGTGGCTGGGCACGGCGCGCAACTACGTGCTGCACGCCAACGAGAGCGGCGTGTGGGACGACCTGCTGCCCTGGCTGCGTGGTCTGCGGTGAGCACGACCGGTTTCGAGGGGTCCGGCCCGCGGGGCCCCGGTTCACAGGGCCCCGGGCCGCACGGCCCGGGGCTTCGAGGCTCCGGGGGCCCGGCGGCCTCCCCGGAGGACGGCCCGGCCGCGGCCGTGGAGCGGGCGCGGACCCTGCTGGAGCTGGGCCGCGCCGAGGCCGCCGAACGGGAGCTGCGCGGCGCGCTGGCCCTCGACTCCGGGCACGTGGTCGCGCACTGCCTGCTCGCGCTCGCCCTGATCTCCCGGCGGGCGGTGGACGAGGCGGTCGCCGAGGCCGCCGAGGCGGTACGGCTGGCCCCCGGCCACTGGTACACACACCACACGGCGGGCCAGGTCCTCTACCACGCGGACCGCTCGGAGGAGGCGCTGCGCGCCGCGCGGGCCGCGCTGGCGATCGACCATGACCAGGCGCAGATCTGGGAGCTGCTGACGCGGGTGCACGGGGACCGCGAGGAGTGGCCGCTGATGGCGCAGGCCGCCCGGCGGGGCCTGGCCCTCGACCCGCACGGCAGCCGGCTCGCCGGTCTCCTCGCGGTGGCCCTCGGCGAGCTGGGCGACCGGGCGGGGGCGCTGGCGGCCGCCTCCGACGCGGTGCGGCTCGATCCGGAGTCGCCGGCCGGGCACCTGGTGTACGGCCGGATCCACCTGGCCTTCGGCGCCGCCCGGGACGCGGCGCGGGCGTTCCGGGAGGTGCTGCGGCTCAGTCCCGGGGCGGACCACGCGCGGGAGCTGCTCGTGGTGGCGCTCAAGCGGCGCAACCCGCTGTACCGGGCGGTGTCGCGGCTGCCGGGCGGCCTGAGCGCCCGATGGATGCTCGCGCTGCCCCTGATCCCCCCGCTCATCGTCGTCTTCGTGCTGGTCGCGGTGGCCCACTGGACGATGTGGGTGGCCGAGTCGCTGGTCACGCTCGGGCTGGCCCGCGGCTCGTACACCCGGCTGCTGTTCCGGCGCGGCGAGGTGCGGTCGGCGGTTCTGTGCAGCGCCGTACTCCTCGCGGGCGCGGCGCTGCTGGGCACGGGCGTCGCCCTGTCGCAGCCGGTGACGGGCACGGCGGGCGCGGCGCTGCTGGCGCTGGTCACCCCGGTCCAGGAGGCGGCCCACACCGCCGCGCCGCGCGCCCGCAAGGTCCTCGCCGGGTGGGCGGGGCTGCTGGCGCTGACGATCGCGGTGTCACCGGCGCTGCCCGCGCTGTGGCCGGCCCTCCAGCGGCCGGAGAGCGTCCCGCTGCTGGCCGTGTGGGCGGGGCTGGGCACGATCTGGGTGGCCGCGGCGGTCCGGCGGCTGCTCGGCCGGATCCCCTCCCATGGGGTGGCCGGGCTCTGACCCTTCCCTCATCGATCACGTTAAGTGCCGAATCGATTACGAAAATCGTTCGAACGCCTGCGAGAACCGCCGTCGTACAGTGAAGATATGGGCATGCTGACTGTTGACCTCGACACCAGGGCGGAGAAGGCTCTGGACGAGTTGACCTCCGACGGCCGGTCGGTGAACGACGCCGTGCGAGAGGCACTTCTCATCGCCCAGCGTCTTCGCCGCATGGAGCTGGCCCAAATGGCAGCCGAGCGACTGGCCGGCGATCCGGCCGACAGGGCGGAAGCCGAGTCGATCATGAGGGACACGGAGCACCTGCGTGCGTGGTGACGTCTACCGGCTGCGTGCTCCTCGTGACGCCATGGCCCATGAGCAACGAGGCGAGCGCTTCGCCGTGATCCTTCAGTCCGATTTCCTCAGCCACCTCTCCACCGTGCTGATCGCTCCGACATCCACGGGTGCTTCTCCCGCGCCCTTCCGGCCCGAAGTCGAGCTGCTGGGCAAACAGACCCGTGTCATGGTCGAACAGACCGTGGCCATCGCACCGCATCGTCTCGGTGACTTCGCCGGACGGCTGGAGCCTCGCGAGCTGGAAGAGATCGACGAAGCTCTGCACACCGTCCTCGGGCTGCTGGTCTGATCGCCTGAACCTGTCACCCCACCAAGTCCTGGGTGAGGTCCGATACGGACAACCGGAAGGGCGGGGAAGCACGGTTGCGTCCACGGAGGTGGTGTATGAGTTTCCCCAGCTAGCAGGCGTGGCGCCG
>NZ_JBEZNH010000012.1:111276-195395 GCF_040653115.1 Streptosporangium sp. NPDC048047 | reverse complement strand
CAGACCGCCGGCGATCTCGTATCCCATGCAGGAGTAGCCGTACTCCACGTGGTAGTTGCCCGGGTCGGCGGCCCGCCACAGCTTGTGCAGGTCACCGGGCATCGACCCGGCGGCGTTGACCACCACGCCGTCCGCGGCGATCTCGTTGAGCACGCCGAGCAGCACCGGCTGGGTCAGCTCGGTCCCGCCGTAGATCCGGTCGGTCTCGGCCCGCCAGCCGTCGGCCAGGCTCGCCGCCCGGCCGGTCCAGCCGGCCTCGGCCCGCCAGTCGTCCGGCCGCAGGGCCTCCAGCGCCTCGCGGGCGTCGGCCACCAGCGTCTCCCCGGCGTGCTTGGCGGCGTCGAAGGCCGTCACGTTGACGTTGAGGAACGCCGCCGGGCCGAACAGGGTGCGCGAGGCGGTGGTGAAGTCGGTGTAGCGGGTGCCCACCCCGATGACCAGGTCGGCCTCGCGGGCCAGGGCGTTGGCCGCGGCGGTGCCGGTGTGCCCGATCGCGCCGACCGCGCACGGGTGGTCGTGCGGCAGCGCGCCCTTGCCCGCCTGGGTCTCGGCCACCGGCACGCCGTGCCGGGCGGCGAACGCCGCCAGCGCCTCGCACGCCCCGCTGTACTTCACCCCGCCGCCCGCCACGACGAGCGGCCGCCGGGAGCGGCGCAGCATCTCCAGCGCCCGGGCCAGCGCGGCCGGTTCGGGCACCGGCCGGGCCACGTGCCACACCCGGCGGGCGAACAGCTCCTCGGGCCAGTCGAATGCCTCGGCCTGCACGTCCTGCGGCAGGGCCAGGGTGACCGCGCCGGTCTCGGCGGGGTCGGTCAGCACCCGCATCGCGGCCAGCAGCGCCGCGGGCAGCTGCTCGGGCCGGTCGATCCGGGCGAAGAACCGCGACACCGGCCGCAGGGTGTCGTTGACCGACACATCCGGGCCGCGGGGGTCCTCCAGCTCCTGAAGGAGCGTGCCGGCGGCGCGGGTGGCGAAGACGTCCCCGGGCAGCAGCAGCACCGGCAGCCGGTTGATCGTGGCCAGTGCCGCGCCGGTGACCATGTTGGTCGCGCCGGGCCCGATCGAGGTGGTGCAGGCCAGGGTGGACAGCCGGTCGCGGGTGCGGGCGAACCCGGTCGCCGTGTGCACCATGGCCTGCTCGTTGCGGGCCGGGTAGTACGGCAGCGCTCCGCCGACACCGGCGCCCTGCTCGGCCAGGGCCTGGCCGATGCCGGCCACGTTGCCGTGGCCGAAGATGCCCAGGCATCCGGCGATCAGGCGCTGTTCGGCGCCGTCGCGCTCGGACCACTGACTGGCCAGGAACCGCACCAGCGCCTGCGCGGTGGTGAGCCTCATGGGGTACCTCCGGTAAGTCCGCTCCGGATCTCGGTGACGCGGCGTGCCACGCGCGGGTCGATCGTCTGCTCGGCCCAGGAGGAGCGGATCCAGGCGTGCCGGGGATCGTCGGCGCAGGCCATGGTCCGCTTCTCGGCGGGACCGGCCAGCACGTTGAGGTAGTACAGGTCGTAGCCGGGGGCGGCCATCGACGGGCCGTGGTAGCCGCGCGGGACGAGCACCACGTCCCCGCCCGCCACCTCCGCCAGCGTCTCGTGACCGCCGTAGACCCGCTGGTAGCCCGGCCCGCCCTCGAAGTAGTAGATCTCCTCCAGCACCGCCTCGCACTCCGAGGCGGTGTCGTGCTTGTGCGGCGGGTAGGACGACCAGTTGCCGCCCGGGGTCAGCACCTCCACCGCGACCAGCCTGTCGCACTCGAAGGCGTCCGGCGCGCAGAAGTTGTTGACCTGCCGGGTGGCCTGCCCGGCCCCGCGGATCTCGACGGGCACGTCGCGGGCCGCGCCGTACCGGACGGGGAGGGAGCGGGTGGCGCGGGCCGAGGGGAGCGCGAAGCGGCCCGAACCGGTGATCCGGACGGACGTCCCGATCGGCAGGTAGGCGAAGTCGGTCACCCCGTCGAAGACCGACGCGCGCCCGGACAGCGACAGCCGCCGGCCCGCGGCGACGACCTCGCACGGGCCCGACAGCGGCAGGACCAGCATCTCCTCGTCGCCGGTGTCGAACTCCACGGGACCGTCCGCCAGGTCGGCGACCCGCAGTCCCGCGTAGGTCCAGCCGGCCGTCCCGGGAGTGATCTCCACCGTCCACGGGGGCGCGGCGGCGGAGCCGCTCGGGATGTACGTCATGCCGCCTCCAGCAGGCTCACCGCGGCGTCCACGGCCGCCGCCACGTCGCCGTCGGGCGGGTAGAGCAGTGCCCGGCCGACGACCAGGCCCCGCACACCGGGCAGGCGCAGCGCCTTCTCCCAGGTGTCGAGCATCCGGTCGGGCCCGGGGTCGCCGCCGAGCAGCAGGACCGGCAGCGTCGTGGCGGCCAGGACGCGTTCCATGTCCTCGACGACCGGGAGCTTCAGCCAGGTGCGGGCGGAGGTCGCGCCGAGCCCCTGGCCGACGCTGATGGCGTGGATCATCGCCTCCGGCGACAGGTCGTGCCGCACCACGCCCTCGACGCGCTTGGACCAGAACGGTTCGACCATCGCCATCAGGCCGTTCCGGGCCAGCCGGGTGACGGCCTGCCCGCAGCTCGCCAGCGTGGCCGCGGTCGAGGTGTCCTCCAGCGCGATCCGGCAGAGCATCTTGCCGCCGTCGAGACCCATCTCCACGAGAGAGTCGGCGTCGTAGGCGGTGAAGCGGTCGTCGAACTCGAACGCCGCCCCCTGCACACCGCCCCGGTTCATCGAACCGATGACGATCTTCTCGTCGAGGGCGCCGAGCAGCAGCAGGTCCTCGACGATGTCGGGGGTGGCCAGCAGCCCGTCCACGCCCGGCCGCGCCAGCGCGGTCATGAGCCGGTCCAGCAGGAGGGTCCGGTTCTCCATGGCCATCGGGTGGCCGGCCGCGCCGAGGGCCCCCCTGGCCGGGTGGTCGGCCGCGATGATCAGCAGGCGGTCCCGGCCGGTCAGCAACGGTCTGCGCCGGCGCGCGGCGGCCGCCTCGGCCACCCGTTCCGGGTGCCAGGCCCGGTCGTCGCGCAGGCGGCGGTAGTGGTCCTCACGCATCCGCGACGCCTCCTCGCAGGGAGCCGGCCAGCGGCTCCGGGGATCCGCCCGCCAGGACGGCCTCGATCTCCTCCACCGTGGGCATCGCGGGGGCGCACGCCAGCCGTCCGGCCACGATCGCCCCGGCCGCGTTGGCGAAGCGCAGCGTCCGCGCGAGCGGCCAGTCCGCCAGCAGACCATGGCAGAGGGCGCCGCCGAAGGCGTCGCCCGCCCCCAGCCCGTTGACCACCTCGACCTCGACGGGCGGTATCTCCACCGTCGTGTCGGCGGTCATGCCCAGCACCCCGGCCGCTCCCTGTTTGATGATCGCCAACTCCACCCCCGCGTCCAGCAGCGCCCGTCCGGCCGCGCTGGGATCGCGCGTGCCGGTGGCGACCTCGGCCTCGTCCAGGTTGCCGACCGCGACGGTCACCTGTCCCAGTGCCGCGCGCACCCGTTCCCGGGCGGTCTCCGCGTCCCGCCAGAACATCGGCCGGTAGTCGAGGTCGAGCACGGTGTGCCGGGCCCGGCCTCGCGCCCGCCATGCGGCCAGGTGCGCGCCGAGCGACGGCTCGGCCGACAGCCCGGTCACGGTCGTCCAGAACAGCGCCGACGCGGTGACCGCGGGCAGGTCGAGCTCCTCCGGGAGGATCTCCAGGTCGGGGGCCTTGGGGTAGCGGTAGAAGTAGAGCGGGAAGTCGTCCGGCGGGCGGATCTCGCAGAACGTCACCGGGGTCGGCAGGTGCGGCACCGCCGTGACGTAGCGGTCGTCGACGCCGTACTCGGCCAGCGCGTCGTGGACGAACTCCCCGAACGGGTCGGCCCCGGTGCGGGTGATCACCGCGCTGGAGCGGCCCAGCCGGGCCGCGGCCACGGCCACGTTGGTGGGGCTGCCGCCGAGGTACCTGCCGAAGGACGTGACCTTCCGCAGCGGCACGCCCACCCGCAGCGGGTAGATGTCCACCCCGACCCGTCCCATGGTCAGCACCTCGAAGGCGGGGGCCGGTGCACCGGGCCCGTGCGCGGGGGCGCTCATGCGGTGATCCCCCGCAGGAAGGCCAGGCTCGCGCGGACGTCGCCGGCCGGGTCCGCGTCCTCGGAGGCGAGGACGACGTCCTGCTCCATGACGTACCAGCCGGCGTATCCGGCCGCGGTCAGGCCGGTGACGATGCCGGTGACGTCGACGTCCCCCCGGCCGAGCGGGCGGTAGATCCCCGCCCGCACCGCCTCGGTGTAGGTGATCTCCCCGGCCCGGACCCGCCCGGCGAGCGCGGCGTCGACGTCCTTGAGGTGGACGTGGGCGATCCGCCCGGGGGCCCGGCGGACGACGTCCAGCGGGTCGGTCCCGCCGGCCAGGAGATGGCCGGTGTCCAGGCAGAGGGGGACCCCGCTGCCGTCCAGCACCCGGTCCACCTCCGCGCGGGTCTCCACCATGGTCCCGACGTGCGGGTGCAGGGTGACCGGCCGGGACGTCTCGCGGTGGATCCGGTCCAGGTTGCCCAGAAGCGTCCGCCAGCCCTCTGCGTCCAGGACGGGGCGGGCGTCGTAGCCGTCGGCGCCGGTGGCGGCGGCCAGGACGACCACCGCGTCCGCCGGGAAGGAGTCCAGTACGGCCGGCAGCTCCGCGAGCGGGTCCCGGTCGGGGTCGTGCAGGACGACGGGGACGAATCCACCGATCGCCCGCAGGCCGTACCGGTCGAGCAGCCGGGCGCGGTCCTCCGGTTCCGGGGGCAGGAACCCGTCGGGGCCCAGTTCGGTGGCGGTCAGGCCCAGCTCGGCCATCTCCGCCAGGACTCGGTCCGGGGCGAGCTGGAGGCCCCAGCCGGGCACCTCGCACACGCCCCAGGAGATGGGGGCGGCGGCGATTCTCACTTGGCAACCTCCAGAAGACGAACCGGACGGTCGGTACGGCGGGACAGATCCGCCGCCTCGGCGATGTAGAGGGCGGCCAGGGCGTCCTGGACCGTGCAGGGGCTCTCGCGCTCGCCGCGCGCCGCCGCCAGGAACGCCTCCATCTCCGCGACGTAGGCCGCGTCGAACCTGGTGAGGAAGTCCGGCCACGGCTCGCCGCCCGGGGTCAGGCCCTCGACCGAGCGCAGCGGGGCCCGGTCGCCGAGCCCGACCGCCCAGGTCGCGCGGGTGCCGGCGATCTCCATCCGCACGTCGTATCCGGCGCCGTTGTAGCGTGAGCCCTGCAGGGTGACCAGCGTGCCGTCGTCCATGGTCATCAGCGCGGAGCTGGTGTCGACGTCACCGGCCTCGGCGAAGAAGTCCTCGCCCCGGTTGGCGCCCGTCGCGTAGACGACGTCCACCTCGTGCCCGGTGACCCAGCGCAGGATGTCGAAGTCGTGGATGTGGCAGTCGCGGAAGATGCCGCCGGAGAGCGCGACGTATTCGGCGGGCGGCGGCGCGGGGTCGGCGGTCACCAGGTGGACGCGGTGCGCCTCACCCAGTTCGCCGCCGTGCAGCGCCTCGCGCGCGGCGGCGTAGCCGGCGTCGAAACGCCGCTGGAACCCGATGTGCACGAGGGTGCCGCTGCGTTCGACGGCCTCGGCCACCCGCAGGGTCTCCGCCACGCCGGGCGCCACGGGTTTCTCGCAGAACGCCGGCACTCCCAGCTCGCACGCCCGGAGCAGCGCCTCCGCGTGGGTCGACGTCGGGGTGGCGATCACCACCGCGTCCGCGTCGAAGGGGTCGCCGACCCGGGCCCCGAGCCGCGCCGCCACGTCCTCGGCTCTGGCCCGGTCGACGTCGGAGACGACGAGTTCGTCGGCGAGCGTCGAGAGGGTGGTGGCATGGAAGAGGCCTATCCGACCAAGGCCCAGCAAACCCACACGCATGTTGGCTCCTCGTCCAGGGGACTTCAGTTCTAAACGACCATCAAGAACTAGTCAATAGTTTGTCCTGACATTCGGATGAACTGACATCCAGCAGAGCCATCGGGCGCCGTACGGCCGGCGCCCCGCCCGGCCGTCCCCGGCGCCCCACGCCCTCAGCTCTCTCAGCGCTCTCAGCGCTCTCAGCGCTCTCAGCGCTCTCAGCGCTCCACGAGCGTGACCTCCAGCGCGTAGTGGGAGGCCCGGTAGACGTGCGAGCCGTGCTCCACGGCCCGGCCCTGGTCGTCGTAGGTCGTGCGGACCATCGTCAGCAGCGGGCAGCCGCGGCGCTCCTCCAGCAGGCGGCCCTCGGCCGGGGTGGCGGCACGGGCGCCGATCCGCTGGTTGGCGACCCTCATCCGGACGCCGGCCGAGCGCAGCAGTTCGTAGAGCCCCCGCGCCTGGAGCGCCTCGGCGGTCAGGGACGCCGTACCGGCCGGCAGCCAGTTGTGCAGCAGGGCCAGCGGCTCCCCCGAGGCGTACCTGAGCCGCTCCAGCCGGAGCACCTCGGTGCCCGGCTCGACGCCGAGGACGCGGGCGATGTCCTCCTCCGCCAGGACCGTGTCGATCGACAGCACCCGGGTCTCCGGCTGCTGACCGGCGCGGCGGAGGTCGTCGTAGAGGCTGGTGAGCTCGACCGCCCGCTTCACCTGGCCGTGCACGACCTGGGTGCCGACGCCGCGCTTGCGGACCAGCAGCCCCTGGTCCACGAGATACTGGATGGCCTGGCGGACGGTGGGGCGCGACAGTCCCAGCTGGTCGGCGAGCTGCACCTCGTTGTCGAGCCGGGTGCCCGGGGACAGCTCGCCGTTCTGGATGGCCTCCGCGATCCGCTCGGCCATCTGGAAGTAGAGCGGAACGGGGCTCGATCGATCGAGGTCGATGTCCAATCTCGTCACAGTCACGGGAAAACGGTAACTGACATCAGAATGTCCTGACCAACGGTCAAACCGTCCAACCTCGCCTGGTTACGGAAGTGTTCCGGATGCCGCAGGCAAGTAAGTATGTCTTGACAAAATATTCACATGACGTTCATCGTTGAGCAACCGCGGCGCCGGATCGGGGGCTCTGGGCGGCGCCCACCACCCCGAGAGGCAAGAGGAGTGACGCCACTTGAGGCGTACCCGGAAGATCGTGCCCATGGCACTGCTGGCGCTGGCCGTCGCGGCCTGCGCCCCCTCCACCGCCACCGACGCCCCGTCGGCGGCGGCGACGGCCGCCCAGCCGCTTCCCGCGGCCTCGATGGACGCGACCCTCGACCTGGACGCCCTGGTCGCCGCCGCCAAGAAGGAAGGCAGCCTGCTGGTCTACGACTCCAGCGGTGACATCGAAGAGGTGGCCAAGGCGTTCACCGCGAAGTACGGCATCACCATGGAGGGGGTCAAGTCCGACACCCCGCAGACCGCCGAGAAGATGATCAGAGAGCACGCCGCGGACAACGTCACGATCGACGCGGCGATGTACGAGGACGGCGGGGTCCTGGTGGGCCAGCTGATCCCGCAGGGCGTGGCGCAGACCTGGGTGCCCGCCGACCTGAAGGACCAGATCCCGGCCGAGAGCCGGAATCCGCTGCTCGCCCTCTCCAAGGCGACGGTCTTCGCCTACAACCCCAAGCTCTCGCCTGAGGGATGCCCGGTGAAGAACGTGTGGGACCTGACCGAGCCGGAGTGGGCCGGCAAGCTGGTGATGCAGGATCCCTTGGGCAAGCCCACCGTGCTGTCGTTCTTCACCCAGCTGGACGCGCACGGCAACCAGGCGCTGCAGGACGCGTACCAGGCGAAGTACGGCAAGCCCTTAGAGATCAAGGAGAAGAGCGCCGCCTACGAGTGGATCAAGCGGATGGCGGTCAACCGGCCGGTGCTGACCGGCTCCGACGAGGACATCTCCGGAGCGGTGGGCGCGCCCAACGCCACCGACAAGAAGATCGGCTTCATGTCGATCTCCAAGTTCCGCAACAACGAGGACAAGGGATACGCCCAGAAGACGTGCGAGGGCATGGCGCCGTTCGCAGGCTTCAGCTATCCCAAGTTCGTCGGGATCGCCACCAAGAGCAAGCATCCCAACGCGGCCAAGCTGTACGTCCACTTCATCATGACCGAGGAGGGCGTCAAGCACGAGATCGGCGAGGGCGGAGTCTCCGGCAACAGCACGGTCAAGCCGCTGGTCGTCCCGCCCGGTCTGCCCGACTGGCAGGGGCAGCTCTTCCACACCGACCCGGCCGCGCTCCTCGGCGACCTGCGCGGCCGCCAGGCCGTCTCCGACTTCTGGCGAGTCAACCACGGCTGATCCGGCGGCGGGCGGCGCACGCGCGAGGGGAGCACTCCGGTGGGGGTGCTCCCCTCTTGACGTCCGGCTCCGGCTCCGGACGGACCTCCGGCGTCCGGCTCCAGCCTCGGACCGACCTACGGCGGCCGGCTCCGGCTCCGGGTGGACCTCCGGCTTCGAACCGACCTCCCGGCGGCCGGCTCCGGCTCCGGACGGACCTCCGACGTCCGGCCCGGATCTCCCACGCCCGGTCCGGCGCTCCGGGGTCCTGTCCCGACCTCCCGGTGTCCGGCGCGGAGGCGGAGCGGACACGCGACAGCCCCCGGTGGCAAGGCACCGGGGGCTGTCCGTCTCTCAGGTCACTCAGGTCACTCAGGTCACTCAGTCACGCGGGTCCCAGCCATCGGTGTCCACGTCCAGGTCGAGCGGTTCGGCGATGTCCTCCCAGGCGGTGAACTTGAAGTTCGTGATCTCCCGGCCCGGCTCGGCCGGCGTGTTCTCGCCGTCGTGCGCGACGAACAGCCCCTCGTCGAAGTCTCCCAGCGGGACGTTCAACACGGTGGAGCCGTCACTGTGCTCGACGCCGTCGATGCCGTCGTGGTCGCCGACCCGGAACTGCCCCAGGTAGGCGTTCGACCCCTCCCTGCGGTAGGCGGCGAAGGTGCTGTCACCCTGGCTGGAGGCCAGCAGGTAGCCCTTGCCGTCCTTCCGGTAGTAGATCGTGAGTCCCTCGGCGTCGGCGGCCAGGTGCTGGCCGCCGTAGCCCGGGTTCGCACCGGGGGTGCACTCATCCGTCACCGGGTCGTAGGTGCCCGGCACGCCGTACTCCCGGACCTTGTCCACCAGCGTGGGGGTCCCGGTGAGGTCCGCCCGGATCCGCCAGATGCCGACGTCCTCCTGGGCCGCGTAGAGGACGTCCCTCTCCTGGTCCACGACCATGCCCTCGACCTGCGGCTGCACACCGGGCTCCAGACAGGGCGTCCACGTCTGGCCGTTCGGCAGGGTGAACGACGTGGGGAGGTTCAGCGTCCTGACGAGCTGGTAACCGACCTTTCCGTTCGGCTTGGAGAGGAGCTTGACCAGGCCGACCGAGGTCCTGTGGCGGCGGCTGACGAGAGCGTAGGTGCCGGTCGAGTCCTTCCAGGTGGTCAGACCGTAGGCGGTTTCGGCGTCGTTGACCTGCTGCTGAGTCGTGTTGAACACGAACGGCGCAGCCGGGTCGGTCACGTCGGTGAGTTGGCCGTTCGAAATGGCATAGATCCGGAGCTTGTCCTGGCCACGGTCGGAGACCACGGCCAGGTCCCGCTTGTTGAAGCCGTAGGTGACGTCAACGTTGTTGAACCGTCCGGCCTCGTCGTCGGGCCCCGGGGCCGCGGGTGCGGGGAGGTGCTGTAGCTGGCTCCCGTCGAGGCCGTAGACGAAGAGCCCGGCCTTCTTGGCGGTGGCGATCACCACGCTCTCGTCGTCGTCAGAAGGGTTGACCCAGATCGCGGGGTCGTCACCGTTGGCGTCGCCGCCCGCCTCGTCGTCGTACAGGGCGGGGGTCTCCACCTTGGCTGCCACCGACGGGACGGCCAGGCCGGACGCAGGCATCGCCAGCCCTCCCGCCAGCGAACAGGTGAGGGCCGCCAGAAGAAGCCTGGACAGGGGACGCATCGCGCCTCCTCGGTTGGGGGATGTTCTTGCCCAAGAAGGTAACGACAGATTTACTTTAAATCAATAGGACGTACATATGTCATGACATAAGGACGCGCGGCGAGCCCTGGTGAGCCGGGTGATGGGATGGGAAAGACAGTCCCCGGAACATCACCGGCCCGCGTGTCGCCCCCGGTCCCGGGAAGGTGTCCTCCGTACAAAGGTCCACGTGGGCATCGCCGCGGCGGCTTCGGCGCCGCACCGGTGGGTAAGACGACGTGCGGCCCGGCGGCCGGGGAACGGCCGCCGGCCCCTCGCCGCGCTCGTCGTGGCCGTGATGGCCGTGATGGCCGTGATGGCCACGACGGTCATGTCGGTCACGGCCTCCGCAGCCGTCTCCGCCGCACCCGGCCCCGCCTCGTTCGGCCCCGTCCCATCCGCACCCGGCCCGGTCTCGCCCGTGCCCGGCGCCGTTGCACCCGGCCCCCCCGCGCCCGGCCCCGTCGCGACGGCGGGGAACTGCCGGGTCCGCGCCTTCGTCACCAACTTCGGCTCGAACACCGTCTCGGTGATCGACACCGCCACCGGCCGCGTCATCAGGACCATCCCCGTCGGTCTCGGTCCCAGCGCGGTGAAGGTCACGCCCGACGGCACCCGCGCCTACGTCACCAACTTCGGTGCGGGCACCATGTCGGTGATCGACACGGTCGACGGAACCGTCATCACGTCCATCACCGTCGGCGCCACGCCCATAGCGGTGGAGATAACCCCCGACGGCTCCCGCGCCTACATCGCCAACTTCGGCACCGGCACCGTCTCGGTGGCCGACGTCACCTCCGGGAAGGTCGTCGCCACCGTCCCCGCCGGCCTGGCGCCCATCGGGATGGCGATCACCCCCGACGGGAGGCGCGTCTACGTCAGCGACGCCGTCTCCAACACGGTGTTCGTGATCGACACCGCCACCGACGAGGTCACCAAGGCCGTCCCCATCACCGTCGGTCAGGAGCCGTTCGGGCTGGCGCTCACCCCCGACGGCAGGTTCCTCTACGTCACCAACCTCCGTTCCAGCACCATGTCGGTGATCGACACCCGCACCGACACGGTCTCCGCCACGCTCGACACCGGGAAGTCCCCCCGTCAGGCGATCTCCTCCCCCGACGGGAACTTCGTCTACTTCAGCAGCGCCTACTTCAACATCGTGTCCGTGATCGACAACAAGACGCTCACCCCGATAGACGTCGTCCAGGTCGGGGACGAGCCCCGCGGCCTCGCGATCCTCCCGAACTCCACCCGGATCTACGTCGCCAACCAGGGCTCGGGCACGATCTCGGTGATCGACTCGGTGAGCAAGGACGTGGTCGCCACCATCGACGTCGGCGACAACCCCATCGGGCTGGGCATCGGGTGCGTCCCCAGCCCCTCCGCCGTGCGGGGCGAGCAGTCGCCGGGTGCGGGGCCGCGGGCCGCCCCGCCGGGACGCGGCACGGAGCACAGGCCACGACCCGGTGGTGCCGGGAAGACGACGGAGCGCGGCGGCCGGTCGCCGTCGGAGCAGAGCGGCAGGCAGGACGGCAGGCAGGACGGCGGGCGGCGGGAACACGCCGGGGGCGAGATCCGCTCCGTCCAGCGGCAGCGGCAGGTCGTCCGGCTGGACCGGACGGCCGTCCGCCGGCCGCACCGCGCCGTGACCGGGCGGCCCCGGGGACGGGCGGCGCCGCGGGCGTCGCGGAGGCCCGGCCGGATCCGGTGATCCCGCGGCTCCGACGGCCGGGCTCCGTCCCGCGTCCCCGGCCGGGCCGTACCGGGGACGCGGGGGAACGCGCCGGGGCGGCAGGTCAGGCCGGGTCCCGGTCGCGGGCGCGGGCGACGGCCCGCCGGGCGAGCACCCGGGCCAGATGGGCCCGGTACTCGCCCGAGGCGACGTCGTCGGACTCGAAGACGCCGTCGAGCCGGGGCTCGGAGCCGTTCCCGGAGGCGGCCGCCGCGGCGTCCTCCAGTTCGGGGACCCGGCGGGCCGGGCCGGGCCCGCCGCAGACGGCCACCCGGCAGGCGCCGACCGCGCCGCCGGGGCGGAAGGTCAGGCTGACCGCCACGCCGCAGAGCGAGGAGAGCGCCGCGGGCTCGGCCAGCCTCTCGTAGGCGCCCCGGGCCGTCGTCGCGGGGATCTCCACGGCGACGATCACCTCGTCGCCCGCGGGTCCCTCACCGGCGAGGAACCGCTCGACGGAGACGCGGCGGGACCGCGCGCCCCCGCCGCGCAGGTGCAGCCCGGCCTCCAATGCGATGAGCGCCGCGGCCACGTCGGCCCCGGCGACCACCGCGCCGCCCGCCGTCGCCCGGTTCCTGACCTGGGCGTCCGGCATCGCCGCCGCGGCGTCCGCGAGCAGTCCCCCGGCGTGGGAGCCGCGCACCAGCGGGTCGGCGACCAGGTCGGTGATGGTGGTCGTGGAGCCGATCTCCAGTCCGCCGTCCGGGCCGCGGCGCACGCCCCGCAGCTCGTCCAGCCGTCCGAGGTCGACCAGCAGCGGGATCCGCCGGGCCCGCCGCTTCATGTCGAGGATCAGCCGGTGCCCGCCGCCCATGGGGCGGGCGCCGGGGGTGGCGCGCAGGGCCTCCAGCGCCTCGTCGAGGGTGGCCGGCGCCGTGTAGTCCAGCAACTCCATGATCAACCCTTGGCCTCTCGGATGGCCCGCCAGATCTTCTCGGAGGTGTACGGCATGTCGAGGTGCCGGACGCCGGCCTCGCGCAGCGCGTCGCACACGGCGTTGGCCACGGCCGCGGTCACCGGCACCGTCGCGATCTCGCCGGCGCCCTTGACGCCGAGCGGGTTGTGCGGCGACGGCGTCTCCGTGGTGTCCATGACGAACCGCGGGATGTCGTGGGCGCGGGGCATGGCGTAGGTGGTCAGGTCGGCGGTCAGCAGGGCGCCCGTCTCGTCGTAGCGGGCCCGCTCCATCAGTGCCTGGCCGAGACCGTGCGCGATGCTGCCCTCGAACTGGCCGTTCACCACCAGCGGGTTGCCGATGGGGCCGACGTCGTGGACGGCGACGTAGCGGACGATCTCCACCTGGCCGGTGGTCTCGTCGATCTCGACGACGGCCAGGTGCGAGCCGTACGGGTAGTTGAAGTCCGGCGGGTCGAAGAAGGTGGTGACGTCGAGGGTGGGCTCCATGCCGGCGGGCAGGCTCCAGCCGTACCACAGCGCCATGGCCATGTCCTGGAAGGTCTTCGACGCCCCTTCCCTGCCGGGTACGGAGAACGTTCCATCGGCGTACTCGACCTGGTCCTCGGGAACGCCGAGGAAGTGGGCGGCGGCCGTCCTCATCTTGGCGATGACCTGCCGTGCCGCCAGGGCGAGGGCGGGGCCGCCGACGCTGTAGGAGCGGCTGCCGTAGGTGCCCTGGCCGTACGGGGCCTTCTGGGTGTCGGCCTGGAAGACCGTGACCGCGGACGGGTCGATGCCCAGCTCGGAGGCGACGATCTGCGCGAAGGTCGTCGTGTGGCTCTGCCCGGTGGAGGTGGACCCGATGGTGGCCGCGACCTCGCCGTTGGGGTGGACGCGGATGTTCGCGCTCTCCCAGGTGCCGCCCAGCATGCCCTCGGCCTGCATCCGGGTGGAGGGGCCGACGCCGCAGATCGCCACGAAGGAGCCGATGCCGACCCCGAGCAGCTTGCCGCGGTCGCGCGCCTCGCGCCGGAGGACCTCCAGCTTGGAGTAGTCGGCGAGCTCCAGGGCGCGGCGCAGCGCGGTGGGGTAGTCGCCGGAGTCGTAGGTCCAGCCCAGGCCGTTGTCGTAGGGGAACCGGTCCGGCGGGACCATGTTGCGCAGCCGGATGTCGGCGGGGTCGGCGCCGATCTCCTTGGCGTACAGGTCGAGGACCCGTTCGGTGATCGTGGTCGCCTCGGCGCGGCCCGAGCCGCGCTGCGCGCCCAGCGGGACCGTGTTGGTGAAGACCGCGTGGACCTCGCAGAAGGCGTTCGGGATGGCGTAGGGGCCGGTGACGCTGCGGCCCATCAGCGCGGTGGCGACGCCGGGGCCGATGGTGGAGGGGTAGGCGCCGAGGTTGGCGTAGCTGGTGCAGCGCAGCGCGGTGATCCGGCCGTCGCGGGTCCCGGCGAGGGTGACGTGCTGGAGGTGGTCGCGGCCCTGGACGGTGGAGCGCATCAGGCCCTCGCGGGTGTCGGCCCACCGCACGGGCCGGCCCAGGGTGCGGGCGAGGAAGAGCACCAGCGGCATGTCGGGGTAGAGGTAGCCCTTGGTGCCGAAGCTGCCGCCGATGGGCGGGGCGATGACGCGGAGCTTGTTGAACGGGATGCCGAGGACCAGCGCGGACAGCAGGAAGCGGTGGTTGTGCGGCGACTGGGTGGTGGCGTAGAGGGTGTACTCGTCCTTGACCGGGTCGTAGTCGCCGACGGCGGCGCGGGGCTCGATCGGGTTGTTGATCGTCCGCTGGTTGTACAGGTCGAGTTCGACGACGACCTCGGCCTCGGCGATGGCCGCGTCGGTGCGCTCGGCGTCGCCGCAGGTCCACAGGGCGTTGAGGTTGCCGGGCACGGTGTCGTGAAGCTGCGGGGCGCCCTCGGCGAGCGCCTGCCGCGGCGTGGTGACCGCCGTCAGGGGCGTGTAGGCGACGGCGACCTTCCGCGCGGCGGCCCTGGCCTGCTCGGCTGTCTCGGCGACGACGGCGGCGACGGGCTCGCCGATGAACCGCACCACGCCCTCGGCGAGGACGGGGCCGGCGCCGGGCACGCCGTACGGGTGGGGCGGGAAGTGGCTCTCCACGCCGCCGGGGATCCAGATGCACGGCATCGGCATGAGCTTGCCGGCGAGGTCCTCGCTGGTGACGACGGTGACGACGCCGGGCATCTCCCTGGCCCCGGCGGTGTCGATCCCGTCGATCCGCGCGTGGCCGTGCTCGCTGCGCACGAACTCCATGTGCAGCATGCCGGGGAGGCGGAGGTCGGAGGTGAACGTCGTGTCGCCCCGGAGCATCGCGGGGACGTCGCGGTCCTTGAGGCCCGCGCCGAACGTCTCGGTGGTCATGACTTGTCCTTTACCTTCTGTACGGCGCGCACGACGGCGCCGTACCCGGTGCACCTGCAGAGGTTCCCCGCGATCCCGGCGCGGATCGCCTGCTCGTCCGGTGCGGAGTCGTGTTCGAGGAGGTCGGTCAGGGACATGACCATGCCGGGGACGCAGAAGCCGCACTGCGCTCCGTGCTCCTCCCACAGGGCCTCCTGAAGAGGGGTCAGCTCTCCGCCCTCGGAGAGGCCCTCGACCGTGGTGACCTCGGTCCCGTCGGCCTGTACGGCCAGCATCTGGCAGCTCTTGACCGAGCGGTCGCCGAGCCGTACGACGCAGGTGCCGCACTGGCCGGTGTCGCAGCCGACCTTCGCGCCGGTGAGGTCGCAGGTGTCGCGGAGCAGGTCCACGAGGAGGACGTTCGGCGGGACGTCCAGCTCGACGCGGTCTCCGTTCACCGTCAGGGTGATCCGCATGGCCGTCACCGCGCCGTGGACAGTCGCTTGGCGAAGGCGTCGGCCAGCGCCGTGGACGAGTAGGGGTTCTGGCCCGTGATGAGGTTGCGGTCCTCGACGACGCGGGAGTCCCAGATCACATCCGCCTTCTCGTAGCGGGCGCCGAGCCGTTCCAGCTCCATCTGCAGGACGAAGGGGAGCTGGCCGGCCATGTCCGTGACCATCTCCTCGTCGTGGGAGAAGGCGGTCATCCGGTAGCCCTCCAGCGGCCAGCGGCCGTGGGAGTCGCGCAGCGGCAGCAGCGCCGACTGGCCGTGGCACACGACGGCCAGCGGGAGGTCGAGTTCGAGGATCCAGCGGACCACGCGGGTCAGGTCGGGGCTGTGCGGCATGTCCTCCATGGCGCCGTGGCCGCCGGAGATGTAGACGCCCGCGTATCCGGCGAGCCGTTCCCGGGTGATGTCCCCGACGTCCATCGGCGCTTTCAGCGCCGGCAGGGAGCCGATCACCTGTCTGTAGTGCTCGACGCTCTCCTCGTCGTGGTCGGGTGAGCCCTGGGGCCTGGTGAGGCCCACCACGTAGGGGGTGAGGCTGCCTTCGTCCGGGGTGGGCGCCTCCCCGCCCACCGTGGCGATGTCGACGTTGTGGCCCTCGGCCACGAGGCGCTCGTACGGTACGACGAACTCCTCGGCCCAGAACCCGGAAGCGTGCTGTCTGCCGTCCAGCAAGCCGAGGGTCTTCGCCTTGGTCATCAGAATGAGGACGTCGGCCATCTCGGTCACTCCTTCTCTTTCCGGGCATTTCAAGCACACGATGGCGGCAGTTCCGGAAGGCGGCAATGGCGGGACGGAGCGGCGGGCGCACTTGATTATCTAGAACGCCGGACTTTATGACCTCGGCAAGATACTCCCATGAATGACCTGGGCGGGATTGGACCCGGGGGAACACTCCCCCGACAATCGTCCCCATGAACATTTCGCTCCCCCAATGGTTCACCGAACGCGTGGACCCCGTCCCCGACCACGAAGAGCTGCGGGTTTCCACGATCGAGCTCTTCTTCGACCTGGTGTTCGTCTTCACGGCCACCCAGCTCACGGTCCTGCTGGCCGCCGACTTCGGCAGCATCCCCCAGGTGCTGCTGATGTTCGGCGTCCTCTGGTGGATGTTCGCCAGCTACGCCTGGGTGACCAACGCCGTCCCCCCGCTGCGGGTGGTCCGCCGGTTCTTCATGCTGCTGGCGATGGCCGGCTGGCTGATCATCGCGCTGGCCATCCCCGGGGCCTTCGCCGAGAAGGGCACGGGCTTCGCGATCGGCCTGTTCGTGATCGTCGTCGTGCACGGCCTGCTGTACCTGCAGTCGACCTGGCGCTTCCTGCGGATGTTCACCACGAACCTCGCCGGCGCCGTGCTGATCCTGTTCGCGACGGGGGCCGACGGCGGGCTGAAGTACGCGCTGTGGGGGGCCGCGCTGCTCGTGATGTGGATCTCGCCGTACCTGACCGGCCAGGAGGGGTTCCCGCTGCACCCCGGCCACGTGGCCGAGCGGCACGGCCTGGTGGTCATCATCGCGCTGGGCGAGTCCGTCGTCGCCATCGCGGTCGGCATCGGCAACGGGCACGGCCCGCTGGACGCGCCGACGATCGGGACCGCGCTGATCGGACTGGCGCTCAGCGCCAGCCTGTGGTGGGCGTACTTCCACGCCGACCTGGAACGGGCGGAGAACGCGCTGGTCATGGTGACCGACCAGGTACGGCGCACCCGCCTGGTGCTGTTCGGCTTCTTCTACGCCCACATGCCGATCCTGCTGGGCATCATCGCGGTGTCGGCCGGGGTGAAGAAGGCGGTCGCGCACCCGGGCGACCCGCTGTCCGTCGGCGCGGAACTCGCCCTGGCCGGCGGGGTGGCGGCCTTCCTGCTCGGGTCGGCGGCGTTCCGGATGATCCTGGGCCTGCCGGGCGGCCTGGCGCGGGCGCTGACCGCGCTGCTGGCGCTGGCCACGATCCCGGTCGGCGGGGTGTCCGCGGTGCTCCAGCTGAGCCTCCTCGCGGTGCTCCTGGTGGCCGCGCTCGTCATCGAGGAGAGGGCCGGCCACCTGCAACCCGCGTGAGTGTAAGGGCGAACCTCCAGAAGTATCCCCCTATTTCTAGACAACCTCCCCTAAACCGCGTTTCCGTGAGGAAGCACGACCGATGCGAAAAACGGTCATCTCGAAGCGCCGCCGGTTCGGGTCTCAACCGGCGTGAAGCGCGCTACCCACTGACAGGTAGGGGAGAGAAATGTCTGCTACGCAACTTCCGGCGCTGCTCGACAAGCAGATCGGACAGCTGAAGGCGCACGACCTCGACGCGATGATGAACAATTACCACGAGGACGCCGTCGTGATGCGGCCCGGCGCCGTCGCCCGGGGCCGCGAGGAGATCAGGGACTTCTTCGCCGAATACCTGAAGATGAACCCGCAGATCGAGGACATCATGACCGCCGACGGCAGCGAGGACATCATCCTCTACTACGCGACGATCAGGATCGGCGACCAGTCCCACAAGGACGTGGGCACCTGGGTGCTCAGGGACGGCCTGATCTGGCGGCAGACCGCGGTCCTCGTCTCCGAGGACTAGCAGCAGGAACCCCCACCCCGCTCTCCGGGCGGGACCGCGTGAGCGGCCCCGCCTGGTGAGCCCTGCCCGGAAGTCCCCCGACACGCGGAGTCCACCGTGACCAAGAAGATCCTGATCATCCTTTCCGAGTACGGCTACTGGGGCGAGGAACTCGTCGGACCCCTCGGCGTCTTCGACGACCACGGGTACGAGACCGTGATGGCGACGCCCACCGGCGGGCGGCCCCGGGCGCTGCCGCCCAGCATGGACCCCGGCTTCCTCGACCCGCCGCTCGGCCGGTCCGTCACCACCGAGGACATGGCCCGCCGCGTCCGCGAGGTGGACGAGTCCGACCGGCTGGCCAAGCCCGTCGACATCTCCTCCTGGGTGCCCGAGCGCCCCTACCTCAGCTCGCCCGGCTACCTGCGCGAACTGGAGGCCTACCACCGCGCCCGCACCGAGCTCCAGGCGACCGTCGCCGACTACGACGCCATCCTCATCGTCGGCGGCAGCGGCCCGATCGTGGACCTCGCCAACAACGAGCGGGTGCACGCCCTGATCCTGGCCTTCCTGGAGGCCGGCAAGCCCGTCGGCGCCGAGTGCTACGGCGTCGCCTGCCTCGCCTTCGCCCGCGACTGGGACGACCGCAAGAGCATCATCTGGGGCAAGCACGTCACCGGGCACTGCAAGGAGTACGACTACAAGGACGGCACCGGCTTCATCGGCGTCGACTTCAACATGGGGCCGCCGCCGTACCCGCTGGAGTACATCCTGCGCGACGCGACCGGTCCCGAGGGCCGCTACCACGGCAACGTCGGCCACCCCGTCTCGGTGATCGTGGACTACCCGTTCGTCACCGGCCGCTCCACCCCGGACTCCATCACCACCGGCGAGAAGATGGTGGCGGTCCTGGAGCACGGCCTGCGGCGCTACGGCTGGTAGCCCGTGGCAGCCACGCGAACCGGCACCTCAGCGCTCCTGGAGCAGCTCCGCGCCGACGGGATGACCACGGTCTTCGGTAATCCCGGCACGGTCGAGCAGGGTCTCCTGGACGCGCTGAGCTCCGCCGGAGACTTCCGCTACGTCCTCGGCCTGGCCGAGGCCCCCGTCGTCGGCCTCGCGGACGGCTACGCCCGCGCCACCCGCAGGCCCACCCTGGTGCAGCTGCACTCCGGCGTCGGACTCGGCAACGGCATCGGCATGATGTACCAGGCGATGCGCGGCCACGCCCCGCTCGTCGTGATCGCCGGCGAGGCGGGCGTGCGCTACGACGCCTTCGACGCCCAGATGGCCGCGGACCTGGTCGGCATGGCGCGGCCGGTGACCAAGTTCGCCACCCGCGTCGTCGAGCCGGGGTCGGTGCTGCGGGTCCTCCGCCGGGCCGTCAAGATCGCGGCCACTCCCCCGTGCGGCCCCGTCTTCGTGTCCCTGCCCCTCGACGTGCTGGACGCGCCCAACGACGAGCCCGCCCTGCCCACCGTCATCCCCGACACCCGTACGGTCCCCGTGCCCGAGCTGGTCGCGCGCGCCGCCGGCCTGCTGGCCGGGGCCGAACGGCCGATCATCGTGGCCGGCGACGGGGTGGCCGAGGCCGGCGCCCAGTACGAGCTGACCCGGGTCGCGGAGCTGCTCGGCGCCGAGGTCTGGCTGGCCGACAGCTCCGTCGTCAACATCGACGCCGCCCACCCCCTGTACCGGGGGCAGCTCGGGCACATGTTCGGCGAGGCGAGCGAGGCGGCCGTCCGGGAGGCCGACGCGGTCCTCATCGTCGGCACCTACGTCTTCCCCGAGGTCTTCCCCTCGATGCGCTCCCCGTTCGCGGCGGGCGCGCGGGTGGTGCACGTCGACCTGAACGCCTACGAGATCGGAAAGAACCACCCCGTGGACCTCGGCCTGGTCGCCGACCCGCGGGCCACCCTCACCGCCCTCGCCGCCGACCTGGTACGGCGGGGCGCGCCCCCGGCGCCCGCCCGCCCCCGCGTCCAGGCCGCCCCGGCCAGGGGCGACAGCGTCTACGAGCTGTTCCTCGCCGAGCTGGCCGCGCAGCAGCCCGACGCGGTCGTCTTCGACGAGGCGCTCACGTCGAGCCCCGCGCTGGTGCGGCACTTCCCGCCGCGCCGCCCCGGCCACTACTTCCTGACCCGGGGCGGATCGCTCGGGGTCGGCATCCCCGGCGCCATCGGCGTCAAGCTCGCGATGCCGGACGAGACGGTGATCGGCTTCACCGGCGACGGCGGCAGCATGTACACGATCCAGGCACTGTGGACCGCGGCGCACCAGCGGATCGGCGCGAAGTTCGTGATCTGCAACAACGGCAGGTACGAACTGCTCAACGAGAACATCTCCGTGTACTGGAGGGAGCGCGGCGTCGCGCCGCACCCCTTCCCCTCCTCCTTCGACCTGAGCGGCCTGCCCCTGGGGTTCACCGACCTCGCCCGCGGCATGGGCGTGCAGGCCGTACGGGTGGCCGAGCCCGAGGACGTGGGCCCCGCCGTCAAGCGCATGCTCGCCGACGACGAGCCGTTCCTGGTGGACGTCGCGGTGGACGTCCCCCCTCCGCCGAACGGAAAGGACTGAGCACGTGAAGCAGATGACCCCGCCCGACTGGGTGGTCGAGGAATGGGTGGCCAACTGGTACCGCGCCCTCGACCGGCACGACGACATCGAGCGGCTCTGGTACCACCTCGCCGGCGACGAGGACCTCGTCATGGTCTTCCCCGAGGCCACCGCCCGCGGGCACGACGACTTCCGCAAGTGGTACGAGACCGTCACCAACCGCTTCTTCGACGAGCAGCACCGGGTCACCTCGGTGAAGGTCGGCGCGTGGCGGGACGGCGCGGCCACCCTCCAGGTCGTCGTGAACTGGCAGGCCCGCGTGTGGAACCCGCCGGCGCCCACCAGCCTCTGGATCGGCTTCGACGCCTACCAGACCTGGGAGGTCACCGCCGACGGGCCCGACCACCCGCGGATCAGGAAGTACGTCGTGGACCGTCTGGAGCCGATGCCGGGGAGCGCCGAGCTGTGAGCACACGAGAGACGATCGACCTCTACTACGAGTACGCCAACGCCGGCGACTGGTCGAGCTGGTGCGACCTGTTCACCGAGAAGGCCGTGGTCGACGAGCAGCTCGCCGGCCGCCTGGAGGGCCAGGACACCCTGCGCGAGGCCGTCGCCGGCTTCCCCGCGATGTACCGCTCGTTCAAGAACGTCCCCCGCCACGTCGTCGTCGACGGCGACCAGGCGGGCGTGGTGTCCCACCTGAGCGCGGTCACCGCCGGCGGCGAGCCCATCGAGGCCGAGGTCATGAACTACTTCCGGCTGGAGGACGGCCGGATCTCCTACATGGCCAACTTCCACGACACGCTGCCCTTCCGCGGGCCCCTCGGGATGGAGGGCTGATGGCGGCGGAGGAGGAGTTCGACTACGTCGTCGTCGGCGCGGGGGCGGCCGGCTCGGTGCTGACCCGCCGCCTGGTGGAGTCGGGCGCGGGCTCGGTGCTGCTGCTGGAGGCCGGCGGGAGCTGGATCCCCTCCGGGGTGGACGCCGCGCCGCTGTGGTTCACGCTGCTCGGCTCGGACATCGACTGGGACTACCGCAGCGTGCCCCAGCCGGGACTGGGCGGGCGCAGCACCCACGAGCCGCGCGGCAGGGTCGTCGGCGGCAGCAGCAACTTCTACATCATGATGCACATCCGGGGCCACCAGTCGGACTTCGACAACTGGGCCTACCAGGGCGCCGCGGGCTGGTCGTACGCCGACGTCCTGCCGTACTTCCAGCGCCTGGAGGACCAGGAGGACAAGACCTGGGAGGGCACCGGCAGCGGCGGCCCGCAGACCGTCACCAACGCCGGCCTGCACGACCCCAACCCCTACTCCCGGACCTTCCTCGACGCCTGCGCCGAGCTGGGCCACCCGATCATCCCCGACTTCAACGGGCCCGCCATGGCGGGCGCGGGCTGGCACCACATCAACGCCGAGGGGGGCCGCCGCCGGGGCGCGATGCACTGCTTCGTCGAGCCGATCCTCAACGACGGGCGGCTGACCCTGCGGCCCCGCGCGCGGGCCACCGGCCTGCTCTTCGAGGGCGAGCGGTGCACGGGCGTGGAGTACGTCCAGGAGGCGCCGGTCCCGGAGAGCGGCGAGGGCCGCAGGCTCGCCGGGCGCGCGCTCGACGAGTCCGGCGGCACCGGCCCGCGAAGGGTCCGCGCCCGCCGCGAGGTCATCGTGTGCGCCGGGGCGATCGAGTCCCCCAAGCTCCTGATGCTCTCCGGCATCGGCGACCCCGGCCACCTGCGCGAGGCCGGCGTCGAGGTGCGCCTCCCGCTGCCCGGCGTCGGGGCGAACTTCCACAACCACGTGCTCACCGGCGTCATCCGGGAGACGAGGGAGGCGGTCCCGCCGGGGGCGAACAACCTGTCCGAGGCCGCGCTGTTCACCTTCTCGCAGAGCGGCCTGCCCGCCCCCGACCTGCAGATCGCGTTCGTCCACGTGCCCTTCGACATCATCGTCGGGCAGAGCCACCCCAACGCGGTCAGCATCCTGCCGGGCGTCGTACGGCCCGCCTCGCGCGGCTGGGTCCGGCTGGCCTCCGCCGACCCGTTCGCGCCGCCCCTGGTCAACCCCAACTACCTGGGCGACCGCTCCGACGTCGACCGGCTGGTCCAGGGCGTCGAACTGGCCAGGGAGATCTTCGCGACCCGCGCCTTCGGCGAGGTCCTCGGCGACGAGCTCCTGCCCGGCCCCGCGACGGCCGACCGCGAGGCGCTCACCGCGTTCGTCCGCGAGCGCGCCGACACCTACCACCACCAGGTCGGCTCGTGCCGCATGGGGAGCGACGACGACGCCGTCGTGGACCCCCGGCTGCGGGTGCGCGGCGTCGAGGGGCTGCGCGTCGCCGACGCGAGCGTGATGCCGGCGGTGACCTCGGGCAACACCCACGCCGCGATCCAGATGATCGCCGAGCGGTGCGCCGACTTCATTCTGGGAGGTTCCCGTGGCTGACCTGCGCGGGGCGCGCGTCGCGGTCCTGATGGAGAGCGACTACTACGAGCCCGAGATCTTCTACTACCAGCGCCGCTTCGCCGAGGAGGGCATCCGCCTCGACCTGCTGACCCGGCTGTGGGGGCAGCAGGAGATCACCTTCACCGGCCACGAGTACCGGGCGCCGCTGACGGTGAACGGGTCGCTGGAGGGGCTGGACGACGACGCGCTGCGCTCCTACGACGCGATCGTCGTGCCGTCGGGCATGGTCGCCGACCGGCTCCGCTTCAGCGAGAAGCCGCTCGACCCGTCCCCGGCGACCGAGCTGATGCGGCGGGCGTTCGCCCTGCCCGAGGTGCTCAAGGGCGTCATCTGCCACGGCATGTGGCTGCTGGCAAAGGCGCCGGAGACGGTTCGCGGACGCCCCGTCACCTGCCACAACAACCTGGTCGGCGACGTGCTGAACATGGGCGCCGAGTACCGCGACGAGGACGTCGTAGTCGACGGGGACCTCGTCACCGGCCGCAGCGGCGCCCACTGCCACCTGTTCGCGCGCGCCCTGCTCGGCGAGCTGGCCGTACGGCGGGGCGGGGAGAGGCCCGCATGAGGCGGCCGCGCACGGACCCCACGGACCCCACGGACCCCACGGAGCGCCGCATGATGCGGTCGCGCACGGACCCGCGGAGGACCGCATGAGGTGGTCTCACACCGCGCTGAACTGCAACGACGTGGACGTGACCGCCGAGTTCTACTGCCGGTGGTTCGGCTTCGCCCGCGCGGCCACCTTCCCCGTGGGCGACTCCAAGATCCTCTTCCTCCGCAAGGGCGACGTCTACCTGGAGCTGTTCCAGGCCGGGGACGGCGCGCCCGGCGGCGACGGGCCGACCGCGGCCGGCACTCTGCGGCACATCGCCCTGCAGACCGACGACATCGACGAGGCCCTGGCCGGGATGGGCCCGCAGGCCCAGGTGTCGCTGGGCCCGCTGTGCTTCGACGACTTCATCCCCGGCTGGCGCACGGTGTGGGTGAAGGACCCCGACGGCACCGTCGTGGAGATAACGCAAGGTTTCAAGGACCAGACTTCCGAAGGCGGAGCAGATGCCGAGTGACGTGAGCTTCCGGTTCAGCGACCTGATCGCGGGCAGGGTCACCGCCCCCATGGACGACAAGGGGACGTTCGGGCTCGTCACGGCCGACGGCCGCGAGTTCGACGTCACCGTGGACGACACCACCTCAGCGGAGGTGCTGCGCAACCTCGAATACCCCTACCTCGACGCCTCCGACCACCGCGACGACATGATCAGGCCGGGTCAGGACCTCTTCGCCTACGGCGTGCACGCCCCGCAGGACCGCGGCTGGGAGTTCGCCGCCAAGCGGCTGGTCTTCGTGGGCCGCCGGCCCGGCGAGTACCGCTTCGAGGAGCCGGACTGGTGGATCCACCAGCTCGACCGGATCGCCGCCTTCTACCGCAAGGCGCAGTTCGGCTCCGGCCCCGTCGACTACCGCGACTACCGCACCGTCCTGCGGCTCGACGGGCGCAAGACATCGAGCCACGTGCAGGAGACCGACACCATCTCCCGCCTGGTGTACGGCATGGCCTCGGCGTACATGCTCACCGGCAAGGACGACTATCTCGACACCGCCGAGCGCGGCGTGGACTACCTGCGCGAGCACATGCGGTTCGCCGACCCGATGCACGACGTCACCTACTGGTACCACGGCATCGAGGTGCAGGAGGACCGGCCGGAGAAGAAGCTCTTCACCTCCGAGTTCTCCGACGACTACGACGCGATCCCGATGTACGAGCAGATCTACGCGCTGGCCGGGCCGACGCAGACCTACCGGGTCAACGGGGACCCGGCGATCCTGCGCGACGCCGAGGGCACGATCAGGCTGTTCGAGAACCACTTCCGCGACACCAAGGGCGGCGGCTACTTCAGCCACATCGACCCGATCTTCATGGACCCGCGGCACCCCTCCATCGCGCCCAACGACGGCAGGAAGAACTGGAACTCGGTCGGCGACCACGCGCCCGCCTACCTGATCAACCTCTACCTCGCGACGGGCCGCGAGGAGTACGCCGACTTCCTGGAGCGCACGTTCGACACGATCGCCGAGCACTTCCCCGAGGACGACCGCAGCCCGTTCGTCCAGGAACGTTTCAACGAGGACTGGAGCCCCGACCGCGGCCACACCTGGCAGCAGGACCGCGCGGTCGTCGGCCACAACCTCAAGATCGCATGGAACCTCATGCGGATGAACTCACTGCGGAGCAAGAAGGACTACCGGGAGCTGGCCGAGCGGATCGCCCGGCGCATGCCCGAGGTCGGCAGCGACCAGCAGCGCGGCGGCTGGTACGACGTCGTGGAACGGACCAAGGCCGCCGGCGAGCGGTGGCACCGGTTCGCCTGGCACGACCGCAAGGCCTGGTGGCAGCAGGAGCAGGCGATCCTCGCCTACCTCATCCTGTCCGGCGTCACCGGCGACCGGGACTTCCTCCAGGAGGCCCGGCGCGCCTCGGCCTTCTACAACACCTTCTTCCTCGACCACGACGAGGGAGCCGTCTACTTCAACGTGCTCGCCGACGGCATGCCGTACCTCCTCGGGACCGAGCGGTTCAAGGGCAGCCACTCGATGAGCATGTACCACTCCTCCGAGCTGTGCTACCTGGCGACCGTCTACACGAACCTCCTCGTCGAGAAGGAACCGCTCAACCTGTGGTTCAAGCCCGGACCGGGCGCCTTCCCCGACCGCACGCTGCGCGTCGCCCCCGATCTGCTGCCGCCCGGCTCGATCCGGATCGAGTCCGTGGAGGTCGACGGGAGCCCGTACCACCGGTTCGACGCCGAGGAGCTCCAGGTGGACCTCCCCGACACGCAGGACCGGCTTCCGATCCGCGTCACCCTGACCCCCGTGTCCGAGAAGTAAGGACGAGAGACGAGATGCCCACGCGAACACTCGACGTCACGGTCTCGAAAGAGGGCGAGCTTGCGGTGGTCGCACTCACCGGCGACCTGGACAGCAGGACGGCCCCCGTGGTGCAGGAACATGTCGGCAGGGCGCTGGCCGAGCATCGGCTGCTGGCGCTCGACCTGTCGAACCTGCGCTACATGTCCAGCGCCGGCCTGCGCGTCATGCTGCTGTCCTACCGGCAGGCGCAGTGCGCCAGCGGCCAGATGGCCGTGGTGGGACTGTCGGAGGAACTCCGGATGCTCATGAGCGCCGTCGGCTTCCTCAACTTCTTCACCGTCGCCGAGGACCTCGGCAAGGCGGCCGAACTGCTGACGGAGACACCATGACCAGTCCGATGCTGGACCGGATCGACTCCTACCCCACCCATCGCATCTCCGGGTTCCCCGTGCGGCACGGCAACCCCCTGCTGCCCGGAGCGACCTTCCTGCACGGCGGGGTGAACTTCGCCGTCTGCTCCGAGAACGCCACCGCGGTCAGCCTGGTGCTCTACCACCACGGCGAGCGCGAGCCGTACGCCGAGCTGCCGATCCCCGACTCCTTCCGCACCGGGCACATCTGGGCGCTCATCGTCTACGAGCTGGACGGCCTGGACGACCTGGAGTACGGCTTCCGCTGCAAGGGGCCGGCCGGCGAGCCGGAGCGGGTCCTGTCCGACCCCTACGCCAAGCTCGTGGTGGGCCGGGAGGTCTGGGGCCGGGAGCCCGACTGGTCCGAGCCCTACCAGCACAGGTCGCGGCTGATGTTCCACGACTTCGACTGGGGCGAGGACGTCGCGCCGCGCATCCCCCGCGAGGAGCTCATCATCTACGAGGCGCACGTCCGCGGGTTCACCCGGCACCCCAGCTCCGGGGTGTCCGCGCCGGGGACGTACGCGGGGCTGCGCGAGAAGCTCCCCTACCTGAAGTCGCTCGGCGTCAACGCCATCGAGCTCATGCCGATCTTCGAGTTCGACGAGTTCGAGAACAGCCGGATCAACGCGGAGACCGGCGAGCGGCTGTACAACTTCTGGGGCTACTCCACCGTCTCCTTCTACGCCCCGAAGTCCGGCTACGCCGCCAGCGGCAAGTACGGCATGGCCGGCGACGAGCTGAAGGCGCTGGTCCGCGAGTGCCACAGCAACGGCATCGAGGTGATCCTCGACGTGGTCTTCAACCACACCGCCGAGGGCAACCACGACGGCCCGACGATCTCGTTCAAGGGACTGGACAACGACGTCTGGTACATGATGACCCCCGAGGGGTACTACTACAACTTCAGCGGCACCGGCAACACGATGAACTGCAACCACCCGGTGGTCCGCAAGTTCGTCCTCGACTGCCTGCGCTACTGGGCCGTCGAGTACCGCATCGACGGCTTCCGCTTCGACCTCGCGGCCATCCTGTCCAGGGACGTGGACGGCACCCCGCTGCCCAACCCGCCGATCCTTCAGGAGCTGGCCTTCGACCCGGTGCTGCGCGGCTGCGTCCTCATCGCCGAGGCATGGGACGCGGCGGGCCTGTACGAGGTCGGGTCCTTCCCCAACTACCACCGCTGGTCGGAGTGGAACGGCCGCTACCGCGACACCATCCGCCGGTTCGTCAAGGGCGACACCGGCGTGGCGGGGGAGATGGCCACCCGCTACGTCGGCTCCCCCGACCTCTACGCCGGGCGGGCGACGGCGGCGTCGATCAACTTCGTCACCGCGCACGACGGCTTCACCCTCTACGACCTGGTCTCCTACAACGAGAAGCACAACGAGGCCAACGGCGAGGACAACCGGGACGGCGCGAACGACAACAACAGCTGGAACTGCGGCGCCGAGGGCGAGACCGACGACAAGGAGATCAACGACCTGCGGCGCCGCCAGGTCAAGAACTTCCTCGCGCTGCTGCTCACCAGCCAGGGCATCCCCATGATCCTGGCCGGGGACGAGCGGGGCCGCACGCAGTGGGGCAACAACAACGCCTACTGCCACGACAGCGACCTGAGCTGGGTCGACTGGACGCCCAACCCGCTCACCGACGAGCTGGTGAGGTTCACCGGCGACCTCGCCAGGTTCCGCGCGGCCCACCCGGCCGTCCGCACGGCCGAGCACCCGACGGGCCGCGAGGTACGGCCGGGCCTGCCGGAGATCAGCTGGCACGGGGTGACCGCCTACGCGCCCGACTGGTCGGAGGGCAGCCGGCTGATGGCCGTCATGCGCTGCGCCCCGCTGGGCGACGCCGTCGACTGCGTGTACGTCGTGGCGAACGCGCACTGGGAGCAGCACGACGTCGAGCTGCCCCTGCTGCCGGACGGCGCGCTGTGGCGCCTGGCCGCCGACACCGGGGCGGTCGACTGCAGTTTCCCGCTGGGAGAGGAGCCGGCCCTGGACGACCAGCACGTCCTGCGCGTCGGACCCCGCTCGACGGTCGTGCTCTGCGCGCAGACCGTGTGACGAACCGGATGACAGGGGATACGAGATGTTCCAGGCAGATCTGATCACCAGTGGCGACACCGTCACCATCCAGATGAGCGGCGACCTCGACGCGCTGTCCGCGCCGAGCTTCCACGAGATCCTCCAGCAGGTGGCGACCCGTTCGCCCAAGAAGCTGTGCCTGGCGATGCACAGCCTCTCCTACATATCCTCCGCGGGGGTGCGGGGGCTCGTCTTCGCCCGGCAGAAGATGGGCGACGACATGGAGGTGATCGTCGAGGGCGCCAACGAGAACGTCGCCGAGACCATCCGGATGACGGGATTACAGCACGCCATCACGATCCGAGAGTCGTTCTCCGCCTGACCCGCCGCCCGCATGGAGACACTACGGGTGCCCGCGACCGTCGCCTCGCTGGCGGCGGTCGCGGAGTTCGTCGGCGGCGCCGTGTCCGTCGCCGGCCTGGGCGACAAGGACGCCTACCGGTTGCGGCTCGCCGTCGACGAACTGATCACCAACGTCATCACGCACGGCTACCCGCCCGCCTCGGCGGGTGAGATCGAACTGCACTCCTCGGTCAGCGACGGCTGGGTGCTGTTCCTCATCGTCGACTTCGGGACGGAGTTCGACCCGACGTCCGGACACCGTCCGATCCCCGTCGTCGACCCCGACGACCTGCCCGTGGGAGGGTTCGGTTTGAGCCTCGCCAGGATGAGCGCCGACCGGCTCATCTACGAGCGCGTCGGAGAGCTGAACCGGACGATCGTCGTCGTCCGCCGCTCCGGCCGCGACCTGGTCGCCCACGACGACCGCCGGGCGCCATGGATGAGCTGACGCTCCTGATCGTGGGAGGACCCGAGGAGGGCGCCGACGGCGCGACGCACGAGCTGACCGGCGCGCTGGCCGGGTGCGGCAACCGCCCGGTGCTCTCCTCGGGTCCCGAGGTCCTCTCGGGGGCGCACGACGCCCTCGAACCGGACCTCCTGCTGCTGCACGCCTCGATGACCGCGCAGGAGGTGGCGCTGGTCGGTCAGAAGTGGCAGCACCTGCGCACGCCTCCGGGGGTGCTGCTGTTCTGCGGGCCCGACCACGTCCCGCTGGACGCGCACCTGGGCCACGAGCTGGGATTCCTCGTCCCGCCGTTCACCCCGGCGCTGGTCCGCAACCGGCTCGAACGCGAGCACCAGCGCAGGCTGCTGGTCCGCACCGCCGCCGAGCTCGGCCCCTTCCCCGCCTTCAGCTTCCTCCAGCAGGACCGCGACCTGAAGATCGGCAGGCAGATCCAGCAGGGGTTCCTGCCGCCGGAGCTGCCCTGCCCCGACGGCTGGGAGGTGGCGGCGGGGTTCGAGCCCGCCCGGGAGGTCTCCGGCGACTTCTACGACGGGTTCTCCATGGCCAACGGGCGGCGGACGGCGTTCCTGGTCGCCGACGTCTGCGACAAGGGCATCGGGGCCGCCCTGTTCATGGCGCTGGTGCGCACCCTGCTGCGGTTCTCGGCGCAGAACCCGTGGGCGGGCGGGGCCCTGGCGCCGTTCCTGCTGCCCAGCCAGCAGGTCTTCCTCAGCTCGCCCAGCATCGGCGCCCTGCCGTTGCTGTCCACCGTGCACGCCGCCAACGGCTACCTCACCGCCAACCACCTCCAGCAGGCGTATTTCGTCACGCTGTTCTTCTGCGTGACCGACCCGGGCTCCGGCCGGCTCCTCTACATCAACGCCGGGCACAATCCGCCGATCCTGCTGCGCGGCTCCGGGGGGCACCGGCTGCTCCGGACGACGGGGCCGGCCGTCGGGCTCTGGCCCGACGCCGCCTTCACCATCGCCGGCGTCACCCTCGGGCCGTCCGACACTCTCTTCCTCTACACCGACGGCGTCACCGAGGCGAGGAACGGCGAAGGGGAGCTGTTCGGCCTGCCACGCCTGGTGCGGCTGCTGAGCGGCATGCCCGGCGCCGGGGCGGCCGACATGGTCGGCGGGACCCTCGCGGAGGTCCAGGCGCACACCGGCCGGGCACCGCAGTCGGACGACATCACCATGCTGGCGCTGCGGAGGCGCCGGTGACGGGGATGCGGATCGTGAGCGTCTCCTCCTCGTACGGGGGGACGGGGAAGACCACGCTGGCGGTGAACATCGGGGCCGCGGCGGCGCGGAGCGGCCTGCGGGTGGCCATCGTGGACACCGCCATGCAGTCACCCGGCCTGGCCGACGCGCTCGGCGTGCCGGCGACGTGGTCGCTGGCGGACTACCTGTGCGGCGACTGCGACATCGCGCGCGCGGCCCACCACCTGCCGACGGGGGCGGCCGGGGGCGAGGGCGCGCTGTTCGCCGTGGCCGCGATCCGCGGCCCCCAGGACGCGGCCGGCGCGCTGGTCGGAGGCTACGACCCCGGCCTGCTCGTGGAGGGGTGCCGGCGGCTGGTCGACGCGCTCGACCTCGACCTGCTCCTGCTGGACACCCCCGCCGGGCTGACCACGGAGGCGGTGGTCTGCGCCGGCATCGCCGACGTCAGCCTGCACGTGGACCGGATCCGCGGCAGGCCGCCCCTGCGGCTGTCGCCCTCGTTCCTGGTGGTCAACATGGTGCCCGCGTCGCTGGCCGAGCCCGGCATCCTGAACGAGGCCCGGTCGGTCCACGGGGACGTGCCCATGGCGGTCCTGCCGTACTCCCCGGAGCTCGCGGAGTTCGCGCCCGCCGGCGACGGGGAGGCGTTCGTCACCGCGCACCCCGAGCACGGGCTGTCCTCCCGGATCCGGGCGCTCACGCGGGCGCTGACCGGGTAGCGGCTTCCCTGAAAAAAGATTCACATCATTTGTTCATCCGGTTGTCACCGTCCGTGTCATGGACGGCGAACCGGTTCTGTTCTGCATTTCCCGGAGAATAAGGCCGGGCCGGTTCTCCGTCCGAAAGAGGGCCCAAAACAACGGAGCGCCACCCTTCTCCGGTCGCGGTGACAATCGGTGATCGATTTAGAAAATTTTTCGCGCTTCTCGACACGGACAGACCGCAGATGTACTTTGATCTGTGGCCGATCCGGCATCGGCAAGACGCACCAAAGGGCACGAAAGGGGTCACGGGTGCCGTCAACAAAACAGGGGCAAAGCCGGCTTGGATCATCGTCCCATATCGCCTCCCTGGTAAGGGAGGAGATCTTGGAGGAGTTCTGCAGAGAACTTCTGGGCTCACTGAGCCGGCGAGATCAGCGCAGGTGGGGGTGGATGTATATCCGAGGACTCCTCGTCTCCGACGGGCGGAAATCAATGCGCAGCATAGCCGCCACCTGTCGCCAGCCCGCCTCCCAGCAGAACCTCCAGCAGTTCGTCAGCAACTCCACCTGGCAATGGATGGAAGTCCGCCGTCGGCTGGCGAGGATTATCTGCGGAAATCTCAAGGTATCCTCGTGGGTCATCTCACCGCTTGTCATTCCCAAGGCGGGCAGCAATACCGTCGGAGTTGACACACAATTTGTCTCCCATTTAGGAAGATCTGTCAACTGTCAGCGGGCGCTCGGCATATGGCTGGCGCAACCCGGGATGAGCTGCCCGATGGACTGGCATCTCGTCCTGCCGCCGAGTTGGGCCGACGACACCTTCCGGCGCCGTTCCGCCGCCATTCCGTCGGATGTCAAGAGCGGCTCACCTTGGGGGATAGGTCTTGACGCGCTTGTCACGATCATCAACGACTGGGGGCTGCCGGTGCGGCCCGTCGTCCTGGACGCCCGCGAGGCCGACGCCGCGGAGGCGATCGCCGAGCTCCACCGGCTGCGCATCCCGTTCATCGTCCGGGTGAACCGCGCGACCCGGTTCACCCGCACGGGATGGGGCGACGGCCGGCGTCACGAGGAGACCGGGCAGTCGGCCGAGTCCCTGGCCAGGTACCTCAAGGAACAACGCAGGGTGGTTCAGTGGCAGGACACCGAGCAGAACGCGAACCAGGGGGTGCTGGCCGCCGCGATGCACGTCGACGTGCCCGGCGCCGAGACGGAGCCGAACCCCTCCGTCTCGCCTTTCGCGCCGGTCAGCACCGACCTGCCGCCGGGACGGCGGGCGTTCGTCCTCATCGCGGAGTGGCGCGACTCGGTCCAGGGCAGGCCCAGCTTCTGGGTGTCCAACCTCACCCGCATGTCGGTGCCGTCCCTCCTGGCCTGCGCCAACCTGGGCCGCCAGGTCTACCGGGACCAGGAGCGCATCAGCAGGCTCGTCGGTCTGTACGACTTCGAGGGCAGGTCGTTCGGCGGCTGGCACCGGCACGTCACCCTCGTGTCGGCCGCGCACGCCTTCATCGTCCTGAACCGGCTGCACACGCTGCTGGGCGAGACCCCCCGGGCCGGAGGCGCCGCCACGACAAGGAACGTGAAATCTCCTTGGCAGGAGACCTGACTCATCTCCTGACAAGAGACCTGACTTGAGGATCGAGGTCACTTGATGACGCACGACAGGCTGAGCGCGCTGCTGCGGGAGGCGTCCCGCCTCGAACACGACATCCGGAACGGGGAGGGACCGGATCTCGGCGAGGACGTCGCACGGCGGCTGCGCGACAGCGTGATCGCCCCCTTACGGAGGACCGTGGGCGGGGACGGCGGGCCGGGCGGCTCGGGCGACGGTGGCTCGGGCGACGGTGTGCGCGCGGGCGGCGGCGGTGTGGACGGCGACGGCGGGGCGGGGGGCGATGGCGGCGGCGCGGGCGAGGGCGCCGGCGGCACGCCCTCGGAACGGCTGTGGACCCTCACCCTGGCGGCGACCGAGGAGCGGGCACGGGCCGCGGGGGAGGCGGACGCCGGGCTGCAGGAGGCGACCGCCGCGCTCCAGGCGCTCTCCCTCCTGACCGCCGCCGGAAGCGGCGACGGGGACGGAGGCGGGACCGGGGCCGGAGGCGGGAACGAAACCGGGGACAGGGGCGGCGCGGGAAGCGGCACCGGAGCCGATGCCGGAGCCGAGCGCCTGGCGGAGCTGCGCCGCCTGATGGCCGGGGTCGAGAGCGGGATCGAGGTGGCCGAGGACGGCCCCTACCTCGCGGCCAACGTCACCCTCTACTCCTGGCTGGGAGAGAGGATCGCCACGTGCCCCCAGGTCGCCCTGTGCCGGTGCGGCGCGTCGGAGACCAAGCCCCTGTGCGACGGGAGCCACTCCCGGATCGGCTTCTCCGGCGCCAAGGACCCCAAGCGGGTGCCCGACCGCCAGGACTCCTACCCCGGCGTCGGCGTGACCGTGCTGGACAACCGGGGGATCTGCGCCCACTCGGGCTTCTGCACCGACCGGATCTCCTCGGTGTTCCGGCTCGGCCAGGAACCCTTCGTCGCGCCCAGCGGCGGGCGGGTGGACGAGATCATCGCGGCGGTGCGCGCCTGCCCGTCGGGCGCGCTGGGCCTCTCGATCGACGGCCAGGAGGCACGCGAGGTGGCCGACCCGGTCAGGGAACCGGCCGTCGAGGTGTCCAAGGACGGGCCGTACCGCGTCACCGGGGGCGTCCGCCTGACCGGTGAGGGCGGCGCCGCCGTACCGCGCAACCAGGGCGCCTCGCTGGAGCACTACAGCCTCTGCCGGTGCGGGCACTCGCTCAACAAGCCGTTCTGCAGCGGCATGCACTGGAACACCTCGTTCAAGGACCCGGTGCCGGACCCCGACGCCGAGGTCACGCTGTTCGAGTGGGCCGGAGGGCTGCCCGCGCTCACCCGGATGACCCGGCTGTTCTACGGGAAACTCGTCCCCGAGGACCCGCTGATCGGCCCGCTGTTCGCGAGCATGTCGCCCGACCACCCGGTCAGGGTCGCCAAATGGCTCGGCGAGGTCTTCGGCGGTCCGCGCGCCTACAGCGAGGGGTACGGCGGGTACGAGCGGATGATCTCCCAGCACGTGGGGAGGTGCCTCACCGAGGACCAGCGGGCGCGCTGGGTGGCGCTCATGTGCCGGGCCGCGGACCAGGCGGGGGTGCCGCAGGACGCCGAGTTCCGCGCCGCCTTCGTCGCCTACCTGGAGTGGGGGTCGCGGATCGCGCTGGAGAACTCCCAGCAGCAGGCCCAACCGCCCGCGCACATGCCGGTGCCCCGCTGGTGGTGGGTGTGCGACGCCACGCCGGGAGCCCGCGTCTCGGCCCTCGCCGTACAGGAGGAGAAGGAACCGGTGGCGCTGCCCGCCGACGGCGAGGCGGTCTCCTACGGCTCCCACATCAAGTCCCTGTTCCGGCCGCAGGACCGCAACGCCATGCGGTTCGCGTTCGACCTGTGGTCCTGCGAGGACGTGCGGACGCACGCGGAGGAGATCCTGAAGCGGCTGCGCGGCGGGACCATGCCGTGCGACGGGGCGTGGCCGGCCGAGTGGGTCACCGCCTTCGAGCGGTGGGTCGAGACCGGCATGGCCGAGTAGGTTCCGTTCTCCGGCCCCCTGGACACCCCGCACGGCGGAGATCCACGGAGTGGAACCCGGAGGCGCCGCTCCGGCGGGCGCGTCCCCGCGGCCCGGGAGAGGGTCCGCGGGGGCGCGCCTCGTCTCGGAGCCGGCCCGGCACCCCGGGCGAAAGGCCCGGGGGCGCGCCGCGGGGCCGCAGGAGTGTGGGGCGCGCCTCGACGAGGGGGCCGGCTCTCAGCCGCTCGCCCTGGCGATGACCTCCTCCGCCGTGAGGGGGGCCCTGGGGTGGTGGGTCAGGCACATCGGGACCCGGGTCTTGCTGAAGGCCCTCCCCTCGGGGGCCAGGTAGAACTGGCCCGCCGTCAGGCGGGAGACGTCGGTGACCTGCCCGCCCTTGGTCCGCGCCATCTCCTTGGCCGCCTCGATCTGGGCGGGGGCGTTGAGCAGGCCGAAGAACTGGGTCGCCGCGTTCCCCGGGACCTGGTTGTGCAGCCCCTTGGGCGCCTGGGTGGCGAACACCAGCCCGAGCCCGTACTTGCGCGCCTGGGCGGCCAGCACCAGCGTGCTCCGCGTGCAGGGGGTCATCGCGCCCGACGGCGCGAAGGTCTGGGCCTCGTCCATCACGAACAACCCGCCCAGCGGGCGGTCCCCGGCCGGATGCCTCCTGATCCAGGCGAACAGCGCCAGCTGCAGCTGGTTGACGAACCCCTGCCGCTGTTCGTCCGACTGCAGGCCGACGAAGCTGATCACCGACACACGCGCCCGTCTGCCGGGCGGCGGGGTGAGCAGGACGCCGGGGTCGGCCGGGGTCCCGGCGCCGGCGAACAGCGGGTCGTTGACCATCGCGGCCCTCAGCGTCTGGGCCAGCCCGGCGCCGATGCGCCCGGCGTCGCCGAGCCCGCTCACCCCGTCGGGCAGGTCGGCCAGCAGCTCGACGAGACCCGGCAGGCCCCGCCCGCCCGCGCGCCCGTAGTGCGCGACGGCCTCCCGGAGGACGGCCCGCCCGATCAGGGCGTTCTTCGTCTTCGAGTCGAGCTTGGCGCGCGGCACGAGGGAGGAGACGGCCGCGTCCACCGCGGCGGCGAACTCGTCGGCGTCCCCGGCGACGGCCGCGAGGTCGGGGAGGGGCTGGAAGCTGAGCGGCCGTCCGGCGACCCGGCCCGGCGTCCAGACGACGACGTCGGTGGCGGCGAGGTACTCCGCCGCCTTCTCCGCGTCCCCGGGGCCCCACCGCTCCGGCGGCTCCGGCCAGCCGTCCCCGAGCCGCGCCAGGTCGTTGTTCGGGTCGAGCACGATCGCCGAGACGCCCTGGAGCGCGCACTCCTCGACCAGGCGGCGGATGAGGACGGTCTTGCCCGAGCCGGAACCGGCGAAGACCACCGCGTGCTTTCTGAGCGCCTCCAGTTCGATCCCGACGGGCCGTCCCCCGAGGACGGCGACCCCGAGCGGGATGTACGGCACGCCGTCCCCGGCCCCGGTGACCACGCTCCCGCCGACGGGTCCGGCGGCCGGAGCCTCGATGATCATGGATTCCGGACCTCCGGGGCCGGTGGTCACCGGGGCCGGGGCCGGTGGACCGGTGTGCGCGGGCGCCGGGGTAGCGGCGCCGACGGTCACCGGTTCGGACGGCGCGTGTCCGGTGTGCGTCGTCCCGGCGTCGTCCAAGGTCTCGGCCAGCAGCCTGACCTCCCGGGCCGGTCGCCGGGCGGCGAGCCAGGCCCGCAGGTCCGGCGGGTTCTCCGCGTACAGCTCCCGCAGCGCGGCCAGGATCCTGAGATCCTCCTCGTCCACGTCCAGCATCCGCCCGCCCGCCCGCTCGAACTCGGCGAGCGCGGCGACCGTACGGGGCCCCTTCGACCAGGGGATCCCGCGCAGCACGAACAGCCGCCTGCGGGGGACCTCCGCGGTCAGCCCGGCCATCACGGCGGCGGCGCGCAGGCGGCTCAGCGCGGCCACCGGGTGGGGGGCGGCGATGGCGCGGAACGCCCAGTGCGCCTCGTCCTCGGTCTCCTCGTCCAGGGTGAGCCGGAGGCGGGCGTGCAGCGGCGGCCTCTTGCTGGGCGGCGGATCGACGCTGAACCGGCGCCCGGCGTCGCCGAGTCCGTCGATCCACGCCGACAACCCCGCCGCGAGCAGCGCGGGCATCACCGCGTCCTCGACGTCGGCGTCCAGCGCGTCGAGAACATGAGCCTTCCGGCGCAGCTCGGCGAACCTGGCCTCGATGCCGGTGAAGTCGTGGCTCCGCCGTACGGGCTCCCGATGCGGAGCCCCGGCCCGGTCGAGCCGGTCCAGCTCACGCACCTCCTGGTCGACCACGCACCCGGTGACGTGCTCGTCGATCCTGATCAGCAACTGCCGGGGGGTGTACTCGCCGGCGTCGTCGAAGGCGGCCGGCCGTACGGGCCACGTCGGGTGGGGCGGGGTGAAATCGAGCTGGGCGAACCGGGCGGCGAACCGCTTCTCGACCAGGGCGCGGGCGGTGCCCGCGTCGGGCAGCGGCTTGAGGTGCGGCATCGGCCGGAAGCGGTCGCGGGCGGTGTCGGTGGCGTACTTCTCGATGAGGGTCCAGGTGTGCGGCAGGCAGGAGACGACGGTCAGGGTCCTGCGGGTGACCTCGCGCAGCGCCATCAGGCCGCCCGCCACCTGGTCCGCCACGATCAGGTCGCGCCAGTCGTGCACCGCCGTACTGTCACTGGAGATCGCGGACTGCGCGACGAGGACGTCGATCTGGTCGACGGCGATGACGGACGGCCCGGTCAGCGCGAGGAGGCGGGAGAGGTCCCTGACGATCTCCTGCGGCGTCTTCGGGAACTGCCGGATGCCCCAGGCCGCCCTCCCGCCCGGCTCCTCCTCGGGCAGCGCCTGAAGGAACCCCTCGCCGACGTCCTGCGCGCGATGGTCGGCGCCCGCGCGCAGGACGAGGGCGCGCAGGGTGTCCTTGGCGTCCTTGCCGACGTGCGGGTTGAACCGGCGCAGCGCGTCGGCGAAGGCGTCGAGGCTTCCGGGCGTCACCCCGCGGTTCCCGATCACCTCCCGCCGGACCCCGCGCGGCACGTCGGCCAGTTCGGCCAGCCGCCGCAGCAGGACCTTGAGCTGGCTCTCCCCCTCGTCGCCGTTCCGCGAGAGGCCGTCCAGCATGGACAGCAGCGTGCTCTCCCAGAAGGTCCGCGCGTCCAGCAGGCCGACCAGGAAGAAGTAGCCGCCCTCCCGCTGGATCCGCTCGCGGACCCAGCCGAGCAGGTGGGTCTTGCCGGTGCCGCGCTGCCCCTGGAGGACCAGGCCGATCGGGCTGGTGGCGCCGCCGCCGACCACGTCGGCGATTCCGCCGAGGACGCGGCGCTCCACCACCGGGTTCAGTGCCTCGACGTGGAAGGACGAGGGGCTCCAGACGTCCTCCGGCCCCTCGGCCCAGTTGAACCTGAGCGCCTGGAGGGCTTCCAGCTCCCGGCCGCTCATCGCGCCCCGATCGAGATGAGGTGCTTGTCCTGGTCGCCGATGACCACCGCCGCGGCCCTGTCCTCGGGGGTGAGCGTCTTCTGGTTGTTCTCCGGCACGATGCTGACCTCCGGCAGGTGGATCATCCCCTTGAGCGCCCGGTCCACCTCGGCTCTCCCGAACCCGCCGAGCAGCGGCCGCAGGCGGGCCAGGCCGACCCAGGCGCCGGGCCGGGGGGCCAGTTCGGCGTAGGCGACGCGGATGCGTTCGGTGACGTCCGCCTCCCCGGCGGGAGGTCCGGCGACGTCCGGTGCCTCCTCCACGGGGCCGTCCTCGTCGCCGCCCGGGTAGAGGTCGCTGCCGGGGTGGAAGAAGTCGGCCGGCGCCTGTCCGGTCCGCGTCAGGAACCGGCTCAGCCCCGTCAGCAGGGCGCGGCACATCGCCCCGGCCGAGCCGCTGGGCAGCGGGATGCCCGCCTCGATCATCTCTCCCATCCGGGCCCAGCCGTGGTCGGTCAGGGTGTGGACGAACGCGCGGCCCTGCTTGCGGCTCTCGACGAGTTTGAGGCCGTTCAGCTTCTTGCGGGATTCCCCGTCGAGTTTGAGGCCGTAACGCTCCTGGAGTTCGGGGTTGGAAATCCCCTCCGTCTCCGCCATCAGCACCACCAGCACCGACATTTCCGGAAGCTTGAATTCTTTTTCGGTCATGTCCTCATCCTTCTGACGGGCCACGGCGGGCTTGGAGGAATTTCCTCAGTTCACGCAGTACGGAGGGCAGGTCGTTCATGACGCGGTCGTTGTCGAAACGCAGGACCGCGTAGCCGTCGCCGCGGAGCCGCGCGTCCCGCGCCCGGTCCCGGGCGCGGTTCTCCGGACCGCGGTGCTCCGGGCCGTCGAGCTCGACGACGCAGCGCTCCGCCCGCCACAGCAGGTCCACCCGGATGGGGTTGAGCAGCGGACCCGGCTGGTACGTCTGGTTCCAGGCCCGCCCCGCGGCCCAGGCGCAGGAGCCGAGCGCCCGTTCCAGCGCGGACTCCACCGTGCTGCCCGGGTGCGGGCGCCCCCCGGCGGGGGATCCGGCCGGTCGCGCGGGCGTCCCTCCCGAACCGCGGGACCGTCCGGGGCCCGGAGACGGCACGGGCGGCACACCCGGTGCGGGGCGCGCGGGCGGTGCGATCGGCGCGGGCCGCGCCGGTGGCGTCCGCCGTGACGGGAGCGGCCCCGGCTCCACGGTCACCACCGGCACCCCGCCCGGAGAAGCGGGGCCCGCCCCGGTGAGCCAGAACCCCAGGCCACCGTGGCGGATGAGCCACTCTCCGGCCTCCACCAGCCTCTCCTCCCCGGCGGGGGGAAGCCCCTCGGGGACCCGGACGAGGATCGCCGTGCGCGTCCGCCCGAAGCTCACGGCGTACGCCAGGGCCAGACCGGCGGCGCGCACCTCGGCGGGCGTCCGGGGAGGGTTTCGGAACGTTCCATCGACCAGAGAGCGCGCGGCGAGATCGGCCAGGAAGGGGGCGAGACCGCGCCTGCCCGCCGCCATCCGCCCGGCGAGCTCCCGTACGGCGAGCACCGCGGCGCCTCCCGCGCCGCCCACGCCCTCGGCGCCGGGCAGCCAGGCCGGGAAGAGGGCGATGACGGCCCGCTCCAGCTCGTCGAGGACGGCGCCGACGATCTCACTCGCGGTTCGCGCCTCGTCGACGAAACGACCGGGCCGTTCCCGTCCGGGAAAACGGGCGGGCCGTTCCCGCTCGGGAAAACGGACGGTCTCAGGGAAACGGGCGGTCTCGGGGAAACGGGTGATCCGTTCCCCGTCGGCGGCGCGGGGGATCCGTGCCTGGTCGGCGGAACAGGTGAGAACGGCGGGAAGACCTTCGGGGAGCGCGTCCGCCGCCACCTCCACGGGCGCGGAATCCATCCGGCGCACCCGGACGACATGTCGCATCGGCACTTCGGTCCACGACTGCGCCATGCCGTTTTCCTTTGACATATGGACGCTTCGACCTTGCCGAGGTTAAGGGAGCGAACACGGTTACGCATGCGTTTTCAGTGAATTGTCACGGAAATCCACCGGCTCCACTTCTGCGGCCCGGTGACCGGCTCCCGCGCCCCATGACCGGCACCTCCACCCCGTCCGCGGAACCGCACCGCGCCGTGTCGTCCGTACCGGCGAGCCGGGGTGACCGTCACGGACGGCGTACGGGAAAACCGCGCGTCCGTGAGAAGGCGGGCGTACGGTGAACCCATGCCGAAGGCACGCCTTTCCGGTGCGGAGGCCACCATGCTGGCCACGCTGTACTGCAGGGCCCTGGACGCCCGGTCGCCGCGTCCGATGCTGGGCGACACACTGGCCGTGGCGGCCCTGCGGGAGATCGAGTTCGACCCCGCCGACACGGGGGTCCGCCGCGGTGACCACGTCACCATCGCCCTCCGGGGCAGGTTCCTCGACTCCTGGACCCGCGACTTCCTCGCCGGCCACCCCGAGGCGACCGTGCTGCACCTCGGCTGCGGCCTGGACAGCCGGGTGCACCGCGTCGATCCCGGTCCGGGCGTGCGGTGGTACGACGTGGACCGGCCCGCTGTGATCGACCTCAAGCGGGAGCTCTACCCGGCGCGCGACGGCTACGAGCTGGTCGCCGCATCCGTGACGGACCCCGCCTGGCTCGCTGAGGTGCCCGCCGACCGTCCGGTCCTCGTCGTCGCCGAAGGCCTGACCATGTATCTGGAGGAGGACGAGGGCCGGGCGCTCTTCCGGCGCGTCGTGGACCGCTTCCCCTCCGGACGGTTCGTCTTCGACGGCTTCAGCAGGCTCGGCGTCCGGATGCAGCGGGCCAACCGGATCGTCCGGAAGGCCGGGGCCACCCTCCACTGGGGCATCGACGGCTGCGCGGAGCTGGAGACGATCGCCCCGGGCCTGCGGTGCACGACGTCCATGAGTGTCTTCGACGACCCCGGATACACCGGGCTGAGCCGGGGATATCGGGCGCTCGTGGCGTCGGCCCGGCTCCTGCCCGTGATGCGGCGGATGTCGGTCTACTACCGGCTGGACTTCTGACCCGCCCGGGACCTCGCCCGGGCCCCGGACTCCGCCCCGGCCCGCCGTACGGTGAGCCGCCGTGGCCGGTTCGCCCGCGGCCACGGCGGTCCGGGGCTCCTCGGCGGCGGCGCGAGGGGCCCCACCCGGTGGAGGCGGGAGGCGCGCACCGCCGGACGGCGGGCGGTCAGCGGCGGCGGGCGAGCGTCCACAGGGCGAGGGCGGCTCCCGCGACCACCCCGACGCCCGTCGCCGTGCCGACGGCGAAATCCGCGCCGTCGTCGCCGCCGAAAACGCCCCGCATGACCCATCCCGCGGCGATCACGAGGAGCAGCCAGGCCGCCAGGAGCAGCAGGAACCGCACGCTGAGGAACAGCCGCCCGCCGGGCGCCGGGGGCGGTGAGCCGATCTCGGCCGCCGGGCCCTCGGAGGCGGCCCCGGGGCGCTTGAAGTACTCGTAGAGGAACCAGGTGCCGCAGGGCTCCCAGCCGTCCGGGGCGAGCCGTTCGGTCACGGCGCGCCTGCCCTCGGGCCACACCGTCTCCCGGCGGTACTCCCAGCGCTGCGGCCGCTCGGGGTCCCGGCGGCTGACGAACATGCCGCGCCGGTCGACCCGGTCGACCTCCCAGCCCTGCCCGCCGAACTCGTTGAGCCGCCGCTCGTCGGCGAAGATGTCGGCCGTCCACGACCAGCTCTCCCCGGCGGAGGCCGTCCGGTCGTCCCCGCCGGCCGCGTCGCCCTCGGTCACACCGCCGAGGCTGTCGGCGAAGGCGGCGACGGGGCCGAACTCCTCCTCCGGGGCGGCGCCGCTCTCCGCGACGTGCCCGGCCAGCTCCTCGATCGTGGAGGCCACCCGCTCCGCCGGGACGCCCCTGTCGCGCAGCAGCGCCGCCAGCTCGTCGAAGTAGTCGCTCATCCGGCCGCTCCCTTGGTCAGCATGGCCCGCACGGATTCGTCGAAGGCGAGCCACAGCCCGCTCTGCTCGGTCAGCGTCTCGCGGCCCCGCTCGGTGAGCCTGTAGTAGCGGCGGCCCGGACCGCGCTCGGTGACCCGGAACTCGGCGGCGAGCAGGCCCGCCTCCTCCAGACGGTTGAGCACCGGGTAGAGGGTTCCGCCCTTGATCTGGCCCAGTCCGGCCTCGGCGAGCGTCTTGGAGATCTCATAGCCGTAGCTCTCGCCCTCGGTCAGGCTGGCCAGCACCAGCAGGTCGAGGACACCTTTGAGCCAGCTCGCGCGTCGGTCGGTCGCCATGACCTCATCCTCGCACGGTAGCGATGCCATCTAGCGTGTCACGCTTACCAGCCGGGGTGAGGAGCAGCGAGCGGATGTCGACGACGGCGTGCATGACGACCGGGAGCAGCAGGCTGCCGGTCCTGAGGTAGAGCAGGGTGAGGCCGAGCCCGGCCACCGCCACCATGGCCATGCCCCGCCATCCCTGGTAGAGGTGGCCGGCGACGAACACCGCGAGGGCCAGGCCGGCGGCGACGGGAAGGGGCAGGCCGAGCACGCGCGTGCCGAGCGCGATGAGCAGTCCCCGGTAGACGATCTCCTCGCAGATCCCGGCGCTGACGGAGAGCGCCAGGGCGCCCCGCCGCTCGGCCGGGGTGCGCGGCAGCATCGCCCGGAAGGCGGCCTGTCCGGGCACCGGCCTGCCCGCCCTGGTCATCCGGACGGTCACCAGCACGACCACCGCCGAGGCGACCGTGAGGCCGATCAGCATCCCGGCGGTGGTCTCCGGGTCGGCCGGGAGGACGAAGCCCGCACCGGCGAGGTCCAGCTCCGGGGACAGGCCGACGATCAGGAGGGCCACCGCCGCCAGCGCCCACAGCTCCGCCGTCCACGCGGTGAACATCCGGACCAGGATCCGCCCGTCCCGGTCGCGCTCGCGCTCCAGGCGCGCGTAGGAGCGCCTGCCGAGCCAGGGGCTCACGAGGGCGAGGTGGACGACGAGGGCGGCGGCGAGCACCAGGGAGGGCATGGGGGTCCTTTCGTCGTGTGTGCCACCTAGAAGATAGAGCAAGCTAGTTAGAAATACTACCTAGATAGATGGACGACTTTCCAGGCCGGATGGAGACCCGCCCGGTCCGTGGGGAAGACTCGGCATGGATCTCCGTCGGCCGGGCTCCGCCCCGCCCCGGACCGCTTCTCCGCACCGGGCCGGCCCCGCGCCGGACCGGCCCCACATCGGACGGGGCCCGCGCCGGACCGGCCCCACGTCGGACGGGGCCCGCGCCGGACCGGCCCCACACCCGAGGGGACCTGCGCCGAACGGGGATCCGCGCCGAGCAGGAAGGGACCGCATGCCCGAGACCACGCCCCCCGCCCCCGCCTTCCGGACACCCGAGGCCGGGAGGCGCTTCGCCGCCGCCTACGCGCGCGTCCTCGCGCGATGGCCCGCCGCCACCGAGGAGATCGACGTCCGCTCGGAGTACGGCACCACCCGGGTGCTGGCCTGTGGGCCCGCCGACGCGCCCCCGCTGGTGCTGTCACACGGCGGCGGGGCCACCTCGGCGGTGTGGTTCGCCAACGCCGCCGCCCTGGCCTCCGCGCACCGCGTCTACGCGATCGACCGGATCGGCGAGCCGGGACACGGCGCGCGGGGCGACAGGCCGATCCGCGACGAGGACGACCTGCTCGACTGGCTGGAGGCGACGTTCGCGGGTCTCGGGCTCGACCGCGCGGACCTGTGCGGGCACTCGTACGGGGCCGAGATCGCCCTCGCGTTCGCGCTGCGCGCGCCGCACCTGGTGCGCCGTCTCGCGCTCCTCGACCCCACCCGGTGCTTCACCGGGTTCAGCCCGCGCTACCTGCTGCGTGCCCTGCCGACGCTGCTGCGCCCGACGCCCCGGCGGGTGCGCGCCCTCACCGCCTGGGAGTCTGGGGGAACGCCCGTGGACGAGGGCTGGCTGGAGCTCTACGTCTCGGGTGCGACGGACCTCCCGCGCTCGAGGATCATCCCCATCCGCCGTCCGGACGCCGCCCTGCTGCCGACCTCGGCCGTGCCGACGCTCGTCGTGGCGGCGGAGCGCAGCCGGGCGCACGACGCCCGCGCGGTCGTCGCCGGTGCGCGGCGGCTGATGCCGCACGCCGGGACGGCCGTGCTGCCGGACGTGTCGCACCACGGGATCCCGACCGAGCGGCCCGAGGCGCTGAACCGCCTGCTGCTGGAGTTCTTCGCCCCCGAGGACCCCGAGGACCTCACGTAGGGTGGGCGATCGTCGAGAGCAGCGCGTTCTCGGCCTGGCGCGAGTCCAGGCGGGTGTGCTGGACCACCACGGGGACGTCGCTGCGGAGGACCGAGGAGTACGGCGTGTCACGCGGCACGGGCTCGGGGTCGGTCAGGTCGTTGAACCGCTGGTGCACCGTCCGCCGCGCGGGCACCGTCACCCGGTACGGCCCGACCGGCTCGCGGTCGGCGAAGTACAGCGTGATCTCGACGTGCGCGTCCTCGTCCGCCGCGTTGAGTATGCACGCGGTCTCGTGACTGAGCATCTCCGGCTCGGGGCCGGTACCGCCGGAGGGGATGTAGCCCTCCGGGATGGCCCATGTGGTGGTGCCCACCGCCGTCATCGCGCCTCCTGCCCCCGCATCCGGCACGCGTCCGTCGCCGTCCTCGCCGCTCTCCGGACCTCCGTGCGTCCGGCGGACCTCTGCGTCCGCCGTCACCCCCGGCCATTCCCGGTTCGCGTGCGTGTGTACCCCCCGTCACGCAGGGAAACGAGTCCGCATGACCCCTTTGACGACGTACGGCCGCGCCTCCCGGCCCGGTTCCCCCCGGTACGGCCGCGGCCGCCGGCCCGGTTCCCCCCAGCCGACCGGGTCCGCCGGGCCGTACCCGGGCCCGCGCGTCCGGTGACGGGACGGTCGCGGATGCGGTTCCACTCCGACCTGCACATGCACTCGAAGTACTCCAGGGCCTGCAGCGGGGACAGCGACCTCGAACACCTGACGTGGTGGGCCCGGCGCAAGGGCGTCACGCTGATGGGCACCGGCGACCTGACGCACCCGCTGTGGTTCGAGCGGCTGCGCGAGAGCCTCGTCCCGGCCGAACCCGGGCTGTTCCGGCTGCGCGAGGAGATCGACCGCGACGTCTCCCGCACGCTGCCGCCCCGCCTGGCCTCCGCCGAGGTGCGCTACATGCTCTCCACCGAGGTCTCCACGGTCTACCGGCGGGGCGACCGCACCAGGAAGATCCACCACCTGGTGTACATGCCGGACTTCGCGGCGGCCGAGAGGTTCAACCGCGAGCTCGCGAAGGCCGGGAACCTCGCGGCCGACGGCCGGCCGGTCCTCGGCCTGGACTCCCGTGACCTGCTGGAGACCGTCCTGGACAGCGGCGAGGGCGCCTACCTGGTGCCCGCCCACGTCTGGACGCCGTGGTTCGGCGTGTTCGGCTCGAAGTCCGGCTTCGACACCGTCGAGGAGTGCTACGGCGAGCTCTCCGGTCACATCTTCGCGCTGGAGACCGGGCTGTCCAGCGACCCGGCCATGAACTGGCGGGTCTCCGCCCTCGACCGTTACCGGCTGGTCAGCCACTCCGACGCCCACTCGCCGCCCATGGTCGCCCGCGAGACCACGGTGTTCGAGACGGACCTCGACTACTTCGCCGTCCTCGAAGCGCTGAGGACCGGCGACGGGTACGCCGGAACCGTCGAGTTCTTCCCCGAGGAGGGGAAGTACCACGTCGACGGGCACCGGAAGTGCGGCGTCCGGATGACCCCGAGGGAGACCCGCGAGCGCGGCGGACGGTGCCCGGTGTGCGGCAGGCCGCTCACGGTGGGCGTGCTGAGCCGGGTCGAGGACCTGGCCGACCGGCCCGAGGGCGCCCGCCCGGACGGCGTGCCCGGCTTCCGCAGCCTCGTCCCACTGCCGGAGATCGTGGGCGAGATCCTGGGCGTGGGGCCCAGGTCGAAGAAGGTGGCCCGGGAGATCGACGACCTCACCGCCGCCCTGGGTCCCGAGTTGGCGATCCTCCAGGACGTGCCGGTGGACGACATCGCGGCCTGCTCGCCGCCGCTGGCCGAGGCGGTCGGGCGGCTGCGCCGCGGCGAGGTGATCCGGGATCCCGGCTACGACGGGGTGTTCGGCGCGATCCGGTTCTTCCGGCCCGGCGAGCTCGACCGGGTGACCGCCGAGGCCGCCGCCCCGACGCTTTTCTAGCTCCGCCGACTCCGGGCTCCGGTTCCCGGTCGGGAACCGGGGCACGGCAACCCGTCCGGCCCCGGCCTCTGAGGCCGGGGCCGGACGCGTGTCCGGGGGAACCTCGCCGTGGGCCCGGAGAACGGACCCACCGGACGACGGCCCCGGTGAACGACGGTCCGCGGGACGGACTCAGACCGCCCGCGGAACGTGTCTAACGGTCGGCGAAGTAGTCGTCGGCGGTGTCCTCGGCTTGGGACTCCGTCCGCGAACCACCCGCCGCGACGAGTTCCTCGCGCAGCCGATCGAGATCGATCCCGTGGTTGCCGTACTTGAGCTCGCGCGCCACCTTCGCCTGCTTCGCCTTGGCTCGACCCCGGCCCATTGGCTGTACTCCCTACACGCAGGTCCTGCTCGACCTCTTGTCACCGGTTGCGTTTCGCGGCGAACACGGCCCGGCACGGCCTGCGCGGTCGCTCAGGACGCGCTCGCCATGGCCGTCCTCGGCGGCACCCCGCCTCGTCCCCGACCGGAACGGGGTCGGAGCCGGCCGGGCGGTACAGGAGAACAGGCCATTACCATTATCCTACCCAAGATCGTTTCAATGTGAAAAACTCCGCCATTCCCGGGAATGGCAATCGGTGATCTTCTCCTGCACCATGTAAATCACTTCCGGTCAGGGAGAACACATCGACACCGTGAGCCCCCCGGGCCGCCCGCGACGGCCCGGCGACACGGCCCGGCGCTCACGGAACACGCCGGACATCCCGCCCTGACCAGGGCGTACATCCTTCCGGACCGGCACCGCACGAAAGTTCCCGGCACGGCGCGGCGCGGGCGTCAGGACGTGCCGAGCATCCCGTTCGGGTCCAGGACGTACTTGCGGGCGGCGCCCTCGTCGAACTCCCGGTAGCCGCGCGGCGCCTCCTCCAGCGGGATCGGCGTGGCGTTGACCGCCTTGGCGATCTGCACCCGATCGTGCAGGATCGCCATCATCAGCTGCCGGTTGTACCGCATGACCGGGCACTGGCCGGTGAAGAAGGCGAGCGACTTGGCCCATCCGAGGCCCAGCCGGATCGACAGCGCCCCCTCCCGGGCGGCCTCGTCGGCGGCCCCCGGGTCCCCGGTCACGTACAGCCCGGGGATGCCGAGCGCGCCGCCCGCCCGGGTGACGTCCATGAGCGTGTTGAGCACGGTGGCCGGGTGCTCGGTGGCGGCCTCGGCCCCGTGGCCGCGGGCCTCGAAGCCCACCGCGTCCACGCCGCAGTCCACCTCGGGGACGCCGAGGATCCGTTCGATGTGGTCGCGGGGGTCGCCCTGGGACACGTCGGCGGTCTCGCAGCCGAAGCTGCGGGCCTGCGCCAGGCGGTCGGCGTTCAGGTCGCCGACGATCACCACGGCGGCCCCGAGGAGGAACGCCGAAGCCGCGGCGGCCAGGCCCACCGGCCCGGCGCCCGCGACGTAGACGGTGGAGCCCGTGGTCACCCCGGCGGTCACGCACCCGTGGTAGCCGGTGGGGAAGATGTCCGACAGCATCGCCAGGTCGAGGATCTTCTCCATCGCCCGGTCCCTGTCGGGGAACCTCAGCAGGTTCCAGTCGGCGTAGGGCACGAGGACGTACTTGGCCTGCCCGCCGACCCAGCCGCCCATGTCGACGTAGCCGTACGCCGACCCCGGGCGGTCGGGGTTGACGTTCTCGCAGATGCCGGTCCTGCCCTCCTTGCAGTTGCGGCAGCGCCCGCAGGAGATGTTGAACGGCACCGAGACCAGGTCGCCGACCTTGACGAACTCCACGTCCGGGCCGTTCTCGACGACCTCCCCGGTGATCTCGTGGCCGAGGACGAGGCCGTGGGGGGCGGTGGTGCGGCCGCGGACCATGTGCTGGTCGCTGCCGCAGATGTTCGTCGCGACGGTCTTGACGATCGCGCCGTGCGGGACCTTCCGGCCGACGTTCGCCGGATTGACCCCCGGCCCATCCTTCAGCTCGAACGTCGGGTAGTCGAAGTCCTCGACCACGACCCTGCCCGTTCCCTCGTAGACGACGCCCCTGTTTCCGGCCATGGCGCACCCCCAGGCGGTTCCCGCTTCTCTTCCCGGGCATACCCGCGACTCGGCGCGGAGATGTACGCCTATGAGAAGTTTGACCACATTTCTGGCGGTTTGAGGGGTACTGCGTCATGGCGGCTCGGGAGCGGGGCGCCGGGCGGGTTCCGGGATGTGACGCCGTTCCGGTCCGGGGGCACGGCGCCGGGCCGGCTCGGGAGTGAGGTCACGGGCGGGTTCGAGGTACGGCGCCGGGCCGGTCCGGAGGCACGGCGCCGGGCGCCGGAAGGCGGCATCGCCGGTGGTCACCGTCCCGCTCGGTCAGCCCCCGGCGGTCGAGGTGCTCCAGCAGCGGCACCGCGACCCGGCGGCTGGTGCCCAGGGCCTGCCGGGCCTGGCTGACCGTGAACGGCTGCGGCAGACGGGCCAGCGCCCGCGCCGCCCGGACGTCCGCGCCGGGCAGCAGCACGATCCCGTCGGCCACCCGCAGCAGCGCTCCCGCCGCCACCGCCGCCGCCAGCTCCCGGGGCCCCAGCCCCAGCTCCGCCAGCCGTCCGGCCTCCGGCGCCAGGAAGGGGCGCGCGGACAGCTCCGCGCCCAGCCGGGCGACCGCGCGGGCCACCGGGGCGGGCAGCGCGGGCCGTCCGCCGGAGATCCGCCCGTCGGCGACGGAGAGCGGCGGCCGGACGAGCGCCGCCACCAGCCGCCGGTCGGGCAGCCCCAGCACGTGCCTGGCGGCCTCGACCGGCATGCCCGGCTCCAGCGGATGTCCGGCCGCGTATCGTCGCACCGCCTCGGGAAGTCGCGCCGCCAGCCCCGCCCAGTGCTCCGGGTCGGCGTGCCAGTCCCCGCACACCGGCTCGTCCGCGGGCGGGCAGCCCATCGCCCGCAGCTCTCCGGCGCGCAGCAGCCGGTGGGTCCGCAGCAGGGCCGCCGCGCCGGGAACGGCCCCGGACAGCTCCGCCGCGCGCTCTCGGGCCGCGCCCCGGCGGCTCACCGACGGCGGCCGCACGTCCAGCACGGTCGCGCCCGCCAGCACCCGCACCTCGCCGCGCTCGCGGCCCGGGTCACGCAGCAGCAGCACGTCGCCCACGTGCAGCGGCAGCGGCCTGGCCAGGCGCAGCCGTACGACACGGCCACCGAGCGGGCGCACCGAGCACACCACGGCCGCCGAACCGATGTGCGCGGTCAACCGGCCCGGCAGGCGCTCCACCGGCGCGCCGGGCTCCTCCGGCCTCGTGGCCGCTCCCCGGGCCCCCGGCGCGCCCGAACCCGTCCCCGGTTCTGTTCCCCGGACGTCCGGCGCGCCCGGTCCCGCGCCCCGGCCGGCCGTGCCGACCGGGGAGAGCCGCACGTCGACCAGATCGGTGGCGGTCCACGCGCCCGGCGTGACCAGGGCCTGCCCCCGCTCGGGCACGGCCCGGCCGCGCAGGTTGAGCGCCACCCGCGCCACGCCGGTCACCGCGGGCAGCGACTCCTTCAGGGACTCCAGCGCCCGGACCCGCACCGGCCCGCCGGGCAGCTCCAGCTCGTCGCCCGCGGTGATCCGGCCGTCGGGCAGCGTCCCCGTCACGACCGTGCCGCTGCCGTGGACGCTGAACGCCCGGTCGATCCACAGCCGCACCGGCGCCCCGGGATCGGGCGCGGGCAGGCCCGCCACCAGCCGGTCCAGCGCCCCGCGCAGCTCGTCGAGTCCCTGTCCGGTGCGTCCGCTCACCGCCAGCGCCTCGATCCCGGAGAGCCCGCCGGCCGCCAGGCGCGTACGGGCCGCCTCCATGGCCGGGGCGGGGTCGGCGAGGTCGGCGCGGGTCACCACGAGCAGGCCGTGCCGTACGCCGAGGGCCTCGACCGCGGTCAGGTGCTCCTCCGACTGCGGCATCCAGCCCTCGTCGGCGGCGACCACGAACATGACGGCGGGCGCGGAGCCGACCCCGGCCAGCATCGTGGCCAGGAAGCGCTCGTGGCCGGGCACGTCGACGAAGGCCAGCCGCTCCCCCGAGGGCAGGGCCGTCCAGGCGTAGCCCAGCTCGATCGTCAGGCCCCGCCGCCGCTCCTCCGCAAGCCGGTCGGGCTCCATCCCGGTGAGGGCCCGCACCAGCGTGGACTTGCCGTGGTCGACGTGCCCGGCCGTGGCCACGACGTGCATCAGCCCCTCCCTTCGAGCCCGGAGCCGTTCGCCCCGCCCTCCCGGAGAGCGCTCGCCTCCCGATCCGCGGAACCGCCCCCGGACTCGCCTCCGGAGCCGTCCGCCCCCGCGGAGGCGACGGCCCGGAGCACCGCCCGCGCCACCTCCTCGTCCGCCTCCGGCGGGGCGGCCCGCAGGTCGAGCAGGAGCCTGCCGCCCTCGATCCGCCCGACGACCGGCGACTCACCGGTCCGCAGCGGTACGGCGAGCCCCGCGGGCAGGCTCACCGCGGCGCTGGGCAGCGTCACGCCGGGCGCCCCACCGCCCCCCACGGTCGCCTCGCTCGGCACCGCCCGCGCGTCCGTCCCGGCCGCGGCCAGCCGTACGGCGAGCGCCTCGGCCCGCTCCCGCAGGACCGCCGGGTCGGCGTGCAGCGCCCGGTGGACGGGGGTCTCGGGGCCGCGCAGCGTGGCCTCCAGCGCGGCCAGCGTCAGCTTGTCCACCCGCAGCGCGCGGGCCAGCGGGTGACGCCGGCACCGTTCGACCAGGTCGCGGCGGCCGAGCAGCAGGCCCGCCTGCGGCCCGCCGAGCAGCTTGTCGCCGCTGGCGGTGACCAGGTCGGCCCCGGCCCGCAGCGCGCCCGCAGCGTCGGGCTCGCCGGGCAGCAGCGGCTCCCGGGACAGCAGGCCGGAGCCGATGTCGGCCACGACGGGCACGCCCAGCCCGGTGAGGGCGGACGCCTCCACCGACCCGGTGAACCCCTCGATCCGGTAGTTCGACGGGTGGATCTTCAGGACGAACCCCGTCTTCGGCCCCACGGCGTCCCGGTAGTCGGCGTAGGAGGTGCGGTTGGTGGTGCCCACCTCGCGCAGCCTCGCCCCGGTGGACACCAGCAGATCCGGGATGCGGAAGCCGTCCCCGATCTCCACCAGCTCGCCCCGGCTGACCACGATCTCCCGCCCGGCGGCGAGCGCGGTGGCCGCCAGCACGAGCGCGGCGGCGTTGTTGTTGACCACGTGGACGGCCTCGGCCGCGGGCACCGCCCGCGCGAGCGCCTCCAGCGCGCCCCGTCCGCGGCGGGCGCGACCCCCGGCGGCCAGGTCGAACTCCACGTCGGTGCAGCCCGCCGCCGCGGTGACCGCCTCCACGGCGGCCTGCGACAGGGGAGCCCGGCCCAGGTTCGTGTGGACCAGGACGCCGGTCAGGTTGAGCACCGGCCGGAGACCGGCGGCGTACCGGGGCAGCGCCGCCACGGCGGCGTCGGCCACCTCGGCGGGAGCGAGGCCGCCCTGCCGTACCCGCCGCTGGGCCTCGGTGACGGCCTCCTTGACCACCGCCCGCCCGAGCCTGCGCTCCGCCGCGGCGAGCCGCGGGTCGGCGAGAACGGTGTCGGTACGCGGAACGTGCCTTCGTGGGTCCACGTAACGAAAATAGAGCCGGACCGGAAGCGAACCCCACCCGCCCTGCCGGTACGGCCCGCGGCCACGTCCTCCTTGATTACGGATCCACACCATGTTCACAGTGTGTGAACTCCCGCCATTTTCGACGACTCCCCGGAGTAATCTCCCGGACACGGTCAGAAACGGCGGAAGGAGCTCGGAGATGACTGCTTCACCGGAACCGGATCCCTATGCGTCCCCACGCATCCGGTTCGGCGCCGAGTTGCGAAAGGTCAGGATGCTGTCCGGGCTGAGCCAGCGGAAGCTGGGCGACCTCGTCCACCTGTCGGCCAGCCAGGTCAGCATGATCGAGAACGGCCGCCGCGCCCCGGGCCTCGACTTCGCCCGCAAGGTGGACGCCGTCCTCGGCCGGGGCAGGGAGCTGACCGACCTGCTCGACCGGCTGACCAGGGAGGCCGACCAGATGCCCCGATGGTTCCGCCCCTGGCTCGACTTCGAGGCCGAGGCCGAGTCGCTGCACGTCTGGCAGCTGGCGATGGTTCCCGGCCTGTTCCAGGTCGAGGGCTACGCGCGGGCGCTGATCGCCAACGAGCCCGGCACCACCTCCGACCAGGCGGAGGAGCGCCTGGCGGCCCGGCTCGACCGGCAGCGCCTCCTCGACCGGCCGGGGCCGCCGATGATGTGGGTGGTGCTGGACGAAGGCGTCCTGCACCGCCCCGTGGGCGGCCCCGAGGTGATGGTGGAGCAGATGCGGCGGCTGCTGGAGCTGGCGGAGAGCCCCCGCGTCTCGCTGCAGGTGCTGCCCTACGCCGCCTACGGCACCGTCGGGCTGCTCGGCAGCTTCGTCGTCGCGGAGATGCCGCGCGAGTCCCCGCCGGTGGCCTACATCGACTCCCAGAGCACCGAGGATCGGGTGAGCGATAGGTCGGAAGAGGTAAAAAGCTTAATATGCAGACATGGCGTGATCAGAGCGGACGCCCTGTCCCGGAGAGAGTCACTCGGCTTCATCAAGGAGACGATGCGCAGATGGACGACCTGACCCGCGAGCTTTCCACCGCCCGGTGGCGCAAGTCCAGCCTGTCCGGCGGCGACGGAAGTGACTGTGTCGAGGTCGCGGCCCTCTCGGGTGGGCGCCGCGCCGTCCGCGACACCAAGGACCGCACCGGCCCGGCCCTCGTCCTCACCCCCGACGCCTGGTCCGCCCTCACCACGGCGATCAGGGAAGGCCGCCTCGGCTAACGGCGGCTCCTCCCGGACCAGCAGGCCGTGTAGCGATGCGCAGTGCTCGCCGTTCCTGTCGATGGTTTGAGCTTCCTCCCACAAGACGACACCTCATCTGAGTCGGCCTTGCACCGACGGGGAAGGGAGAGCCGTGCCTGCACCACACTCGCCGCAGCGCAAACCACGACTCGGTTCACTGTCAGGCGCTTACCTTCAACTGGTGGACACGCTGCTTGGACAGACCCATGACGCGTGCCGTATCTGGCTTGAGCTGCTGGAGTTGAGCAGCGGGAACCGCGGCGTCCGGCTGGGCGACGGTGGAGGCGAGGTCGCTGGAGCCAGTGCCCCAGAAGACGATCAGAGCACGGCGCTTCTCATCGACCGCATACCTGCTCATGATCCACTCCGATGGCAAGGCGGAGGCGTTCTCGATTGGTGAGACGGTCGTAGCTCTGTACCTGGCTGCTGGTTGAGGGCACCCCAATGCGGAGATGACGAACGCGGCCCCTGATGATCGCCGGTGTCTATCCGGGCGATCATCAGGGGCCGCATTCGCGTGCCATCATCCCCGATAGAGGTGCTCGCCCGCCACTCCGAGCACGTCGCAGTTTCCGACCCATGGGCCGACCTGCCCATCCTGGCCGAGGTCCTGGACGTCCTGCCCGACCCGCGCAGCCGCCGCGGACGCCACTACCGGCTCGGCCCGCTGCTGGCCCTGACCCTGCTCGCCGGCCTCGGCGGAGCCGCCTCCATCGCGGCAATCAACCGATCCATCCACGGATACGACCCCAGCGTCCTGTTTCGCGCCGACCTGCCCGGCACCATCCGCCTGGCCACCAGCACCCTGCGCAGGCTGCTCGCCCGCCTGAACGGCGACGCCTTCGACACCGCGATCAGCGCCTACCTGGCCACCCTCACCTGCGACACCCCGCCCGCAGACCCACCCCGCTGATCGGCCTGGCCATCGACGGCAAAGCCCTGCGCGGCAGCCGCACCGCCGACGGAACCATGATCCATCTGCTGGCCGCCGTCCGCCACGACACCCACACTGTCCTGGCCCAGCGGCAGATCGCGGTCAAGAGCAACGAGATCGGCGCGTTCACGCCCCTACTGTCCGGCCTGGAGTTGTCGCACGCGGTCATCACCGCAGATGCCCTGCACACCCAGATCGAGCACGCCCGCCAGATCATCGCCGCAGGCGGCCACTACATCTTCCTCGTCAAGGGCAACCAGCCCACCCTGCACCGGCGCCGCCTCAAAGCCCTGCCCTGGCGGGCGGCGTTCCTGAACCACCGCACCGACGAGCGCGGACATAGCCGCCGCGAGATCCGCCGCATGAAGATCTGCACCGCCCGGCCCGGCCTGCCCTTCCCCCACGCCGCCCACACCATCCAGGTCAAATGCCGCCGCACCAACCGCAGGACCGGCACGACCACCATCGCCACCGTCTACGCGATCACCAGCCTGCCGCCCGGCCGCATCCCCCACGCCCGCCTCGCCGCGCTGATCCGCGGCCACTGGAGCATCCAGGCCCTCACCACGTCCGCGATGTCACCTACCGCGAAGACGCCTCCCGTGTCCGGACCTGCACCGCACCCCGGATCATGACGAGCCTGCGCAACCTGACCATCGGCCTGGTCCGTCTGATCGGCTGGGCCAACATCGCAGCCGCCACCGACCACTACCGCAACCATCCCGCGGACGGCCTTCAGCTACTCAATCTCACAACGTGAGAACGCTTCGGCCCTGGCTAAGGTGGTCACGAGGTCTCTGGTGTTCAGGTTCTTCTTGGTCGATGAACCCCTCTACCGGAGACCTCACTGAGGCTTTTTCATCCTCGGGTAATCTCGTAGTTCTGCAGGACGGCGATGGCCTTGCACAGGTGTCCGGCCTTGCTGGGGCTGCAGCGGAGCCTGCGCAGGAGGCGCCAGCTCTTGAGCTGGGCGTTGGCGCGTTCGCCGGGGCCGCGTAGCCGGGCGTGGGAGCGGTTGGCCCGCTTGCGGGAGACGGGCTTGTTGCGCCCTTTGTACGGCGTGACGAGCGACCCTTCGGCGCCTTGGTAGCCCTTATCGGCGAGGGTGACGACACCGGCCCGCTCCAGCGCGCGCGGGATGCCCCAGATCCGGGCGGCGCTCAGATCATGGGCTGAGCCCGGTAGCGCACCGGAGGTCCAGATGATCGTCCCATCGGGAGAGGCGATAACCTGGATGTTCATGCCGTGGACGCGGTGCTTGGCCGAGTAGTACGGCCAGTCGGCCTTGACCCGGTCGGTGGGAATGAGCATGCCGTCCAGCACCAGGTAGTGCAGCCCGTCCCGCCTGGCCGCACGCAGTGCCCGGCCCAGCTTCGGGGAGAGGGCCGACAGCAGCATCACGGTCTCTTGCACGTACCGCCAGGCGGTGGCCGTCGAGATGCCGAACCCGGCGACGATCTCGGTGAACGTCTCACCTTTGCGCAGGTGAACCAGCACGAGCAGGGCCTGCTGCCCGGGGTTGAGCCGCCGCCAGGGCGTGCCGATCGCCGTGCGGTGCCGCCGGATGACTCCGGCCACGTAGTTCAGCGTTGAACGCGACAAATCGACCGCGGCACGGTAGAACAGCACCTGAAGCTCCTGGTTGTGGCGGACGTGATTGTGGTGATCAACCCGTCTACCAGGAGCTTCTCTACGTCATCAGGTGAACGCCGTACCTGCGATCATGCTGTGACCCGCCACCTATCCGCCGAGGATGAAAAGCCTCGCTGCTTGTCCGGGCACGACACGCCGCCATACAGCCGACTTCGAAGCAGGGCCTAGTTCTCAGCCTCCCGGATATATAAATATCCCACTCTATGGTAAATAACGGCATAAACAGGTCATTCTGATCCAGGCATATCAATGCGAATGCTTGCGCAACGGACGCGGTGCCCCGCAACTCGTGGCACCCTATAGTCATGAGTTCACCGACACCTCAGCGTCGCCTCCAGCAGTCGAAGCGTCCGACCGTCGACCGCAGCGTCTACTTCTATCGAATCGATGCAGGCGCCGATGAGACAGGAATCCCGAAGAACATCAGCGCTGATCTTGAGGCCGGACTCAAGGCTATTAGCGATCTTCCTTTCGATGCGGCTAATCGCCGCTACATGAACCAATCAGACGGCAGTAGTCTGTGCGCCTGGGTAGACGCTACAGGGGAGGTAATCAGGCTACGTCTGGGGACTATTAGAAAGAATGCTTTGCCACAATCAGAGTCTGGGGGAACGCTCCGCAATCTCGTGCTCGGCGAAGAAGAAGGGCTGTGCGAGACGTCACATATTTGCCTCTTCCCCGATGGTATCGTCGGCGTGGAACATAACTTCTACGGCCCTCGCGCAAAGCGCTTACCTATATACATGATGTACACCCTCTCGGGGGCAATTCCATCATTTACGATGGAAGCCCTGCTTAATCACAACATAGCCAAGCAGTTGGAGGGGAACAAATCCGTCCGCAGGCTGACTCTGCGGGTTCGCAGATCCTACACGTCCACTATTGCGGAGGCTAATGAGTCTCTGGGGCGAGCACTCGATGCTGCCGCTTTGGGAAGCGATGCTGCAGTTGTCGGGCTCATCCTCCAGCCGGAACCCTACAAGAGAGTGGACCTCAAATCCGACCTGATTAACTTCTTGCGTCGAATGATGAGAAAAGAAGATCTTCGCGACCAAGCTGAAGAGCTCAGGGCCACTATCGTTAACAAGCAAACCGGAGGAGCCGATGAAATAAACCTCCTTGAGGATCAGCTCATCAGCAAGAAGACAATCCTGCGGCAGAGTCCAAGATCTAGAGTGCTCAACAGTGACGATGCTTACCGAAAGATAGAGGAAGCCTACGGGGAGCTACGCGAAGATCTTTTGTCGGCCTCGTCAGCTAGTGTGTCCTCGAAGGGGTCAAACCAATCTCCCTAAGAGGTGCAACTGATGGTGCGACGACTTCCCTCCTTCGCCAAAGAGCTCTTCATGTTCGCCATCATATCTCTGATAACTTACAAGCTATCGCTAGTTTCGGAAATAGATAGTCCACTGCGGAGCATTCTGCTAAACCGGCGGAAGGAAATTTATGCAGCAATCCTCGGACTCCATGGAACTCTCTTAGGGTTCATCATTGCAGCCATCACCATTGCTCTTACCTCCGCAAGCTCCCCCAGATTCGAAATATTGCGTAGGACCAAGCAGTGGCCTCGTCTGTTCGGCTCCTATACGAGAAGCATGAGATGGGCAGCCATGGCTACCTTCTTATCACTTGCTGCGTTACTAGTCGACAACGACACCAACCCAAATCGGCTAGCAGCGACCCTGTGCTTTTCATCCGTTCTCCTCGCAGCGTTGGCCATTACGCACATACTTTGGGTCACTGAAAAAATGGTAAGGGTGGTAATCGCAGCGAAACCCAGAACGCCTGGAGAGTAATGCAGATGGATGGGCTGCAGGCTGCTCCACCCATCGACAACTCGACTCATGGCACGATGCGTAGAGCGGGGCGCTGGTCAGGCATGCCGAGGAGCTCACGGACACGGGTGACGGGCCAGGCGAGCTGGGTCGCCATTTGCGCCATGGTCAGACCACTTTCGGTGACAGCGAGGTCGAAGGCCTGGCGCAGTAGCACAGGTTGCTCGCCGGGGTAATTGCTGATTGGCTCGGGAGCGAAGCCGGGCTGGTCGCGCAAGGTCTTGAGACGCTGGTAGGCACGACCAGCAGCAGAGTCGGAGATCAGGCCGACCTCGCGGCAGCGGTACAGCAGGGAGTCGACCGACACGCCCCAAGTGTGCTTTAGCGCCACTAGGCGGCGCAGGTCCAGACGGGTGGGTAGCTCGGGCAGGATGCTGTCACGGGGCGTAAGGAACTCAGCAGCAAAGACATCGGCCTCACGCTCCTGCTGGGAGTCGCCCGAGGCAGCATCGCCATGCAGGACCAGGTGGCCCAGCTCGTGGGCGGCGGTGAAGCGGTAGCGGTGAATGTCGTCGAACCGGTTGGCGGTCAACACCACGATGGGCCGGGGCAGCTGGGAGGTGGAGAAGGCGTCCACGGTTGTGGCGTCCTCATCTGGCGGGGGGAAGACCACGACGATGCCGTGGGCCTCCATATGCCGCACGATGTGCGAGACCGGCCCGCTGCCCAGCCTCCACAGGTGGCGCAGGGCGCGGGCAGCCAGGGCAGGCTCACGTGGCACCTCGACGCCGGAGTGGACCTCCCCACCGGAGAACCCCGGAAGATCCACGTGTGGCAGCCGGACCCGCTTTTCCAGCGCGTAGGCGAGTTCCCAGACCTGTTCAACGAAGGCGACGGCCTTGGCGCGCTGATGGGCACGGGTGGAGCGCAGACTACGGAAATGAGCCATGGACCCGTCGAGCTTGCCGTGCGGGCGGCCGGAGAGGAAGAACGCCGCCGGCACGCCGAGCACGTCGGCGAGGCAGGGGATGAGATCGGGCCGGGGACGGGTGGTGCCGGTCTCGTACTGGCCGATCGCTGCAGGCGTCACCCCGATCCGCTCAGCTAGGTCCTTCTTAGTCAGCACCGCCAGGTGCCGGGCCTGGGTGAGCCGGGCCGGGTCAAAGGCATCGGCGATGGCCTGCGGGCTCAGGTTGCCTAGAATGGATCTAATAGCGGTTTTGATGGGGCGGGGGTGATCAGGGGTGCTCATTGTCGCTGGTGACCGCGGTTTCCTCGGGTGCCTCGCTGCTGACGGGGAAGATCGTGCCATTCTTCCGCTCGATCGGCGATCGGGCGTGCAATGCCAGGTCAGGCAGCGAGCCGTGGTCGAAGCGTGCCGCGGTGGCGGGTGGGATGTGCCACAGGGGTGCGGCGGATCCGGAAGGCAGGCCCGCCAGTGGGACCGGCTCGCAGTGCAGCCAGCGGATCCGGCCGAACTCGTCGATCAGTTCGGCCTCACCCCAGTACAGCCGGAGCAGGCCGGCCTGGGCGTTGCCGGCGTAGGCGACCGGGATCAGGCGGGTGTCGGCGGGTAGCCGCTCCAGCTCGACCCGGACCGAGGCTCGCTCTGCCTCCTCCTGCGCTGACAGGCACAGCTCCTCCTGGTGGTAGGAGGGCGCGGGGCCGAAGCGGTCGAACAGCTCGCGCACGAGCGCGGAGATGCGGCCGTCGCTGACGCGGGCCTCGGCGATCGACGTGCGATCGTCCTTGGCATAGCGAAACGGCAATAGCAAGTTGCCGTCCAGAACCACCAGATGGTGCGGCGAGCCGTACGGTCGGACGGTCTGAAAGCCCGATTCATTCTGGAAGCCTTCGACGATTGCTTCGTATCGGCGGGTCATCAGAGCGCTCCCGTAGGCGAAGTTCTTGTCGCTGAGCGAGGACCGCTGGGCGTCTTGGGCGTTGCCCACGGCCTCCAGCAACGAGGTGGCAAGCTGCCGCCGTACGGCGTCGGCACGTTCGCCGAACCGCTCACGCGCCCAGCCCGACAACGGTGATGCCCCTGCGCTCATCGACAACCTCCACCCCGGCTTCGTCTGCCGTCAGACAGCCGTCGCCAGCACTTCATTTTCGTGCATCATACTCCCAGCCAGACTCAAGCTGATGTTGTTCTCTCACGGTGCCATAGCTGAAGCCCGTGCGATGACCGGGTGCTGGGGCTTGATGCCGCACCGCCGGTGTCCGGGCTGCTGGGGGAAGCTAGATCCTGGGGTATCACTCACGTGACACGCTCGATGGGCGTAATAAAGGGGTGCTCTGACAACGTCTTGTGGACCTCGGAGCGCCATCCGTCCTTGAGGTCACCAACTCGCAGGAACATGTCGGCGACGACGCCGAGGAACCGTCGTTCGTCAGTGAGCGGGATGTCCGGAGAGGGACGTGGTCTGTGCTGCTCGACGGGAGAAGGTCCAGTCGGAACGAGGTCGAGTATGAGGTCGAGGGTGCAGGCCCGCACGCCCCGCTTTGCATGGTCGGTCTCGTTCTCGCTGTGCACCAACTCGCAGCCCACCGCGCGTAGGCCGGCGCTTTGCAGCGCGCCGAAGACGGCGACCCAGGCGCGTGGGCTTCGATTGGCGTAGCTAAAGACGAGATGTCCGTCCGGTCGAAGTGTACGTCGAGCCTCTTTGAAGATGCGGCCGAGCAGCGCCTCGTAGGCGCCGTCGTCGACGAGTTGGCCGGTGGCGCTATTAACCACGGCTTCACCGGTGAGTGCCTCGTTGGTGAGCTTCTCGTTCGCGAGACGAGCCCACGCGCGCAGGGGGCCGGACAATTCTGCATACTGCACGTCGTCGTGGTACGGCGGATCGGTCAGAACCAGGTGCACAGACTTCGACGGTAGGACCATCTGCTCGCTGCTGCCTTCGACAACGCGTACGTCCCACTCGTTCATGGCGGTGGCCGGTGTGCTACTGGTGAGCGGGCCTTGGACGAGCAGCTCACGGCCGGTCTTCTCATGCAACCATGCCGCGGACTTGACGAGCTGGTTGAGACGTCGCAGAACGGTTCCGCGTCCGCGGCCGACACCGCCCCAAACGTTCGGCTCGACAGCCAGAGTCGTGAGGTTGAATCGATGGCCTGCCATTGATTCAAAGCTCTTGAGGTAGAACCGGTCCCAGCGGGACAGGTGCCCGGCCATCTCGGCACTTCCGATAACGGCCAGTTCCGCCGCGCGCAAGACTGAAGGATCTTTCGAACAGCGGCTCGCCAGATCGAGCATGCGCTCGAGCATGTGGCGCTGCCGGTCCGGGTACAGGTCCTGCCAGCGCTGGAAGCCGTGACGGGTGAGTACGCTCGTTTCTTGGCCTGGTGGGATCGGCCCCAGGTCGTGAGCCGGTTGCCAGCGACTCGAGTCGGCCCGCTCGCGTTCGGCCTCGGTAGGGATGTCGACCTCACGTGTGGTGCGGCTGGACCGGTCGACGAGGACGATCTCCCATTGCCAGGTCTTGGCACGATCGGAGAGGCGGTCGGTTTTACCGCATTCGCAGGTTATCGTCCGCATCGGAGTGTAGGTGGCTGTCGGCTCGACTAGGACGTGGCAGGTCGGGCAGCGTCGACGTTTATCGGAATTGGCTGAGAAGAGGTGGCCACGCCGACAGGCCATCCATGCTTGGGGGTTTCCGCTCTCTTTGCGGACTCGCAGCGATACAAGCGCGTGGGGGAACATACGGGCGCGCCGAGCGCAGCCGGTGCACTCGCCCGTTGCCACACGGATCGTGTGGGAGACGACGCCTCTGGTCCCGTTGGTGAGAGTCGTGCCGTAGGCGGCCTCGACCTCGGTGTGGACCCACTGCTCGATCGTCGCTGCCGCCTCGCGGAGTTTGTCCGGTGCGGGAAGCCCGAGCATTGCGGTGAGGCCGGCGGCCGGCCAGGGGTTTAGGTCCTGGGCGTACACCTGGTGGCCTCGCGCGACGGCTGCGAGCGGGATGACGCCGCCTCCGGCGAACATGTCGGCAACGAGAAGCCGGCCAGGCGTCATTGCGTTGAACGCGTCGATGACGGCACCATTGACGGCGCTCGTCCGCCGGGCCCACCAGCGGTAGGTGCTGACCGGCGGAAGGTGAACCTCTCGATTGCGGCTCTCGGCTCGTGCTTCCTCGCTGACCTTGCGGTAGTCGAGTCCGCCGAGAGGGCTGCGAAGTGGTTCAGGCTGCAAGGATGATGGGACCGACGGTTGTGGGTCGGTCGTCGGGGCCGTCATCACGGTCATGTCCATCCTATGTTCACTCACTGAACCGTCCCGGACGTTAATATCACGGACGTGCGGGGAAGCGTGTCGTACACCCGAATGACCGATCATGTTACGGTGCCGTTCGCCCCATGGGGAGTCGCCTTTATGTAGCACCAGCTCAGCCCAGTTCGTTCGGTTTCTTGAGCGGGAGACCGGGCCGCAGGCACTGGGCACTGATCGTGATCCGGCATGACGCCCAGCGGCCTCGAAGCTGGCCTCCGCCGAGTGGCGGGTCTGTGGGCAGCGCCTGGGCGAAATCGCCGTGCGTGAGCCAGCCGACCACCTGCATTACCGGTTCGGTGATGGTGGGATCATGTTCCCGCCGGGTAACCACCAATGACCAGCGCGGATCGCGTTCGGCGACAGTGGCTTCATTTCGGCTGATGAAGAACTCCACCCAGCCTGGTGGCGCCGAGGTCGCCTTGACCTCGAGGCGGTGCCGCTGGCCAGCGGCATCGGGGCTGGCGATGTCATAGCCTAATGTGTCGTCGATCAGGCTGACCTGGACCACATCGGCGAGCATGTGCTGCATGCTGGCGCTGCGAAGATGGGTCCGGCATGCCTCAAGTACCGCCTGCTCACCTTCGTCCCCGAATTCTTGTAGCACCTGAAGATCGACTTTTCTGGCTGCGGCAAGCAGCAACGCGTCGCGTTCTCGCACGTCTTCGAAGGTCGAGGCAAGCGCGGTGGCTACGTCGTACGGCACGAGTTCCCAGCGGACCTCATCGGTCGTCGCCATCTGCGCTAGCCACACCTCGCGCTGGTCGGTCAGAATCTTGAAGAGCAGGGCTTCGACGAACGTGTCCACCGGTAATCGGGCCATGGCCAGCAGGTTGTCGGACGGAACGACAAGGTGCCCCCGGGTCGCGAGCAGGCCAGCGCGCGAGAGCAGGCGTTCGCCCTCGGCGAGACTGCGGTGATCGTGCAGTGCGCCTGTTGCGAGGCTGCGGTAGCTCCGGTCGAGGGCGTGTCGGAGTTCGCCATCCGGCTTGAGTAGACGAGCTACGTAGAACGCCGCCTGGAGGTGCCGGTGACTCGGATGGACCGGGAACGGCTCGGGCAGCACCGTTGCTCACTTATCCGGGCCGTTGATGTGGGCAAGCAACGCGGCCATGTCTGCATCGGTCTCGATCGGAGATCCGTAGTCCTCGTCGTCAGGCAGCGACATCCGTACAAGCTCCTTGTCGTCCAGAGCGCGAGCAAGGTTGGTGGCCTTGTCCCGGATTCGCATGTCAACGACCTGATCGACGGTGTCATCCGTGATCATGAAAAGCAAAGTAGTGCGCTGGTCGGGATTCATGCCGAGCCGGTGGATGCGGTCGATGCTCTGTAGGTAGTGGCCAGCGTTGAAGGTTCTGTCGAAGTAGACCGCGTTATGGCATTCGTGGTGAAGGCTGACGCCTTCGCTCATCGCCGCAGGATTGGCGAGCAGGACCTTGCAGTCGTCGTCCTTGCGGAAGCGCCGCAGCTCCGACTCTCGGGTGATTGCCGCAGTCGGCGCGCTTGCGACGGACGGGATCCCGCCATGAATCATGGCGGGCTGGTACTCGGCCAGCCACCGTTTCAGGCCTTCGAGGTTGGAAACGAAGTTCGACCACACCAGCGTCTTGCGGGGACCGGCCGGATCAGCGACGTTCTGAGCGATGATCTCCAATAGACGGGTGAACTTGGGGGGTGTCTCGTAGCGGCTATAGCCGACGATCATTTCCCACAATCGGCTCCCGGGTTTGACGGGCAACGGTGGATGGACAAACTCACCGGGTAGGTCACGTGACCCGACCGCAAGCAGTTGGGGGTTGCTCGCCGCCTCGAGCAAGTACATGATGATCGTGCCCATGCGGGCCAGTTCGACGCGGTCATTCATCGACACGCGCAGCATGCCTGCGTAGCGATCGCGAAGACTTGAATAGATCTCCCGCTGCAAGCCGCTCAACGGGACTACGACCCGCCTAAGTGTGGGCCGAGGCAACTCCAGCTCGCTCTTCGTGGTGCGCACGAAGAGCGGCCTTATGGCCCGGTTGATTGCGTGGAGTGTTTCCGGTTGGGGGTTCCTCGTCATCACCTCGGCCGGCAGGATCCGCCGTGACTGCCCTGGCCACAAGAACTCATATAGGGGGACGAAGTCCTGGGCTGACTGCGGAGCGGGCGTCCCCGTCAGAATGTCCCGCCGTGACGCGGAAAACGCAAGGTCGAGACACGCGCTGCCGTGCTGGCCGACACGGCCCGCCTTCATCCGGTGCGCCTCATCGAGCAGCACCAAGGTTCGCCGTCTACGGACCCACTTGGTGAGCTCGCTGAGGTATGCCGCCAAACGGTGATAGTTAACCAGCAGGATCTCAGCATCCTGGCTGCCCGGCGTCCCGAACACCTTGATGACTGGGGCCATCCCCGGCTTGAAGCACTCCCCGATCTCCGTCTCCCATGCGTCGAACGCTGAGAGCGGCGCAACGACCAGGAGCTGGTCAACTTTCTTAGCAAGGTGCTCCGCCTCATAGACGGCGTATGCCACGGATGTCTTGCCGGCGCCGGGTACGGAGAAGTTCGCGCCGTGCGCCAGACCGAGTAGTTTGGCCGCGTCGCGAAGTTGGAACGGCTTGAGCGACCTGGCGAAGCGGCTCCCGTTGAGGCGGCGTTCCACGTCATCGGGGGTTATCGGCGCGTTGATCTCCTGACGTGCGCGTTCGAGCTGCCTGCGTTCAAGCTTGATCGTCATGATGATCGCCTCGGCGGCAGGTGCCCACACGATATCGACGTTGTAGCGGTTACAGGCTGGGCCCAGCCAGCCGATGTTCTCGCGGAATCGTTCGAGCGGTACCCGGACGGACCGGGCTGGGTCGCCGTCGTAGCCCCACTCGACGCGCAGCTGGCCCCAGAACACATCCGGGACGGCGCCGATCTTCTGGGCAAGGACCATGTTTGCCGCTGGGTCGAAGTCGAGCGAGATAGCAGGACCGTCGGTCACAGTAGGTTCTCCGCGGCGGTGAATCCGCGTTCTGCAAGGTAATGCAGCAGTTCATCGTGCGAGCGCAGATAGGCTTCGAGCGCGTGCTCGAGCGCTATCGGGTCCGGCTGATCGCCATCGTCCTCAAGCTCGTCGTACGCCCGGCGTACTCGGTCACATGCGGCACCAGCAGCGTTCAACTGACGCCGCGGGAGGTCGAGGGCGTCCTGGCCTTGATCGTCCTGCGCCTTGCTGTCCGCAGCTATTTGCATCGCAGCCTTGACCGCGTCGAAGAACGTATTCTTCGGCAGCCTCGTGGTGCCCTCGGTGGTCGGTATCTCCACTTCGGCGTCCCAGTCAGCGTCGCCGTCGCCCCTGCTGTGGCGGACGAGCACGTCGAATAGCGGTTGCAGGGTGACCTTCCCGGGTTGACCAACAGGCGAGTCCTCGTTGAGGTCATCGAGGACAGAAAGCCCTCCCAGGTCTGCGCGAGGGACTTCCTGTTGTCCAATCGCCAGGGACTTGGCGGCAGGCCGCAAGTTCGGCTCTTCCTCGAGCGCCTGGAGCACATAACTATCCAGATACGACTCATCGATGCGCCTTACCCGGCGGTAGTCCATCCCGGCGAGGAGACCGACGAGTTTCGCCTGCTTGACGCGGCGCGCTGCATCTGGACCTTTGCGCGCGACCATCCTCCGGTAGGACTCGTCGATCTCGATCAAGTTCTGCCGGTCGTCGTCGAAGTCTGGCCAGTGCAGCGCTCCACTGCTTGCGGCGATCAGTTCCTCGATGATCTGCCGAAGTCGGTCCTCGGCTTCCACTTCTTCGGCGGCTGCACGTCGATCCTTCGCAGATGTCGGATCGTAGTGTGGCTTCATCTGCACGCCGATTTCGTCCGGCTTTAAGTTGGAGTCCAGCAGATCCTTGATGAACAGTAACTGATTCGTGAACGAGTAGGGCTGCTGGTAGTTCCGCCGCATCTGGAAATTGAATTCCAGCTGCATGATTTCGGTGCTGTCGGCATTATCTGGCAGCACCTGGACCTTGATGAATGCGAAGGCTCTCTCGTGCCGTACCTCCTCGTGCAGATCTCGCAAGGCAACCGCTCTGGTGTTTGCATTGACCAGTACGCCTTCGTGCGTGATGAGCCCCGGCTCGCGCTGCTTTTCGTGGCGAATCATGGCCTTGACCTCGTTGTACCCGCTGGTCTGCCGAATGAGGTCGGCCAGTAGCTGTTGCGCTTCTTCGCTGTGCGGGTTGGTATCGATGATGGTGCCGCCAGCCCCGAGACTCTCGACCTGAGCGCGTACGCGGTGCGTGCGGTGGTTGAGTAGAACATCACCCACCGGGACGGTGACCACGGGCAGCATGATGTTCTCGCCGCGCCATTCGAACGGTCTGCGTTCGGTCTGGTCCGTAACTGCCGCCTTGGCTGCCGCAATGACCTCGCGCCGGGCCTGCTGGGTCAGTGAACTCATGGGCGGGGCTCCAATGGACCGTCAACCGAGTTGGTGGACTGTATGCTGCGATTCTGCCCGACCGGTACAAGGCTTTCGCCCTGTGCAACTATGCCGCTGAGCGCGTCCGCAAGCTCGGGGACTGTCCGCTCGGTGTAGATTCGTCCATTAAACGGACGAGCGAGTTCGGCCGTGGTGTTCCGTTCCGCCCATCCCGGTCCTACCAACACCACACTGCAGGCGATGCCGAGGCGCGCCGGAAGCGTCCCGAGCCTAGCTCCGCTCTTCCTTGCCGTTCCGCCGTCCCGTGCGACCGAGACGGCGACCGCGTGCGTCAGTGCCGGTGAATGCACCAGCACGGCGAGTTGTCCGCCCTCGTTACGCCCGTCCTCCGCAGCAGCGCTCGGGTTGGCTCCCACCCGCGTCAACAGCTCCCGTGACGCCGCGTTCATGGCAAGCCGGTGATAGGGCACCGACCGCTTGTCAAGCAGCTCGCATAGAGAGGTCGTTACCGCAGCTTGCACCTTCTTGCCCGTGCTGCTCCTGTGGGCGACCCATGCACTGCCAACTGCTCGCTGGGTCAGCAGAAGCTCATATGGGACACCATGGGCCCTCATCTGCTCAACCAATGCCCATCCGCGCTGCCGCTCAGGCTCGTCGTCGATCTCGGGCAGCAGGTGTTCAACCGGCCGGGCCGGCTGGGCAGCTGGACTGCTTGCCGTAACTTGGCCGGTGATGACTGCGTCGATGACGTCAAAGACCGCCTTCAACTGGTCGTTCTTCCACTTGCCACGTAGATCGGTGGGGACTGACGCATCCCGGACTCTGGCGCGTAAATCTCGGTAGGACAAGCCAGCCGCTGCGCAAAGCGTGGTTACGACATTGCGGTCGTCCTGTTGTGCAGCGATGACGGCGGCCAGCGTAGTGCTTGTCAGGGTCCGAGTCGCGGTCCTGGCGGCCAGCGCGTCAAGGGCAGCTTTGTACTGCGCCGGCCGCAGCACCTCATCGAGCGCGAGAAGCTCCTGGCTCGGATCCAACTCGGAAACCACCTCGGACCGGCAGACCTGCCGAATCACCCGGCTAGCCAGCCCTTGGAGGTCTGCCGTCAGCGCCTGATCCTCGATTATTAGCAACGACGCCAGCAGGTTCGGTAGATCGATCGGCCGAGGCACCGCGCGCTCCTCGACTAGCCACGCCAGCGCATCCTTGGTGGAGGTTCTCCGGGTGACTTGCCGAATGTAGGCCTCGGCGTCTTGCAACTCCAACCTAGATCCTTTCGAACGCACGAGACGAACAACAGCATTTCACCGGACGCGCACTGTGGTCGCTCACGCCGGGGCGGCGATGAACGACTCAGTCTGAGCTTCTAATTTTGCCGCACAATGACGAGGAAAACCTCCCCTATCGAAGTACGGACCGCCACATTTTGGGCTGGCAGGCCACATTAGCCAAAGTGAGGCGTCCTACGGCTTCCGGACATTCGGGATCACAACCTGACAGAGAGCCTGGAAGGGGCAGGTACGTGACGAGACATCGCCGGCGGTTCTCGCCGGAGTTCAAGGAAGAAGCTGTCCACATGGTGCTGGATGGCCCGCGCACGGTCGCCTCAGTCACCCGTGAGTTCGGGATGAACCCCACCACCCTCGGCAGCTGGGTCAACATGCACAAAGCCCTCCACCCCCAGACCGACCAGCCGCTGTCCGGGCCCGAGCGCGCCCGGATCCGCGAACTGGAGCGGGAGAACGCCGACCTGCGCGAGAAGCTGACCTTCCTCAAAAGCAGCGGCCTTCTTCGCGGCCGAGACTCGATGACGCTCGCCAAGTACGAGCTGATCGAGGCGGAGAAGGCCAACCACGCGATCGTGCGGATGTGCGCCTGGCTGAAGGTCTCCCGCTCGGGCTTTTACGAATGGCGTAGCCGCCCGGCCTCGGCCACTGCGCAACGCCGACAGCAGCTCCAGACCCGCATCACCGCCGTCTTCACCGCCAGCCACGACACCTACGGCTACCGGCGGGTGCACGCCGCCCTCACCCGCGCAGGCGAAGACTGCTCACCAGAGCTGGTCCGGGCGCTGATGCGCGAGTCGGGCCTGGTGCCGGTCCAGACCCGCACCTTCCGGCCGGCCACGACCGAACCGGGTGATGCGCGCGGCATCCCGGACCTGGTCAGCCGCGACTTCACCGCGACGCGTCCCGGAGCCAAGCTGGTCGGCGACGTCACCTACATCCGCACCTGGGAAGGGTTCGCCTACCTGGCCACCGTCATCGACTGCCACAGCAAGGCCGTGCTGGGCTGGGCGATGGCCGACCACTACCGCACCGATCTGGTTAAAGACGCCCTACGCAAGGCGCTCGGCACCGGCCTGATCGAACCAGACGCGATCTTCCACACCGACCGCGGTTCGAACTACACCAGTGACGCCTTCGGCCGCTTTTGCACCGACCTGCGGATCCGCCGCTCGGTCGGCCGCGCCGACGTCTGCTACGACAACGCCATGGCCGAGTCGTTCTTCGCCGCGCTCAAGACCGAATGGCTGGACCGGTTCGTCTTCACCACCCGCGCCAAGGCCCGGCAGCAGGTCATCCGCTACATCGAGGGTTTCTACAACCGGCGGCGCCTGCACTCGGCCCTGGGCTACCGTCCGCCGTCCGAAGTCCTCGACGAGCACCACTCACATCCACGAGCCGCATAGGCTCAAGCCCCATACGCCGCCTGTCCGGAAAGTCTTGGGCACCCCACCCATCTACGTAGTTTCGAGGGCGTCATCAACCTGTACGTCGGCGATCCGTCCGAGGCGCACGACTACTTCGCCGCCTCAGTCGCGTCACTCGTCGCGCCGCGGGAACGAGTGCAGCGAGCGATCGTGGCGACCGACCAGGCGATCGCCCGCATTCACCTCGCTGATCCGCGGTCGGCCGCCGCGCTGTTGCACGAGTGCATCGATACCGCGTCCGAGGCGGGCGGCAGAGTCGCCGCGATCCGCCTGCGCCATGCGCGTCGCGATCTGCGTCTTTGACGGCGTGAGGGTTTCGTGGCCGACCTCGATGACCACTTGATCGAGTCATTCGGTGTGTGAGCAGGGACGTCGGGAGAATCCCCCCGACTTCCGGTTCGGAACTTGATCGGCTTACCGGAGCGACCGGAATCCGCGACCGGAGAACAGATGGTCATCGGTCTGAACGAGCGGCCACCGCCGGGTACGACCGTCCCGGGGAGCAGGGCCGGCCTTCTCTGGGTATCCGCCCTGGGAGACCGTACTCGGTGAGCGTACGGTGAGCCGGGTAGGGAAGGGCGGCGCGCGGGTCGGCGCGTCGCGGGCACCCGAAAGGACGGGCATGACGGGAACGACGGCGGAACCCGGTCTCGGAGCGGGCCCATCGGAGAGGGTCCGGCTGACGCAGTACGCGCACGGGGGCGGGTGTGCCTGCAAGATCCCGCCCGGGGAGCTGGAGGCCGTCGTGGCGGGCCTCGTGCGGCGGCCCGCGGAGGGCGCGACCGGGGAGGGCATGTCCGCGGACGGCGCGCCCGCGCCGCTGGGTGAGCTGGTCGTGGGCCTGGACGACGGCGACGACGCCGCCGTCGTCAGGATCGAGGGCGGCCGGGCCGTGGTCGCCACCGCCGACTTCTTCACGCCCGTGGTGGACGACCCCTATGACTGGGGGCGGATCGCCGCGGCCAACGCCCTGTCCGACGTCTACGCGGTGGGCGGCGAGCCCCTCGTCGCGGTCAACCTCCTCGGCTGGCCCCGTGATCGGCTGCCGATGGACCTGGCGAAGGAGGTGCTGCGCGGCGGCCTGGACGTGACCCGCGCCGCGGGCTGCCACGTCGCGGGCGGTCACAGCGTGGACGACCCCGAGCCGAAGTACGGCATGGCCGTCACCGGCCTGGCCGACCCGGAGCGGCTGCTGCGCATCGACGCCGGCCGGGCCGGGCTGCCGCTGTCGCTGACCAAGCCGCTCGGCGTCGGGGTGCTCAACACCCGGCACAAAGCCACCGGGGAGGTCTTCCCCCAGGCGATAGCCGCGATGACCACGCTCAACCGGGACGCCTCCCGGGCGGCGCTCGCCGCGGGCGCCCGGTGCGCCACCGACGTGACCGGCTTCGGCCTGCTCGGTCACCTGTACAAGCTGGCCAGGGCGAGCGGCGTCACGGCCGTGGTGGACGCGGCGGCCGTGCCGTACCTGGAGGGCGCCCGCGAGGCCGTGCGCGACGGTCACGTCAGCGGCGGCACCCGCCGCAACCTCGCCTGGGTGGAGCCGCATCTGGACGCCGGGAGCCTGGCCGAGGAGGACGTGCTGCTGCTGGCCGACGCGCAGACCTCCGGCGGCCTGCTGGTGGCGGGCGAGGTGCCCGGCGCACCGGTCATCGGTGAGCTCCTCCCCTTCGACGGCACGGCCCTGCGGCTGCGCTGACCCGCCCCGGGACCTGGCGGGGCCAGAAGGACGGGAGCCGGGTGAGACCGGCGGGAGCGCGGAACGGCCGGGAAACCGGTGGACGAGCCCGGCCCCCGGTCACCGGCCGGTGGGTCAGGGCCAGGAGCGGGACGGGGCCGGGGTGGAGGCGCGGTCGCCCGACTCCAGGCGCTGACGCTGGGGCACCACGGTGTACTTCGGGTCGGCGGCCGAGGCCCGGCCGGCCTCCAGGACGCCGAACCGGGTGCACAGGGCCCCGCCGGTCAGCGCGAGGCCGGACAGCGCGGTCAGCGTGCGGCTGCGCCCGGCGACCGCGGCGAGCAGGCCGCCGCCGGCGGTGAGGGCGCGGGCGGCCCGCATCAGGCGGCCCGACTTCCCCTCCCGGTACGGCTCGCCGACCAGGCCGAGCCGGCGTTCGATCACCGTGCCCGCGGCCAGCTCGACGGCCGCCCCGGCCGCGGCGGCGACGCGGGCCGGGCCCGCCTGGGCGCGGGGGGTGGCCAGCATGCCCACGGCGCCCGCGCTGGCCAGAGCGCTCCCGGCGAACAGGAACGGCAGCTCCCGGTGCGCCTCGTGCCAGGCCGGCACGGCGGTGTCGGCGACGAGCACGGCCGTGTAGGTCGCCATCAGCGGGCCGGTCAGGGCGGTGGCCATGGCCGCGGCGTCTCCGGCGGCGGGCAGCAGGGCGGCGACCCTCCGGGGCAGCCGGGCCGCGACGGCCGAGGAAGGTGCGGCGGACGTCACCGCCGAGGCGGTGGCGAGCGCGGTCAGCCCGCTGTGCGCGGCCAGGACCCAGGAGCCCACGCTCATCGGCGAGGTCGGCTTGAAGATCCGCAGCATGTTGAGGAACCGTTCGGGCCTGCCGAGTTCGGCGACCAGGAAGCCCGCGCCGAGGACGGCCCCGGCGGCGGCGGTGACGCGGGCGGTGAGCCCGAGCCGGTCGTGCCCGGCGAGCCGGGCCGCGGCCGACATCAGCGACGCCCCGCCGGACAGCCCGCCGAGGTAGAGGTAGAGCGGCATGTGGGGCACGTGCCAGACCGGAGCCTTGATCACCGGCTGCCCGTAGTAGGACCGGAACTCGGCCTCGGGCACCATCGCGTCCTCGCGCCTCACCACTGCCTCACCGCTCTCCCCGGAGGAACGCGGTCACGCGCGTCCTCGCGTCCTGCCGCCGCCTCACCGCTTCCCCCGCAGGAACGCCGCGGCCATGACGCCGGCCATGGACAGCGCCGCGCCCGCGGCCCAGCCCCACATCGCGGGCAGGTCTCGGGTGGTGACCACCGGGTCGGGCGGCAGGCCGTACACCTCCGGCTCGTCCATAAGCAGGAAGAACGCGCCGTCGCCGCCCACGCCGTCGGTGGGGTCGGCGCCGTACAGCCGGGCCTCGGTCCTGCCCTGCCCGTGGAGCTCCGTCACCCGCTCCTCGGCGCGGGCGAGCAGCTCGTCCAGCGGGCCGAACTGGATGGACTCGGTCGGGCACGCCTTGGCGCAGGCCGGCTCCAGGCCGCCGCGCAGCCGGTCGTAGCACATCGTGCACTTGAACGCCCGGCCGTCGTCCTCCCGGCGGTCGATCACGCCGTAGGGGCAGGCCGGCACGCAGTACCCGCAGCCGTTGCACACGTCGGCCTGCACCACCACCGTTTCGAACTCGGTGCGGAACAGCGCGCCGGTGGGGCATACGTCCAGGCAGGCGGCGTGCGTGCAGTGCTTGCACACGTCGGAGGACATCAGCCACCGGTCCACCGGGCCGCCGGCCGCGGCGCCGGGCCGCTCGCCGTCCGGGCCGATCTCGACGCCGGGGCCCACGGAGTCCGCGGGCGGCTCGCCGTCACCGGGAGCGGACGCGGGAGATGACGCGGGGGCGGGGACGCGCTGCTCGATGAACGCCACGTGCCGCCAGGTGCTCGCGCCGAGGCCGCCGGTGTTGTCGTAGGAGGTCGCGCGGAAGACGAACCCGTCGTCGGGGACGTCGTTCCACTCCTTGCACGCGACCTCGCACGCCTTGCATCCGATGCAGACGCTCGTGTCGGTGAAGAACCCCACCCGCTCAGCCACGGCGGTACTCCTCCATCAGTTCGAGCAGAGCAGGTCCCCTGGGACGCCGGCCGGGCCGGATGTCGCAGGTCGCGGCCTTGCTCTCCTGGATGTAGACGTTCGGGTCGAGCACCACGGGCATCAGGTCGTTGGTCACGTCGCCGGTCACCACGCCGCCGCCCCAGCCCCAGTGGTACGGCAGGCCGACCTGCTCGATCCGGCGGCCGTCGAGCCGCAGCGGGCGGATCCGGCCGGTCACCAGGACGCGGGCCTCGATCGCGGCGCGCGACGTCACGATCGTCGCCCAGCCGCCGTTGACCAGGCCGATCTCCTCGGCCAGCCGGGGCGACACCTCGCAGAACAGCTCCGGCTGGAGCTCGGCGAGGTAGGGCAGCGTCCGGCTCATGCCGCCCGCCGTGTGGTGCTCGGTCAGCCGGTAGGTCGTCAGCACGTACGGGAAGCGCGACGACTCCGCCGGGTTGTAGACCACCTCCGGGCGGTCGTAGACCTTCCGGCAGGGGTTGGCCCGCCGGCCGTACAGCGCGTTGGGCACGGGCGACTCGTGCGGCTCGTAGTGCGTGGGCATCGGCCCGTCGGCCATGCCCGCCGGGGCGTACAGCCAGCCCTTGCCGTCGGCCTGCATGATGAACGGCGCGCTGCCGGAGATGGCGTCCTCGGCCGTGGCCTCGTCCGGGGGCAGGTAGTGCGGCGGCTTGTCCTTCTCGAAGTCCGGCACGTCGAGGCCGGTCCACTCGCCCTTGTCCTCGTCCCACCAGACGAGCTTCTTGCGCTCGCTCCACGGACGGCCCTCGGGGTCGGCGGAGGCGCGGTTGTACAGGATGCGCCGGTTGGCCGGCCAGGCCCAGCCCCATTCCCGGGCGATCCGGTCCTGCTCGTGGCGTGACTTGCGGCGGGCGGCCTGGTTGACCTCGTCGGCGTAGACGCCGCAGTAGATCCAGCAGCCGCACCGGGTGGAGCCGTCCGGCTCCAGCTCGGTGTAGGCCGACAGGGCCCGTCCGTCGGCGCCGGTGCCGTTGATCTCGCGCAGCACCGCCTCGGCCGACGGCTCGGCGTGCTCGCCGTGCTCGGGGTAGTCCCAGGTCAGCTCGCGTAGCGGCAGGTCGATGTCGTCGTCGGACAAACGCTGCCTGATCCGCTTGGCGAGGTGGTGGTAGAACCACAGGTCGCTGCGGGCGTCGCCCGGCGGGTCGACCGCCTTCTCACGCCACTGCAGCAGCCGCTGGGTGTTGGTGAAGGTGCCTTCCTTCTCGACGTGGCTGGCGGCGGGCATGAAGAACACCTCGGTGCCGATGTCCTCGGTGCGCATCTCCCCGGTCTCCAGCTCCGGGCCGTCCTTCCAGAAGGTGGCGGTCTCCACGAGCCGCAGGTCGCGCACCACCAGCCAGTCGAGGTTGGCGAGCCCGAGCCGCTGGAGCTTTCCGCCGGAGGAGCCGACCGCGGGGTTCTCGCCGACCACGAAGTAGCCCTTGACGGTGCCGTCGATCTGTCCCAGCACGGTCGTGTAGTGGCCGTGGTCGCCGGTGAGGCGCGGCAGGTGGTCGAAGCGGAAGTCGTTGTCCGGGGTGGCCGCGTCGCCCCACCACGCCTTGAGCAGGCTCACCATGTAGGAGCGCTTCCTGCCCCAGAACCCGGTGTCGGCGCCCGCGGCGGCGACGTAGCCGTCGAGGTCCTCGTGCCGGTGGGCGTGCGGCATCGGCAGGTAGCCGGGCAGGATGTTGAACAGCGTCGGGATGTCGGAGGAGCCCTGGATGCTGGCGTGGCCGCGCAGCGCCAGGATGCCGCCGCCGGGCCGTCCCACGTTGCCGAGCAGCAGCTGCAGGATGGCGCCCGCGCGGATGTACTGCGCGCCCACCGAGTGCTGGGTCCAGCCGACCGAGTACACCCAGGCGGTGGTGCGCTCCCGGCCGGAGTTGGCGGTGATCGCCTCGGCCAGCTCGGCGAACGCCTCCGGCTCGATGCCGCACGCCTCGGCCACCATCTCCGGGGTGTAGCGGGAGAAGTGCCGCTTGAGGATCTGGTAGACGCAGCGCGGGTGGTTCAGCGTCGGGTCGGTGGACGGCGTGGCGTGCGTCCGCGCGCCGCCCGAGCCGTACTGGTCGGGGCCGGCCGCCTCGGCGTGCTGGGCTCCGCCCTCAAGCTGCTCAGGACGCTCCCCGGCCGCGGCCTCCTCCTCCGCGCCCTCGTAGGCCCAGCTCGACGGGTCGTACTTGTGTCCTTCGGCGTCGTAGCCGGAGAACAGCCCGTCGAGGTCCTCGGTGTCCCGGAAGTCCGCCGAGACGATCGTCGAGGCGTTGGTGTAGGCCAGGACGTACTCGCGGAAGTCGAGCCCGTTCGTCAGCACGTGGTTGATCAGCGCGCCGAGCAGCACGATGTCGGTGCCCGCGCGGATCGGCAGGTACCGGTCGGCGAGCGCGCTGGTCCGCGTGAAGCGCGGGTCGATGTGGAAGACCTTCGCCCCCCGGGCCTTGGCCTCCATCACCCACTGGAAGCCCACCGGGTGGCACTCGGCCATGTTGGAGCCCTGGATGACGATGCAGTCGGACTCGGCCAGATCCTGCTGGAAGTCCGTGGCGCCGCCACGCCCGAAGCTGATCCCCAGACCGGGGATGGTGGAGGAGTGTCAAATACGGGCCTGGTTCTCCACCTGTACGGCGCCGAGGGCGGTGTAGAGCTTCTTCATCAGGTAGTTCTCTTCGTTGTCCAGCGTCGCTCCGCCCAGGCTGGCGATGCCCAGGGTGCGCCGGACGACCTTGCCGTCCTCCTCCTGCTGCCAGGTCTCCCGCCGGGTGCGGACCACCCGGTCGGCGATCATGTCCATCGCGGTGCCGAGGTCGAGTGGCTCCCACTCCGTGCCGTGCGGGCGCCGGTAGAGCACCGTCCTCTGCCGGTCGGGGCGATTGACGAGCTGCTTGCTGGCCGAGCCCTTGGGGCACAGGCGCCCCCGGGAGATGGGGGAGTCGGGGTCGCCCTCGATCTGGGTGACCCGGCCGTCCTTGGCGTAGACCAGCTGGCCGCAGCCGACCGCGCAGAACGGGCACACCGACCGCGCGACCTTGTCCGCCTGCTCGACACGGGGGCGGAGCGCGTCGGTCTTCGCCGACCGCGCCGCGTCGCTCCGGGGATCCTCGCCCCTCAGCTGCCGGAGGACCGGCCAGCGGAAGATCCCTCTCTCCCGTGTCATGCGCCTCTTGTTACCCATGCTCCTGGCGGGCTAATCCGCTTTTCGGCTTTCTCCATATCTGCTGTCATGTCGCCTTTTGGGCGGCCAGGGTCCGGTAGGCGTCGCGGACGACCAGCAGGCGGTCGAGACGGAACCTCCCCGGTCCGGCGTCCCGCACCCGCCTGCCGCGCTCGGTCCAGAACGCCTCCCCGGGCACCTCGTCCCGGCCGGGCGGGACGAACTTGACGACCTCCTCCACCGCCGCCACGGCGACCGCCAGCGCCGACGCGGCCTCGCCCGGACCCGCCGGGGAGTTCCCTGCGACGGTGTCGGCCACCCAGAGCCACTCCCCGGCGTCCAGCAGCCGCGACGGCTCCGGCCCGCCGAACGCCGGGAACCGCGTGGGCGCGACCTCCCGCTCGGGCAGGGCGAACAGGGACTCCCGTACGGCGCCGCAGCCGGAGCAGGTCCCGGCGTAGCGGGAGACCGGATCCCCCGCCACGGTCACCAGCCCGCCCTCCCAGGCGGTGCCGGTCGATCCGCAGGCGCACGGGCTCAGGTCCAGGTAAAGGAGCGCCTCGTCCCTGCTCCGCGCCACCGGGAACGGCGCCGCGTCCCTCCCCGCCCCGCCTCCCGGGACCACGGCCCCCCCGTTCACCCGGTCCTCCCGTCCGTACGGCGCGCCGTGACCGCCGCCGACGGATCGGGCGCGTCCAGGGCCGGCGGGGCGAGGCCGGGGGACGGAGCCGGAGCCGGAGGCACGGTGCCGGGAGACGAAGGCGTGCCGTCCGGCGGCGTCTGGGGACGCAGTCCGCAGACGCACGGGCCGTCGGGCGGGCAGGCGCACTCCTCCGGCGGGATCCAGCCGGTGGAGTTGGTGAGCCTGCGCATCCGCCCCCAGTACCCGTCCCTCGTCTCGACCTTCGGTTCGGAGTGGTTGAGCAGGCCGTCCAGGCCGATTCCGGCGCCGATCCGCTGCGCCCCGCCGGCCTCCCAGGGCGGCACGGGCGGGACGCGGCCGTCGGCCAGCATGAGCCGCCTCAGCCCTTCGATCTCGTGCGCGTGATAGGCGCGCTCGTCCTCGGTGCGGGCCGCCCGCCAGCCGTCCGCGAGGTGCCGGTACTCGTCGTAGCGGACGTCCATGCAGTAGTCGTGGCGCGCGGCCTCGCCGACCGCGGCAAGCAGGCGGCGGAACGGGGCCGGCCCGGCCCGGTGGTCGGCGGCGGCCTTCCGCTGCAGGGCGTGGCCGACCTCGTGACCCACCAGCCGCGCCACCGCCTTCGGGTCCGGCCGGCTCGTCAGCAGCATCTCGGACGGGTCCTCGGCGCTGCCCGTCCGCAGCTTCGTCCGCCCCATCAGCCGCGACGACGGGCCGAAGTGCACCACCGGCATCCCCGCCGTCCGGTCCCAGCTCAGCCGCCTCCTGGGCCGGCCGATCCGGACCCGGAAGTGGTGCGTGTCGCCGTTCCGCAGCTCCACGACCAGCGTCGAGCCGTCGGCCGACCAGCGGTGGTCCCGGACGCCCCGGCCGAGGACGGACGGCCCGGCCTGCCTCAGTGCCGTCCGGACCTCGTCGTGGGTCAGGTCCGGCAGGTGGGGCGCCCGGATGTCCACCGTGAACGCCGTCCCGGGGATCTGCGGCGCCGTCGCCGCGAACGAGCCGCCGCCCGCGGAGGGGGCGCCGCCCGGCGCGGAGGTGACGGAACCCTGGTAGGTGCCGCCGACCGGCTGAGCCTGGTTCACGGTGTGCGACGCGGCGCTCGTCGCGGGGGCCGCCGGAACACCGGGCGGACTCAGCTCCCGGTCGACCATCGCGGTGAAGTCGCCGCCCTCCGGCAGGCGGTCGTGCAGGGCGCGCAGGTCCATCCGGCCGTCGGTGGCGGCCACCAGCGCCGGGGGGAGCGCGGCGAACGCGGCGGCGAACCCGCCGTCGGGCACCCCGACGACCCGCCGGCCCGTCGGATCCAGCGCGGCGCTCAGCAGCCCGCCGTCCGGCGTGGCGAGGTAGGGGCGCACGACGCCGCCGGGACCGCGAACCTCCAGGTGGACGGGGACGCCGAGCTCACGGGCGAGCGCCCGCGCGTCGTTCACCCGTGCCGCCTGCCACTCCGGGCCGGCGTCGACCGTGAGCAGAAGCGGCGCGCCGGACCTCCGGATGCCCGGCGCCCTCCGCCGTGCGTGCTCGGCCAGCGACCGGTACGGCTCGGCGGCGTCGAAATCCGGAGCGCTCTGCGACTGCTGGGACAGCTCGTCCAGGGAGAACCGGGTCGTGGGCCCGCCGCTCCCCCGCGTCCACCGGGCCCGCCAGCCGCGGCCGGGCTCACGCCGTACCGCCGGCTCGCCGAAGCGCCAGCCTCCGCCGCGGACCGGGGGCGCCCCCTGCTCGCGGCGGGCCTCCGCCATGCCCTCCTCGAACAGGGTCACGTCGGCGCGGCCGGCCGCGGCGCCGAGGATCTCGACCCGCCGGTAGAACGGCCTGCCGGGTACGACCGACCTGCGCTCGAACGTGACGTGGTAGTCGATCCGCGTCCGGACCGTGGTGACGTCGCCCCTGCGGAAACCGCTGGTCTCGGCGCGGCTGCCGGTGGTCCCGGAGATCCGCTCGGAGGTCTGCCGCCCGGTGGAGCCGTGCACGTTCACCCCGGACGGGCCGTGGCCGCCCCCTCCGGAGACGCCGTGCGACCGGCCCGACTCGACGGCCTCTCCGGAGGTCGCCTGGCTGCGCTCCACGTCACCCAGCTCGACGTCCGCGCGCCCCGCGGCGAGGACGCGCACCTGCGAGGGGACGGCCCGGACCCGTACGTCCACCACCTGGCCGGGACGGCCCGGCACGGGGAACCTCGCGATCCGGTGGCCGTTCGGCCCGGCCATCCTCCGCAGGTTGGCGTTCCGCGCCATGGCGGTGAGCGTGTGCTCCAGATCGTGCCGGTAACGGCGGGCGCCCCTGCGGCCGAGGACGTCGCGACGGGACAGCCCGTCGTACACGGCCTGGAAGAGCCCGGGGGCATGCGTCGACTCGGTGAAGAACGTCCTCGGGAACGCCAGCGGCCGGGTGTCCGCGGGCGTGTTCGACTCCGCCGCCTTCGCCGCCTCCACCAGCTCGGACGGCACGAGGCGGTTCAGGTGGCCCTTCAGCTCCGTCACGACGGGCCGGCGCCCGCGCCCGCGGCGGCCCGGCCGGTCGACCTCCACGGTGACCTTCACCGCGTGGGCGACCCGGTCCATGCCGTTGAAGGAGGCGATCCGCTGGAGCCGGGTGAACTGCTCGCCGGCCGACCCGGAGGTGGAGTGGCTGACGCCGCCCTGCACCTTGGCGTCCCCGCCCACCGCGCCGCCGAGGGCCGCGGGCGTGCCCTCGCCGTTCACGCCGCCGCCGAACGCGATGTTGAACGACTCCGACCAGGAGTTGTCCTGGTAGGCGTAGTCCTGGACGATCACTCCGGCCGCTCTCGTCCGGTTCAGCAGTCTCGGCGGGCCGACGAACTCCATCTTGACCCGGACGGTCAGCGGCCGGCCGTCGTTGCCCCGGACGCGCGCGGTGTAGGTGTGCGGCGCCCCGTCCGGGTCCAGCATGCTGTCGAGCTTGCCGTGCCACCGCTTGCCGCTGAAGTCGCGGAACAGGCTGCGCCACAGCGCCCGGTTCCTGCGCGTCGCCCCCGGGGCCTTCTTCTCGACCGCGGCGAGCACCTCGTCGAACAGCTCGATCTCCTCGCCGTTCCGCTTCAGCACGAGCTCCTCGACGCCGGTCTGGCCCATGGCGTCCCTGAGATGCTCGGGGAGCGTGGCCACCTCCGGGGCCACCGCCCGTTCGCGCCTGCTCAGCTTCGCGTCGGGGTCGTCCAGCAGCTTCTCCAGGACCGCGGTCCTGGCGCGCTCGTAAGCGATCATGCGGGCCAGCCGGCGGCCCGGGTTCCGGGGGTGCCCCAGCGCGCCGTACCGGCCGTCGGAGAGCGCGTCGAGCCTCCCCACCATCCGCTCGGCGGTGTGGCCGGCGGTCAGCACGGGCAGCGGCGTGCCGGTGCGGCGGGCGGCCGTCTGCTCGCTGAGGTAGCGGCCGACCAGCGGGGCCGCGACGTCCGGGGCGATCTCCAGGTTGCCGTCGAGGTATCGCTCCATCACGTCGGCCAGCTGGTCCACCGGCAGCCGCAGCTCTCCCTGGGCGTACAGGCGCAGGGCGTCACGCTCGGGGATCATGTAGACGACGGGACGGCCCGGCGCGCTGACCACCTTGGCGTTCGGCGAGCCGGGGACGCCGACGGTGACGTCGAAGTCGGCGCTCATCCGGAAGACGTAGTGCTTGCCGGTCTCGATGACCAGCCGCTCCCGGCCCCAGATGCCGAGTTCCTGCGCGGAGACCGCGGTGCTCCGCGACGCCGATCCGCTGAGCCCGCCGCCGGCCTTGGGCGCCGACTCCTGACTGAACCCGCGGGACACCGAGACGTCGCCCGCGTGACCGCGGGTCCGGCCGGCGGAGGCGGACTGGCTGCCCAGGGTGAGGTTGATGTCGCCGCTCACGTGGTCGACCGCGCCGACGAACTCCGACTCCCCCGCGCGGCCTCGGACCCACACCGGCGCGCGGAAGCGGCGCACGCCCCGGGACCGTACGGCGAGCTCCATGCCGGCCTCGCCGAACATCCGGTCCGGCTGCGCCATGAAGGCGCGGGCGTTGAGGAAGGACGCCAGCATGTTGACGATCACCGGGTGCGACCGCACCCACCTCGGCAACTTGGGCAGGACCCGTTGCAGCAGGTCGCCGGTGTCCACGGCCCGTAGCGTGGCGCGGCGCAGCGTGGCGCGGGAGGTCGGGTGCGGCGTCGGGGTCCGCACGGAGCCGTTTCCCGAGTCGTCCTCGGGCAGCAGGTCCGCGGGCACCATCAGCAGGGAGCTGCCCTGCTGGGTGGTGATGGGGTCCGCCATGGACTCGATGTCGGTGATCCTCACCGTGTGGTTCCGCTTGGCGACCGCCGTCAGCCCGGTGTTCTCCCCGAGGATCACCTGGTTGACCGTGCCGCCCTGGGACGACCCGGAGTTGACGCCCCTGCTGTAGGTGTAGCCCCCGCCCCGGGAGCCCGTGCTCTCCCCGTCCGCGCTCTTGTCGTCGCGCCCGCCCTCGACCCTCATGTCGTGACTCGCCGACTCGCCGCGCGACAGCCCGGACGTCTCGGAGTCGATGTCCAGGTCGACGGGGACCTCCGCGTCGGTGTACTGCCAGGAGCCCACCTCGTGCTGGTCGAGCGTCAGCACCAGCGTGACCCTCTCCGGAGCCCGGCCGGTGCGGTCAAGAGTGAAGGTCATCTGGATGCCGTCCTGGGCGCCCTGGTCGTAGGCGGCGGCCACCCGGCGCTCGTCGAGCTGCTCCTGCAGCTCCTGGGCGTTCCTCTCGTGGCTGGCCCATTCCCGCGGGTCGGTCGACGGGACCTCGTTGCCGTCGGCGTCCAGCGGGGCCAGCATGCCGCGCTCACGCAGGTACGTCTCGACCTCCGTCCGGTCGATCGGGGTGAAGTCCTGCACCTCCGACGGTCCCGCGCCGCGGACCCGGACCGGGTCGCCGGTCTCCCAGCCGGGCAGCTCCGCCTTCCGGCCGGGCGGCGGCCCGGCCTTGGGGTCGTCCCGGAACACCGGCGAGCCGTCGGGATTACGGAGCGGCGCGCCGGAGTCGTCCCGCGCGATCCCGTCCGCGTCGACCTTGGCGCCGTAGTCGTAGGCGTACCGCAGCGGGATCCGCATCAGCGCCCGGGAACGCTGGACGAACGAGGGGCGGGGCTTGGCCTCGCCGAACCGGTGGACCGTGATCTCATGGACCACCACGGCCACGTACCCCTGGGTGTCACCGGAGTAGCGGTACACACCCGGGCGGATCATGGTGCCCCCGGTGTTCGCGCCGGTCGTGCTGGACCGCCCTTGGGAGTAGCCGAACGCCGCCTTGGCCGTGGCCTCGCCGCCGGAGGACAGCATCCCGGGGAGGGGGCCCTTGCCGCCCACGGTGCCGCCGGTGTTCCTCGACCGGCCCGACGACGTCGATCCCGACGCGCCGGAGAACTGGACGCGCAGCCGTTCCTGGTGGTGCTTGTTGGTGCCGGAGCCCACCGGTTCCATCTCCGGCGCCGGCGCCCCGTCCGGGGCGGGGACCCACTCGACCCGGCTGCGGACCCGCACCGTGCCGAGCGGCCGGCCGCCGTCGGTGATGGTACGGCTGAGCCCCTCCGGACGGTTCATCGCCTCGTACAGCCGGCTCGGCAGGTCGTCCGCCATGAAGGTGCGGACCTGGCGGCGGGCCACGTCGCCCACCTCGGGTCCACCGAGCAGCCCGACCGTGTGGTCGACCCGCTCGTCCGCCCCGCTCATCGAGATCACCACGTGCTCGGGGAACGGGCCGTCCGGGTCGCGGCGGGCCGCGGGCTGCTGGGCGGTCTCGGCGGGGGCGTGGTCGGCGTAGGCGTGCGAGACGAGCACCCGCAGCCGCTTGGCGTCCCCGGCCGACGCGATGACCTCGGCCTCGCTGCCGGATCGGGCGTCGACCGTCTCGGGCGCCGTCCAGTCCGTCTTCCCCGCGGGGCGGAAATCGACGTCCCAGGCGACGTCGGCGACGTCCAGCAGGATCGACTCTCCCCGGTTGTCCTCGACCCCGCCGAACAGCGCGAACTCGGAGGCGCTGCCGCCCTCTCCCCTCGACCGGGACCTGCCGTAGCTGCCTTCGGCCTTGACGTACGGGTCCAGCACGTTCTCGATGAACCCGCGCACCCCGTTGTCCGGCGCCAGGAACATCCCGGCCAGGGTCTTGGCCAGCGCGACGACGTTGAGGCCGAACGACATCCCCTTGTTCCGGCCGCCACTGGTCGACACCGACCGGCCGCCCTGGGGAAGCTCGCCGATCATCGTCTCGGATCCCTTGACCTTCGGATCGACGATCTCCGCGAGGTCGCCCATCCGCAGTTTGATCCGCAGCTCTCCCCGCGTCGCGCCGCCGACCTGAAGGACGACGCCGTCGTCCGACGTCACCCGCCGGAACCGGGCCCCCAGAACGTGCTCCAGCTCGTCCGGGGTGAAGGACTGGTCCACTCCGTGGTCGGCCAGCACCCGGTTGACCACACCGGTCAGCTTGGTCATGTGGGGCAGCCGGTCGGCGGGCACGCTGCCGGTCATGGCGTCGCGCGGCGGCAGCGCCGCCCGCACCGCCTCGTCGTAGGCGGCGACGGCCTCGGCGGCCTCCCGGGAGAGCCGGGCGACCTCGGCGACCCGCTCGGCGGTACGGCCCGCCGGTCCCTCGGCGGCCAGGCCGTCCAGGGCGCGTGACGCCTCCGCCACGGCGGCGCGCGCGCTCTCGGCCCGTACACGGGCCTCCTGGTAGCGGGCGGCGACCCGCTTGTGGCGCGCCCCGGTCGCCCGCTCCACCCGGACATCGGCCAGGGCCTTACGGCGCCGCTCCGGGGCTCCCCGGTCGCGCTCCTTCTCCGCCTTCTCCGCTTCCCTGAGTTTGCCCGCGATGTTCTTCCCGGCCTGGCGGGAGGCGTCCCGGTGGGACTTCACCCGCTCCTCCAGGCCGGTCTTGGCGCCGGCCAGGGACTCGCCCAGCTCCCGCACCCGGCCGGTCAGCTCGGAGAGCTCAGGCGACGCGGAGGGATTCGTACCGGTGCCCGCGGCCGGTGCGGTGTTCGGTCCGGTGGCGCCCGACGCCGCGGGATCCGGGGCCAGGGCCTCCGCCAGCCGGGCGATCTCCTCCGCGGTCCGGACCTGCGTGCCGGACCGCAGGTCGGCATGGGGGTCCGCCGGCGCCCTCAGATGGCCGGCCGCGTCGCGCATCAGCCGCCGCTCGCCGTCGCCCAGCCGGGCGGGATCCCACTGACCGGCGGTGTCGACCATCAACTCCAGCGTCACCCGCACGGCCGCTTCGTCGGTCTCGGGCGCCGCCTCGGTCAGCCGGTGGAGCGCCGCGACCGCGCCCTCGGTGTGGTTGCGGCCCTCGGCGTCGGCGAGTCCGGCGCCCAGCCAGGCCGCCGCCTCGGCACGCAGCCGTTCGGAGGTGACACGGTCCGCGGCCCGGAGCGTCAGCCTCCCGCGCACACCGCCGAGAAAGTCGGCGGAGAGGTGGACGAGCTCGCCGCTCGGCCCGGTCAGCCGCAGGTCACCGCTCCGCAGCAGCATCGCGTCGGGGGCCACGACCTTCAGGACCTCGTCGATCGCCGTGCCGGCGAGTCGCGACGCGGTCTCGGGGTCGGGGGCGGCGGCGGGATCCGGGGTCGCGGCGGTGGCCTGCGCCGCGGGGGCGGTGACCGGAGCCGTGGCGGGAGCCGGAGCCGTGGAGGGAGCCGGAGCCGTGGCGGGAGCCGTCCCAGGAGCGGGAGCCGCACCGGAGGCGGGGGTCGTCCCGGGAGTGGGGGTCGTCCCGGGAGCCGCGGCCGGGTCGGGCGCGGACGCCGGCGCCGTACCGGAGGCAGGGGCCGCCCCAGGAGCCGCAGCCGGATCCGGAGC